>JBLINY010000086.1:0-20404 GCA_047638695.1 Acidimicrobiales bacterium | reverse complement strand
GCTTGCCAGGCTCTGCATGGGTGATGCGGGCCCGTTCGCTGACGACGTTTTCGGAGACATCCAGGGCAACAGCGCCAAGGAAAGATTCGGCGCCCTGCTCATAGCCCCATACGTTGACCGGCAGCACAAGCAGGTCTTCGGCTGCCCAGTAGAGGAACGCCCTCGGGTTGAACTCAGCCTGAGTCCAGCCGCCCGGCAGGTGCCACTGAGACAGACGAACCGGATTCTCCAGGTCGGAAATGTCGAACAGCGACACCTGAGTTCCTGTGGTCCGACCTTCCTCTGTTGCATCCTGGCCAACTCCAATGACGAGGGTGTCGGAGATCGGATGCAGATATGCCGAGTAGCCGAGGATCTTGAGTTCGCCAAGCACGGTCGGGTTGGTCGGGTCGCTGAGATCGATCGTGTACAGCGGATCGGTCTGCCGGAATGTCACGACGGTGGCGATGTCTCCCATGAATCGAACGGCGAAGATCTGCTCGCCGAGGCCGAGATCACCGACCTGGCCAATGTTCACCAGTTCAACGTCCTGCTGCTCAAGGACGGTGACGAAACTCTCCGATTCATCGGTCCAGCCCCAGAGCGCTCCAACGGTGGTGGCCACACGCAGGTTGCCTTCGTGCTCCGACAATGAGTACTGGCTGAGCACTGTTCCGGTCACGGCGCCGCTGGCGACGTAGTCGGTGCTTGTGGGATCCGAGATGTCGAACTTGTGGATCTCGGTGGTCACTGCCGGGGGCGCTTCGCCAGCGTTTCGAGCGTCTTCGAATTCCGCCCAGTCGACCCACTTGGTGGTACCGATGTACATGTTGTCAGTGCTTGAGTAGACGGTTTGGCCGTCGGCGAGCACGCCGACGCCGTCGATGTCGCCGCCCAGACCGTCGGCGCTCATGTCGATCGTCACCACGTTCAAGAGGTTGAGACCGCTGAACTCTTCAGGGTGATAGGCCCGATCGCACTCGACGAGGTTGCCCTCGCTGAGCTGACGACCGGAGCCATCGCTGAGGATGTAGTACGGCAGCCAGTTGTCGACGGTCGAGTTCTGGATGAGTTCCTGGTTGGCTTCGGTGGCGTTGCGTTCTGCACGCAGGCCGCCGCCTTCGGGGTACTCCCACTCGATGCCCGTAACCGAACTCTGCACGACCACTCGGACGACGCCGTCAATCATTCGTGCGCTGAGGTAGCTGCCGTCCATCTCCATACGACGAACGACCTGAGGGTCGGCGCCATCGCTGATGTCGATCTCAACCAACACGCTGAGCGGCGAATAGTAGTTGCCTCCCCGGCCGTACTCCGACGACGAATGGGCCAGCAGGAGCACGCTATCCCCCTGCATGAACATGTCTTGGGTCCAGATGTCGTCGACGCTCACCGAGCCCTGCAACTCAGCGTTGTCGCCGGTCACGTCGATGATGTGAACCGTGCCCTGAGCCAACGCCACGATGCGGTCGCCGTCTGTCTTGATCAGGTCGGGCTCATCGACGCCGAGCTCCTGCACGTTGGTCGTGCTGAAGTCCACACCGGCTTCACCTGAAGTCGTCGCGAGGGTATCCTGGGTCAAGCCACCGCTGATCGACGAGTCCCTGTCAGCGGACTCTTCGGAGGCGAAATCCTCGACAATCCCGCCTCCGAAGAAGTAGTTCTGCTCGAGTCCCCAAGGTCCGACGACTTCGAGAGCATTGGCCTGCACACTCTCGAGGTACTCCGAGCATTCACCGAATGTGGTGAGGGCGGTGAGCAGAGGAAGGTCGACACCAGGCTGGCCGATGTCGATGGTCCGATCGGTGGGCGTGTCGTCGCGAAGCGTCGCATCGCTGCCGTCGCTGGTGCAAGCGGTCGCTAGGAGCGTCAACCCCATCAGCGCCACCGCGGTTTTCTTGAGAGAGCTGGTTTTCTTCATCAGACTGAACCTCTTCTCGAAGGCTCGGGTACCGAGCCTTCACTGACGGCTTCTTCAACTGGTTAGTGAATGAGACGTTCGGGTTTCGGTGTCTGGTTCCGTTGGATTGTGACGAAACCATGACAGATGCGCTGGGTGATGATCAGCGAACGCCTGACCAGAAGTGTCGGCATCACGGCGCACGAGTTGATGAGACGCGGAACCACCAAGCGCGACTGCGTCGAGTTCCCCCAGACCCAGCGGGGTGATCGCCCGCGCCTGCGAGCCGCCGTTCGCGAACTCGATTCGCCGATAAGAGGCGCCGTCGTACGACAGAAGCGCCACCCGATCGATCTCCACAAGCATTGGGAACACGGTTGGAGGCATCTGCGGGTCAACTGGAAGCGACGCCTCAACAATCACAGTTCCGCCATTGGCAAGACCGCCTGCGATGTCCGGAACAGGTCGGCGAGAGACCTCGTCCGCGAGCCACACAACCGTCGTGCCTTCGTTAGCGCTCATCAACCCGCCAGCCGAAACGAAAGCCGCCGCAGTTGCTTCGTGACCTTTGCCCACGAACGTCGCCACCCTGACATCGCGATCGAGGAGGTACCGGACCATGTCGGCGCGGGGAGTGTCCTCAAGGGCGCGGCTGCTCACACGGGGGACGGTACCGACCGTAAAGGCGGCCGCCGTGCGGCCCACCGTTGGTGTGTGGTCGCCTCCCCGTCGTCGAGTACGACGCGCACTCACTTGAGTCGTCTCGTGTTCCTCACCGTCATCGCGCTGCTTTCGGCCAGCTGCGCTGCGGTGACCCAGGCAGTGAACGATGCAACGGGCGTCACGACCACCACTGAAGAACTCCCAAACGGCGCTGCACAAGTGGATCCAGCCAGCGAATCAGCCACATTCGAGGAGTACACGGCGGCTCTCGATGCTCTCGGCGAATGCATGCTCGACAACAGCGCTTCGCTCAGCAGCACCGTGCTCGACCGGGCGACCGGCCTCTACCTCTACGACACTGTGTATGAGCGGGTGCACGAGGAATGTTACGAGTCCACGTTTGCCGAGGTCGAGGCCCTCTACCGCCTCGCCCCAGCTGAAGACCTCTTCGCTGATGAGTTCACCGACGGACCGTCCGCGGGCTTCGCAGACTACGACGAGGACAGTTGGGTACACCTCCTCGCCTCGATGCCAGACGACAGCGAAACCCGCTTCAACCCGATCACCATCCTTGACATCGACCGAGCCCGGTCCACTTCGACATCGATTTGCCTTCGGATGAGGCACCAGACAGCGCTGTTGAGAACTACCGGGGATCGCTGGCCTCCCGAGCTGACCTGCTCCCGGTCGGCCCGCTCGGAGCGTTCGGCCGAACTGCCACGCCGAACGAGATGCGACTCGAAGTTGGGTTTGATCAACGAGCTTGGGACCAGGTCGTCGAAGCCGCCGTGCAAAACGATCCCAACTGGCGCGACCTTCTCGACGTCGTCGAGTACGAGGGCAACACGATCTACGAATGGGGCACCGACGGCGGGCTCGACATCGACCTGTCCACGACCGGCCGCTCAATCGGCGAATACCGCCGCCTCGCCCTCATCGACGACCGAATTGTTTGGGTCCGCCACACCGACGCAATCCAGGACGTTGCGTCCGCCATCACTGGGCGCCGCCGCACCTTGGCCGACGTTCCGGAACTCCTCCAACTCGGCGTTCTCGCAGACGAGCTCGATCTCTACTCAGCCCTGCTGACCATGCGAATCGCGCCGCTCTCAGGCAACTTCGAGCGCGCTTTCCCCGAAGAGATATTCCTCGATCAGCCTGAGGCGGTCCTGATCGGCGACGGCCAGGACAGAGCCGGGCGCTTCGTCAGCGTTGTGGTGTTGTATGCCTCAGCAGACCTAGCGGATGTGAACCTCGAGGACTTCACCCAACGGATCGAGCAGGGCCCGTCCGCGACCCAGGTCGACGGTCGAATCATCGACATAGGCGATCCCCGCAAGTTCGAAGTCGACCAGGAGGAAGACCTTCTGCAGGCCAGAATCTGACTCTCGAAGGACCCGCTTCCCCCACCGCTGAGCATCGTCCGCTTCGGCGCCGAAGCCGGCTAGGCAACGCCACCCAAAACAAACCGTCGCCCTCAAATTTGGCCAGAGCCAAATCCCGGGGCGCCAGAAGTGGGGTTAGGCGGTGAGGGCTTCGCGGGCGTCGACGTATGGGTAGCCGAGGGCTTCAGCAACCTGAAACTCGGTCACTTGGCCAGCGTGCACGTTGAGACCGTTGAGAAGGTGAGCGTCGGCGAGCATCGCTGCGATGGGGCCCTTATTGGCAAGCGCCATCGTGAACGGGAGTGTCGCGTTGTTGAGTGCCATGGTCGAGGTGCGGGGCACGCCACCGGGCATGTTGGCGACGCAGTAGTGCACGACGTCGTCGACCACATAGGTCGGGTCGGTGTGGGTCGTGGCGTGTGACGTTTCGAAGCAGCCGCCCTGATCGATGGCGACGTCGACTACGACCGAGCCAGGTCGCATGCGGCGAATCATGTCGGCAGTCACCAGCTTCGGTGCCGCGGCGCCAGGCACGAGCACTGCCCCGATGACGAGATCGGCCTCCAGGACCTCTTCTTCGAGGTTGGCGCGGGTCGAGTACACGCAGCGAACGGTGGAGCCGTATTGGATGTCGATCTCGTCGAGCACACCAAGATCGCGGTCGAGGACCGTCACCTCGGCTCCGAGGCCAACGGCCATGGCAACTGCGTTACGACCGACCATGCCGCCACCGATGACCACTACGCGAGCTGGAGCAACGCCCGGCACTCCTCCGAGGAGGAGCCCACGGCCGCCTTGGATTGTTTCGAGACTGTGTGCGCCGGCCTGGATGGCCATGCGGCCAGCGACCTGCGACATGGGGGCAAGAAGGGGGAGGCGCCCGTGACGATCGGTGACCGTTTCGTATGCAATGCAGGTGGCCCCGCTGGCGACAAGGTCTGCGGTTTGAGCGGCGTCGGGCGCCAGATGTAAGTACGTGAACAGGGTGTGATCAGCGGTGAGGCGAGCACGCTCGCCGGCTTGCGGCTCCTTCACCTTGACGATCATTTCTGAGTCCTCGAACACTTCGACAGCCGTGCCGGCGACCTTGGCGCCCGCTGCGAGATACTCCTCGTCAGCGAATCCGGCGCCGAGGCCCGCTCCGGCTTCAACAACGACCGTGTGGCCTGCGCCCGTGAGTTCGCTGACCGAACCGGGGATCAGGCCGACGCGACGCTCTGCGTTCTTGATTTCTGCGGGAACACCAACGCGCATGGGTCGGCCTTTCGATTCGGCTCGCCCAACGAAAGTGCTGGACAAACGTCCAGCGTAGTTGCGAGCCCGCGCCAGCCGATGGCGTTATATGCCGCCACACAGGTTCGTGACACAATTTTATTGCGAAATTGCCCTACTGCACACAATAATGAGCCGCGTGATCGACCTCGACGCAATTGACCGCAGTATTTGCAATGAGCTCCAGGGTGACGGTCGGCTCGCCAACAACGATCTGGCGGCGCTGATCGGGCTCTCCCCATCGGCCACCTTGCGGCGGGTTCGCCGGCTCGAAGAAGCGGGCATCATCGCTGGCTACGTGATGCTCGTAGACCCGGTCAGCGTTGGCCGCCTGGTCGACGTTTTTGTCGAGATCAGCCTGCATAGCCAGGCCGAAGAGGCGTTGAGCGCGTTCGAGGATGCTGTGTCCGAGTGTCCCGAAGTGATGTCGTGTCACCTGATGGCGGGCGAAAGCGATTACCTCATCCACCTCACCGTTCACAACACCCTCGACTATGAGCGCATCCATAAGCAGTACTTGTCGCGCTTGCCTGGGGTGGCGCGCATCAGGTCAAGTTTTGCCATCCGCAAGATCTACGACACGACCCGCTACGACCTGACTGGAATGGCCAACAGCTAGCCGCCCACTTCAAGCAGCCTCGACAACAAGCTGCCCTACCAGGAAGCTGCCCTACCAGGAAGCTGCAATGTATTGGGTCTCGCAGAATTCGTAGATACCTTCGCTCGCGCCCTCACGTCCGAGACCCGACTGCTTCATGCCGCCGAAGGGGGCTGCCGCGTCAGATATGGCGCCACGGTTGAGTCCCACCATGGCTGACTCGAGGCGTTCGCTCACGTTCAGACCACGACCGATATCGCGGGTGTAAACGTAGGCAGCGAGACCCATCTCGGTGTTGTTGGCGTGGACGATCATGTCCTCGGTATCGGTGAATGGAATGACCGGCGCGACCGGGCCGAAGATCTCTTCACTCGTAATGGGTGAGTCCGGAGCGACATTGCCAAGCACGGTCGGTTGGTAAAAGAAGCCGGGTCCGTCGATCACGGAACCACCCAGAGCCGTTTCGGCCCCAGCGTCCACTGCAGCGCCAACCAGTCGGTCGATTGTTTCGATCGCAGCGGCGTTGATCATGGGGCCGCAGGTCACGCCGGCATCCATGCCATTGCCGGTTTTGATGGCACCCATGGCGGCGGCGAGCTTCAACGTGAACTCTGCCGCCACGTCAGCCTCGGCGAAGAACCGGTTTGCCGCGGTGCACGTCTCGGCCGAATGGCGCATCTTGGCAACCATCGCTCCTTCGACGGCCGCGTCGATGTCTGCGTCGTTGAACACGATGAACGGGGCGTTGCCGCCCAGCTCCATTGCGACCTTGAGCACCCGATCGGCACAACGACGAAGCAACACCTGCCCCACTTC
Source organism: Acidimicrobiales bacterium (assembly GCA_047638695.1). Lineage (GTDB taxonomy): Bacteria > Actinomycetota > Acidimicrobiia > Acidimicrobiales > SZUA-35 > JAHECQ01. The sequence goes on along the minus strand of JBLINY010000086.1, from coordinate 13,791 downwards.
GGTCGAACCAGTGAACGACACCATGCGGGTGGCCTTGTGCTCTACGGCTGCGTCGAACCATGAGCCGGAGTCAAGCGTGGGAACCACGTTGACCACTCCGGCCGGGACCCCTGCTTCGGTGAGGAGTTCAGCTAGCCGCAGCGCGGTGAGCGGGGTCTCCTTCGGGGGCTTGATCACCACAGCGTTGCCAGCGGCGAGAGCTGGGGCGACCTTGCGCGTGATCATCGCCGCCGGGAAGTTCCACGGGGTCACCATCACCACGACGCCGACCGGGGGATGACGAACGATGATTTTGTTAGCGCCCGACGGGGCGGTCCCGATCGAACCGCGGATCCGGACTGCCTCTTCAGCGTTCCATCAGAAGAACTCGGCTGCGTAGGCGATCTCTCCCTTGGCGTCAGGCAGCGGCTTGCCGTGTTCGAGAGTGATCAACGCACCGAGTTCGTCGGTGTGATCAACAAGGGTCTGCCAGCAGTTACGAAGAACTTCCGAACGTTCGCGAGGCGATGTCGCCGCCCAGCCGTTCTGGGCGATCGACGCCGCCTCGACCGCGGCGGTCGCGTCTTCGGGGGTACCAGCGGCAACCGTGGTGATTTCCGTGCCAGTTGCAGGATTGAGCACCGAAATACGCTCGGCATCCGAGCCATCGCGCCACTCGCCGCCGATGAACAATTCAGTCTTCATGTGTGCCTCCTAGACAGTGCCTCCTAGACAGTGCCTCCTAGACAGTGCCTCCTAGACAGTGCCTCCTAGACAGTGCCTCCTAGACAGTGCCTCCTAGACAGTGCCTCCTAGACAGTGCCTCCTAGACAGTGCGCGGGAAACCGAGGTCGACCGAGCTAGTAGCCGGGTCGGGCCAACGAGCCGTGACCGCCTTGGCCTGGCTGTAGAAACGCACGCCTTCGGGGCCATACATGTGCAGGTCACCGAACAGGGAGGCCTTCCAGCCCCCAAACGAGTGGTATGCCACTGGGACTGGGATCGGCACGTTGATACCAACCATGCCGACCTGCACGTCGAACTGGAATTGGCGGGCAGCGCCGCCATCGCGGGTGAAGATCGCGGTGCCGTTGCCGAACGGGTTGCGGTTGATGAGGTCGAGACCCTCTTCGAAGGTGTCGACTCGAATCACACCGAGCACCGGGCCGAAGATCTCGTCGGCATAGCACTCCATTTCCTCGGTGACGTTGTCGAGCAGGGTCGGACCGTAGAAGAAACCTTCTTCGGGAAGGTCGGCCTGTCCACCGTCGACGACAGCGAGTGCACCATCGTCTTTCGCTCGGGTCACATAGCCGGCCACCCGATCGCGGGCTTCGGCGGTAATCAGCGGACCCATGTCGACGTCTGGTTCGTCGCCGGCGCCGATCTTGAGAGCCGGGATGCGGCTGGCGATCGCTGCAACAAGCGGGTCGGCAGCCTCGCCAACGGCGACAACAGCGCTGATGGCCATACATCGTTCGCCAGCGGAGCCGTATGCGGCGCTCACCGCAGCATCGGCTGCCATCTCGATGTCGGCGTCCGGGAGCACGAGCATATGGTTCTTGGCGCCACCGAGCGCCTGGACTCGTTTGCCAGCCTTGGTACCCGTTTCGTACACGTAGCGGGCGATCGGCGTCGAGCCGACGAAGCTGATAGCTGAGACGTCAGGGTGTTGCAGCAGGCCGTCCACTGCAACCTTGTCGCCCTGGAGCACGTTGAACACTCCGTCTGGCAAGCCGGCTTCGGTGAGCCACTCGGCGATCATCATCACTGCCGATGGGTCACGCTCCGACGGTTTGCAGATGAACGTATTGCCGCATGCGATCGCGGTGGCGAACATCCACGACGGAACCATTGCTGGGAAGTTGAACGGGGTGATGCCAGCCACCACACCGACTGGTTGGCGAAGTGTGTAGATATCGACGCCGCTGGACGCCTGCTCGCTGATCTCACCCTTGAGGTGCTGGGCGATTCCGCAGGCGAACTCGACATTCTCGAGGCCACGAGCGACTTCGCCCGCAGCATCGGAGATGACCTTGCCGTGTTCGCTGCTGACAGCTCGTGCCATCTGGAGGCGACGGCTCGACATGATTTCGCGGAAGGCGAACATGATTTGTGTGCGCTGAGCGAGCGAGCTCGCCCGCCAATGCTTGAACGCCGCCAAAGACGACGCAACCACCGCATCGACCTCATCTGTCGACGCGAGGCCAACTTCAGCCTGCACCTGTCCCGTGGCTGGATTGAAAACGTTGCTGGTCCGGCCGCTGGAGCTCGGAGTCACGGACCCGTTGATGTAATGAGAGATCTGACGCACAGCGCAACGCTACATCTGAGTTAGAGGCTCTAACACCCGTGGTGGACCTTTCGTCGAGTGTCTCCCCTCGCTAGCCGAGACGCCTACGATCTTCGCTCGAACGAAGAGGTGCTCGATGACTGAACACGACCGGGTCCGAATTCTCTGGCCAGACCATTTGGGTATCGCTCGAGGGAAGTACCTGCCCGCGCATTTGGCCAGCAAAGGGACAGGGCATGCAGCCGCTGTGTTCAGCCTTGGCTACGACCGTTCATTCGAACCGACGCCCGGATCATTCATCCTCGAGGGTTTCCCCGACCTACACGCAAAGTTCGATCCGGCAGATGTGCGTCAGGGCTGGGACGACCCCGAGACAGCTGTGGCGGTGTGCGACCTCTCGATGCACGGCGAGCCCTTCACATTTTCGGGCAGATTCGCTCTTCGCAAAGCCGTCGCCGATTGGGAGGCCATGGGCTATTCACCCAAGGTCGGTATCGAACTCGAGGCATATGTCCTGCAATCGGATGGCAACGGTGGGTGGGAAGCCTGGGACACGCCAGAGTCCTACGTCTACGGCACGGGACGATTCGTTGATCCGGTCGGCCTGATCGACACGATCATGCGTCGGGCCGGAAAATCAGGCATCCCCATCGAGTCGATAAACGCAGAGTTCGACAACGGCCAATTCGAACTCACCCTCGAATACACCGACGCGCTCAAAGCCGCTGACGACGCGTTCCTCTTCCGGGTGATGGCTCGTGAAGCAGCCATGGAAGCTGGGCTGCGCATGACGTTCCTCGGCAAGCCGTTCATCGATCTCGAAGGCAATGGGGTACACGTCAACCTTTCGCTCGTCGATTCAGATGGAGTCAACGCGTTCGTCAACGAAAGCGCCGACGACGGACTCTCCGCTTTGGCGAAAAGTTGTCTCGCGGGCATGTGTCACCACCATCAGGGTCTCACGGCCTTATGCGCCCCCACCGTAAACGCCTATCACCGCCTGCAGCCGGGGTCGTTCGCAGGCCGCAGGGCCAACTGGGGATACGACCACCGCATGACTGGCAGTCGGGTTCCGCCACAACGCGGTTCTGGCACGCGGCTTGAGTCCCGCCTACCCGATGGTGCAGCCAGCATTCACACCGCCGTAGCCGCAGTGCTGCAGGCGGCACGTCTTGGTGTGGTCAACGACCTTCCGTGCCCTCCAGCTGAGACTGGTGATGGCATGGACGAGTACAACACCGAAGTTGTTTCGGCAACGAGCCTGATCGAAGCCCTCGGACACCTCCAAGCTGATACCGATCTGTCCGAGGCGGTCAGCCAGGACCTCGTCGACAACTTCCTTGCGATCAAACATCAGGAGTGGGGTCGGTACACGGCCGCCACGCCCGATCACGAATCCGTCGAGGGCATCACCGCCTGGGAATGGTCGCAGTATTTGCCCTACCACTAGCGGGCCAGACTTAGCTCATCGCAGCTATGTCGACGATCGGAGTTGCGAGTGGATTCGCTCCGAGACTTCCCAAGAATTCGAGATTGCTGAAGGTGAAGACGCCTCCGTCGCTCGCCACCAACAGATACCCATCTCCATACGGCACCATGCCGTTGACTGGACGGTTCAGCTCAGTGCCGGAAGAAAGTACCGCTGGAACCGAACCCCGGTAGGGGGCGGAACCGGAGCTGAAGATCCCACCGTCGCTGGCGACGAGCCAATAGCCCCCGTTGCCAGACGTCGCAGCTACCTCTACGACCGGACGGTTGAGCGCCGTACCTTCAGGCAGGACCCCAGGGACAGAACCTCGGAACACGGCGTCGCCGTGGGCGAAAACGCCGCCATCGGCGGCGACCTGGTACTGCCCGTTTCCAGTAGGCGTCGCGACCGAGGCGACGATCGGTCGGTTGAGCGCGAGGTGAACGAGGTCACCTTGATGCTCGGCGACTCCGAAAGCGATAGCTCGTCAGCGATTGGTAAAGATCCAATAGCCGTCTCCTCCGGGAGTCGCTGCCATGGTGGTCGCCAGTTCGCCGTCGTCGAGAGCGACCGGGCTCGTGGAGAGATCGCCATGGAAAGCCACGTCACCTCGAGCGTGCACTTGCCCGTCAGCCCCCAAAATCCAGTAACCCTCACTCTTTGGGGAGGCAACGAGAGCAACGGACTCGCCCACTTCAGTTCCCCCGTAACCACTCGCTCCACCGAATGAATAGACGGTGCCGTTCTCTTCGAGCATCCAGTAGCCGGCCGTCCCTGAGGCCAGCAGAGGTGGGCGAGGCGACGTCGGAGGCGAGGGTGCGCTGGACAAGAAGAGGACGTTGTCAACGAGGTTGCCCTGGTCGTCACCGTCGCTCGCCCGGAGCTGCACGCGGGTGATGGTTTGGCCGTCCGGCACGACGTAGGTTCCGTTGTAGCGGGCCCAGTCGCCTGGAGATGTCGTCGCGGTAGCAACCACTGCCACCGAAGCGGTCGGCGGCCCAGCGAGCAACTCGATCGTGTCGTCGTCCAACAGGCCGCGATGCCAGAACGACCACTCATAAGTGACTCCCGGTTCTGTTGAAACGTCTTGCCAGAGGCTGCCACCTTCATCGCCATTTAGTTCCAGGTATTGGCTGCCTTCCGGTGCTGCAATACCCCTGGATCCTGACCCAATGATCTCGAGACCACCGTAGGAATCGTTGGTTGACCACCCAAACGCTTCGGCCTGTTGAACGTTGGCGCTCGCTGCGGCCGCTTCAACCGAGGGCCGCTCGAAACCACCGTTCACGAGCTCCTCGTTGATGACGTTGGGGCCGGTTTCCCCGCCGACGCTGACGATCGCAGCTATCGACGGAACCCCATTGCTCAGCGCGTACAGGAAATACTCGCCAGGGGTAGCCACCGTGGCGAGCTCCCGAGCGTCGATCGTAACGACACTTCCGGACTGCTCGAAGCCGAGCTCAATGAAGATCTGTTGGTTCATGCTGTGGGTGACGCCGCCGGATTTGATCAACATCACGCGATCGATGTCGCCGCCAGTCACGGCCGCCGTAAAGGACTCCCCGTGAGTGATGTTGCGAGGGACGGCCGTCCGCCTCGGTCGTTCCGCTGGAGCCCCATCGCCGTCGAACAGATACCGAGGGTAGAACATCTCAGCACTCTTGTGAATCGCCGGGCCTGACGAACCGACAAACACCGACAAACACCGACAAACACCGACAAACACCGACAAACACCGACAAACACCGACCCATCGAGCATCAACATGCCAGCCGAGCCGCCGGTGATGAGCACTCGGCTATCTAGGAGCACGACGCTGTCGGCCCAGTGTCTGGCGAAGTGGGGAGGGCTCACCTCGGTGATCACTGGAGGGTCCTGGGTGAGATCGACGTCGTCGGTGCCAGGCAACAGGCGCCAGCCTTCCCCGGCCTCGTAGATCTCTGAAACGGTCACGGGGTTGGCGAGGGACTCCCGACCGGCCTGCACCAAGATCCTGCCATCCCAAAGAGTTGTGGCTGTCGGATAGAACCGGCCGTAGATCATGTCTTCGCCGGTGTCGGTCATGACCCCGGCGTCGTAGCGAAGTGTGAACTGGTTCGGCTCCGGTTGAGCGCGCTCATCGCCGCCTATGACCAAAAGCCCCCGAGATGTCGGATCGCCAATGACGATCGAACAGAACGTGTCGGACACGGTTCCGTTGGGGCGAGTCGAGTGGCGGTTGTTCGTTGGATCCCAGACGTCGTAACTGACCTGACCGCCTTACCCACCAGTCGGATCACTACCGTACGTGAACACGCGACCCTGCTGGTCGACGCCCGCATGAAGTGGGATGAATGGCCATTCGATCCGGTCTGACCACGCTCCAAGTTGGCTATCTCCGCTGTCCACAAACAGGGCGTTGGCCCGCACACCTCCGCCGTTTAGCTGGCACCACCAACGACTAGGGCAAGAACGGCCAGAACCAAAAACGATCTACCAACAGTCTTACCGAATCGCATGATGTGCCACTACCCCACTCGCCATAGCCCCGATCTCAGAAACGGCTATGACGAACGAAACTAGTAATAACTACTAACCGTGGTTTATATCTATATTTGTGACCGTGCGTTATCGGGTCGCGGAAAACGGGGCACACACGAACAATCTCGGCCCCGCGGAGATCAACCGCGTGCTCTCACAGCGCCAGGCAGAGGCAGTGCGAGACCACATGATCGAACCTGGTGTCGGGGGTGTCCCAGCTCACCGCAGTGGCTTACGGCGCCACCCGGTTGAAGGTCGACCCAGATCGAGTTCGCGTAACACGGTCGAGTTCAGGCGCCGGAAGCTTCCAGCTCGCGACGGAGACGATGCGCAGCCCGGTCTTCTTTCACCCGTACGTCAGTCCAGCGGATGGGCCGACCGGCGGGGACGTCGTTGACCAGCTCGACACCGTGGGACAACCCGAGGGGGAACCCACCCAGCGCCAACGAGTCGGCCGCAGGCATGAGCTTGCCCCAAACCGTGAAGCCGCCCTCGCCGTCGAGCATCTCGCCGGCGCGAAGGTTGCGCTTCGCGGTCGACACCACGTCGGCCTGCCAGCCGATTGGGCAGCCGGTGGGTTCACCGCGCAACGCCGCCGACAGGATCGACATGTTGAGCTCCAAGCCGATCAGGTGGTACGGCTTGTACATAGCCGCATACCGGCCTGAGGAATCGGTGCGCAGGCCGTACTGCGCGAAACAGTCGGCAGCGTAGTCGTTCGGGGCTTCGAGCACGACGTAGACACCCCAACGCAGATCTCGGAACACCGGGCGGAAGTCGACCTCGAGACAGGACACCACCTCGACCTGGCCCTTGTGGTGCAACACGCCACCATCGGCGGTCGGACGCAGAATGTGGGGTAGGTCGTCGACTCCACACGGTGGAAACGCCAATCCGTCGGGCGCGGCGCTGAGGCCGGTGGCGTTGGCGATTGCACACATCTCGATCGCCGACTTGGTGCCGTCGAGAAAACTGTTGAACATCTGGCTGTTCATGCCGGCCGCAGCGGCCTGTTCTGCGGTGAGCCCGTAGTAATCCCAGATCGTGTCCGGGGTCGATGAATGGTACGTCGGATGGTGTTTGGTGCCCTTGCCGGCGGCGACCACCTCGAACCCGCAGGAGCGGGCCCAATCGACCTGTTCACAGACCAACGCCGGTTGGTCGCCGTAGGCCAGCGAATAGACCACGCCCGCATCGGCAGCGGCCCGAGCCAACATCGGCCCGCACAGCGCGTCGGCCTCGACGTTCACCGCAACGAGGTGTTTCCCGGCGGCGAAACATGCCAACGCGTGGTCGACGCCGACCACGGGGTTGCCCGTCGCCTCGACCACAACATCCACATCGTCACGGTGCACGAGCTCCTCCGCCGAGGTCAGGAACACGGTGGCCTCGACCGCGGTGTCGGACCAGCCCACCTCACGGCACGCCCGCCGTGCCCGTTCTACGTCGAGGTCCGCAATGGCGCTGACCACCAGCGGCGAATGTGGCGCTTGGGCCAAGAACATCGAACCGAACTTGCCGGCCCCGATGAGCCCGACCCTGACCGGGTTGCCCGCAGCTGCGCGCTCGGCGGCCAATCGGTGCAGGTTCATCGTTCGCCAGCCGGAACGAGGTCGGCCAGACAGTCGTCGGCCAAGGGTTCGATCGGGGTGAAGTCGCGGTGGGCGATCCACTCGGCCCTTTTGAACTGGCGGATGTGGTTGTCCACCCTACACAACGACAGGTACACGATGACCCGACCGAACGGGCTGATGTTCGGCGGGCTGGCGTGAACCAGGCACCCGTGGAACAGGATCATCGAACCCGGTGGACCGGTGGGTGCGACGATGCCGCCACGTTCCGCCAACCGGGTGATGGTGTCGCGGTCGAGCGTCCACAAGGGATAGGACGTGGTGCCGAGGTCGTGGCCGGCCTCGAAGACACCCTCAAGATGGCTCCCCGGTATGAAGAGCAACGGGCCGTTCGAAGCCGTCACCTCATCGAGGAACACGGCCACGTTCATTGCCAACGGCTCGGGCATGGCGTCGTCGCGCTGCCAGGTGCCGTAATCCTGGTGCCACTGCCAGACCTCGCCATCGAATGCGGCCTTGGCGTTGACCTTGTACTGGTGCATGTAGACCGGCCCGTCGACGATCTGTTCGACCGGCCGAACGAGGCGCGGATGGCGGCCCAGCCGGCGAAACGGTTCGGACCATTGGTGCGCCGCGAAGGCCGTGCGCGGTGCCCCGGAGGACTCCCGCCACACCTCGTCTCGTTCGGTCGCGTACAGCACGTCGGCCTCGGAGCGCAGCATCGCTGTTTCCCGCTCGTCGAACCGGCCGGGGAAGAAGAGATAACCCTCGCGGTGGAACCGTTCGAGCTCCGCCGGCGTCAGGTTCACCCTTCGCTCTCCGCGGTCTTCTTCATCGCTGCCAGGTTTGTTGCCATCCCGGCGGCTACCGCCTGGGTCCATCCTTGGAGACCGACGGACTTCTCGACCGCCTCGGGCAGCGTGTGGAGCCGGTAGTGCTGGCTGAGTTTGGTGCCGGAGCCCTCCGCTTCCATCGTGTAGCGCCAATGGGCCACATTCGCAGCCGTTCCCAACGTCCAGAAGCCGAAGTCAGCGCCCGGCGTAGCTTCGGTGATCTCGACCTTGGCGGTCCACTCGTTCGGGCCGGCCTTGTTGCGGCCCTCGAACCAGTCGCCCACCTGGCCGGTAGCGCCGTCGAGCCACTCGCCGCCGATGTTCTGGGACGACCATTCACCATGGCGGGTGAGGTCGGAAACCATTGCGTAGACGGCCTCGGGGGAAGCGCTGACGGAAATCGACTGATCGTCGGAGAAAAGTGGCTCGCTCATGCGCCCGGAGCCTAATCAGTAGGAGCGCGGTGCGCCGCGCTCAGAAGTTCCTGTCGCCACCCTTGCGTGCGTCGTCTCCTTCTTCGAGAGGTCTGTCGGATCATGGTCGACTACTTCCTGGCTGGCGGTCCGCTTGTCTTTGGTAGAGCGCAAGCTGTTGGAAGTAGCCATAGAAGCGGCACATCGGGAGCTGCGCATTCTTCCACCTCGCTGCACCGCACCGGGAGGCGCAGTTCGTAGAACTTGAGCTGATGGGAGGTGGAACTGAGAATGTATTGGGCTCGTTCGTTGATCGAGCCCAACCGCTTGGCCATCTCCTCGGGATCGATTCGGTGCATAAAATCACGGCCCGCCATGCCCGACTTGCAGGCGTCGATGAAGAACACCAACTCTGTCTCGAGCCGGGACACCTTGACGAAAACGATGTCGCAGCCGCGTTGGTCGAGTTCGCGGTCGGCGGCGTCCTCGAACCGAAACCCGACGAGCGCGATGACTGCGCCTTCCAACAAAGGCTGCGCGTTGTCCGAGCGGGACCACCAGCCGTAGTCGGCGAGGTCGTAGAACTTCGAGCTCATGACCCGCCGTCTGGTGACGTTGCGCCCGCCATGCCGTCGGTCAAGGCCGTGTGCGCCGGCCGGGCCGCGTGGGCGGCGAGGCTGCGGTCCCCGTGTTGGTAGCGCTCGAAGATCAACAGCTGGATTACGAGTCACGGCAAGCGAGGTGTGCGTCCGCAATGAGGAAGACGCCGCGTAACGGCGCGGCCGTTGTCGAATCGTGCTGGAATCGACACATGGACGTCGCTGCGCTTCTCCTCGAGCTCTACGGCCGCATCGGGCCACTGGCGCGGCGCGCCGTCGACGGTCTCGACACCGACCAGCTAGTCCAGCTGCCCGGGCCAGATACCAACAGCATCGGCTGGTTGGTGTGGCACACGGCACGGGTGCAGGACCACCACGTCGCCGAACTGCTCGAGACGGACCAGGTGTGGGAGCAGAACGGCTGGTCGGGCCGTTTCCGGCTCGAACCGGACCCCGCCAACATCGGCTACGGCCATGACGCCGCTGACGTTGCGTCGGTGAAGCCGGACGGCCCCCAGTCATTGCTCGACTACCTGGCGGCGGTGCAATCCTGCACCACGAAGATGCTCGAGGATCTGGGACCGCCCGATCTCGACAGGATCGTCGACCGGCGCTGGGACCCTCCGGTCTCGATGGGGGTCCGCCTAGTCAGCATCGCCGATGACAGCCTGCAACACGTCGGACAGGCGTGTTATCTCCGAGGCCTGTTCGGCTGGTGAACGTCGGGTCCGGGCAGCTTGTGTACCAGGTCGACCGTCTTGCGGCCGAACCATAGCGGTATCGAACGGACGGGGCGCGGCAGGATTCCGGCCCGATCGAAGCGGTGCATCGGGGTGGACACGTCGACCACCGGTTCGGTCCACAATCGGCGCATCAGGTCTATTTGGTCGTCGAAGCGAGCGCCACGACCCTCCCACGGGACGTGTGTGACGCACGCGTCTTGATCTGCACCGGGGGACGAGTTAGTAGAGACCAGCGCGGCCGAGACGGTCGATGCACACTTCGACACTCCACGGCAGCATCGTTGCTCCGCAACGGGCATCGCGGTAGTGCTGCTCGAGCTTGTTGGGACGCAACATCGACCTGCCACCACACACTTGGATCGCGAGCGAGGCGATCTCGGGTGCGCCTTCCATTGTCGTAACCATCGCGACCCATGCCCGACGGATGCGATCTTTCGTCGGGTCGATATCGGCCTCGCCGAGCACCCGGTAGGTCACCGACTGGGCGCGTTCGTAGATGAGCTGCATCTTGGCCCAACCCGCCTGCTTGACATGGTTGTCGCGGCGGGCTTCAACACCCGATGAACCGGACAGGTACGCCTGCGTTTCGTCGAGGATTGCTCGCATCAGGCCGAGGTAAGCGAACGACAGGGTCATGTAGAAGTACGGGAAACGTTTGACCATCGCGTCGAACACGCCAGGGGGAACCCACTCGTTGCCGAGCGGCACGAACACATCATCCATGATGAGATTTCGAGAGTCGGTGCCTCGCATGCCGAGCGGATCCCAGTCGCCTTCGATGCGAACGCCTTTGGCGTCAGCGGGAATGCCGATCAGGCGCATGCTTGGATCGCCTTCGACAACTGCAATCACATTGTGCACGTTGGCGGCACCGCTGAGGGAAGCGAATATCTTTCGACCGGTGACGCGGTAGCCGCCGTCGACCGGAACTGCCCGGGTACCAACTCCGGCGACAGCTCCAGGTGCGACGCCCTCAGAGAACGGCTGAGAGTGGATCGTGCGATCTTCAAGGATGCCTCGCCATAGCTCGGGACGACGACTATCAAGGACCGCCTGCATCTCGGGCTCAAGCTTCAGTTCGTCGGCGATGAAGCCAGCCAGCATCGCCGTGGCACTGTGCATGTTGAACGTGAGTGCGGTAGTCGCACAGTGGCGGCCGAGTTCCTCGGCGACGAGGGCGTACGCAACGAAGTCAGCACCCCAGCCGCCAGCCGCCTTTGGTACGCACAGCTCAAGGAACCCAGCGGCCTTCAGATCGTCCCAGTTCTCGTAGGGGAACCGGGCGTCGCGGTCGTAGCCGGCTGCCCGCTCCTGAAACGCCGGACCCAACGCAGCCATACGCGCCACGAACTCCATACGTTCCGGAGTCTTGATCGCATCTGTCATGTTCCTCTGTCCTGCCTCAAATCGGGATCGTGGCCCAGTCTGTCAGCCGAACCGCGCCACCCCATACGGCCGCTCGGTGGTGACCCAGATCTGGCCATGGTCCGCAGCGAGGCCCTGGTTGTGCTGAGCCATCACCTCAATGACCGTCACGAGCTCACCGGTGAGATCCATCCAACGTGATGTCAACGCAAATCTGCACTTCTCCGTCGTGGCCGACGAACCACAGTCGATCGACGGTCTCTCGGTCAACCTCAGTGCCGCCGACGAGCCAAACTCCACCGTCGATCACGACCAGATCGGAGACGTCAACATCATCACCAAACACTCCGCTCACCAACTGCACGTGACCCGTAAGGGCGTCGGCGCGCACGAGGCTCCCGAACGAGTAGAACCACAGTGCTGTGCCATCGGTGGCAGCCGGCCCATCCATCGGGAGGAACCCTCCCGGATGCTCCTCGAAGATTTCGGCGACACCCGGGCGTAACTCGCCAACGATCACTGGCCTCGCAACGGGGTCGAGGTGCACGACATCGCCGGTTTGTTCGCCAGTGAGCTCGCCGAACCGTCTCACCGACCGGCCGGGTTCTTCATCCGATTCGACCGTCGCCCACACAAGCTCGCCGGCAGCGATTGGGTATTCGGTTTCAGGCAGGTCGGCGGTCGCCCCTGTGACATCGTCGACCCGGGAGGACAACATCGTGAGCAACGTCGCCATCGGCCGCAATAAGTACCGCTCGATTGAGCGCCTCATTGTCGCGATCGCCCAGCACTGTCACCCACACGTCGCTGTCCGTTGCCGCCATCGTGTCGACGTACTGCACTTCCTCGGGCGTCACGGACTCCGCCTAGGTTGACGAGGTGGTTTCGTCGCTCGGCACAGCTGGTTCGCCCTCAGCCGTTGACGACCTTCCACAGCTCGCCATCAGGGCGACGATTCCCACAAGCACTGAGACAAGACGAACCAGCTTCGAGCTGGAGTGTTTCGAAAGTTTCACGGTTTCCTTCCAATGGGCCGACGTTGTGGGAACGCCGCTGTTTTGGGAACCATGGTTTGGGAACAATGCGAGACGTCGTTCTTAGCCGGGTATTAGTTGGAGTTTGGCCAGAGCACCGGAAACCAGTCCTGACGCATTGGTTCCCCGGGGCGGAGGCCGAGATCGGGCATCGGGGGCGAGGTTTCGCCCGGTCGGTCGACATAGCGAACATCGTCGCCGAGCCAGCGGGTCGAGAACGCTCGTCTGCGTTGCTCGATCGGCGCGTCAGTGGTGCCGTGAAGGGTCCGAAAGTCGAACAGGAGCGTGTCTCCGGGTTCGAGCGCCGCGGCGAACACATCGTCGCCGTCGGTGATTTCGGGCGTCGACACCATCGTCGGGTCAGAGGTCTCGTACTCGTTGCCACGCATGAAGTCGCGTGGACGATGAAGCTGGCCGGTTCGGTGGGAACCCTTGAGAAATCGAACCGCTGTCTCGGCCGGAGTTGGGTCGAGGGCCATGTAGATGCTGATCGTCTGCTGCCCATCGACGCAGTAGTAGGGAAGGTCCTGGTGCCAGGGAGTCTGCTTCTGGGTGCCGGGTTCCTTGCAGAACGCATGCTCGTGGAACAACTGGGCAATCTCACTACCCATAAACGCCGCTGCCATCGCGGCGGCCTTCGAGTTGAGCACGAAGGTCGTGTATTCGGGGATCCTCTGCCAGTTGCAGTAGCTGTCGAAGAAACGCCCAGTCTCGTGATCGAAGGTGCTCTCACTGGGGAAGGCGTAAGACGCCGGATGTTCGAGGTTGCGTTGGAAGCCAGCCGCTATCGCAGGAACCCATTCGGCGAAGGCACCGCGGAGCAACACGACGCCGTCACGTTGAAAAGTCGCGATCTCGGCTGGATCAGCTTCGTAGCCGGGCCGCTGGACCGCGTCAGCAAGAAGACGTACATCGTCGATCACTCGCCAGGCGACCGTGGATTGGTTCCCAACTGCCATCGGGCCAGTCTGCC
>JBLINY010000085.1:0-20484 GCA_047638695.1 Acidimicrobiales bacterium | reverse complement strand
GAGACCTCGCGTTCGACCAGTTACCAAACTGATTCGGTAGCCGCTTGATCGAAGGCTTCGCATGCACTGCAGCTGAGCCAACGGCCCCTGGCACCGCGGTTTTCGACATGAACGAGACCACCCTCGAACTGGCGCCGGGATTGTGCTGCTTCTCTTTGCCAGGGACGGCTTCGGGGCGGAAGTCCGGAGGAGGTGAGCTTGGAAGAGTGCGGCGCTTTGGGGACCGCCGAGGATGCACGCTCAGGCCGGAGCGTCAAGCTCGATGGTGTCGGATCATCGCGCAGCCCTGTTCGCTCCGACCACGTCGGAATTTCCTGGATCGGCGAACCAGATTTCGGCGTTCGTCAAGGCGCAGCCGACTGGGTGGTGTCCGTCGAACCGGATGTCGGTGAACAGAAATGTCCCCGTCCCAGTCGGGCAGGCAGCCTGATCGGCGGTCACTGAACCATCGTCGCACACCGCCCGACTCGCTCGGCGCCGCAAGGCCATCGATCTTCGCATGGCCGTAGTCAGGTTCGTGCGTCCAGTAGCCGCGATTGCCGGTTCCCGAATGCCCCTGTGGACGGCGCGGTCTTGCCGCGGGTCGGGGACTGCATGGTGATTGGGTTAGTCGGGGGTGTGAAGCGATTCGAGGGTGAATTGGATGATCTCATCGCGGGTCATCGCTGCCCCGCGAGCTGTCTCGGTGGTGTAGCTCTGTTGACTATTGTGGCTGAGTTCACGTCGGTCTTCAACGAACATGGAGTGTTGCCGCTCGTGTCGATCGAGGTAGCCGGCGATCACGGCGGCTGTGTCAGATTCGTCTCGGCGCTTGAGGTGGATGGCGGCCGCCTCGACGGTAACCCAGACATGAAGCCAGTCTGATGCCAGGTGGAACTGTTGGATGGCAGCGCCCAGCGCTTGGGAGGCTTCGGCATCTGTTCGTCGTAGGCGCTGGAGGCGCTGGAGCCCCTGGCTTAGCCAGGTCACGGTCTGAATCCAGCGCAGGCTGGGGTGGTCAGCGAGGTCGCGCGCCCGCTGAAGATCAGCGAAGACACGGGCAGAATCTCCGTGTTGAGACATGGCCCGCGACGAGACCCAGGATCCGAAAGCCGCCGCGGCGACGCTGCCCAGTTCGTCGATGAGAGCTTGAAGCTCCTCGATGTAGGAGGGGGCTAGGTCTGGTGCAGCAACCGTTCCAGCGGCGACCGCACGCCCGCCGAGGGCGCTGAGCAGGTCGAAGCGATGAGAACTCGCCTGCGCCACTTCGGCACCTTGTTGCACGTAGTCCCATCCTCGTTCAATGTCGCCTGAGTACCAGTTGGCCATAAATGCGCCGTAGAGACACCAAAAGTCGGGGCTGCCGTCGCTTTGCCTCAACGCTTTGTCGGTGAGCTCCAGGGCCTCGGTTAGGTCACCGTTCATCGCCGCGGTCAACCCCGCGATCCCAAGAATCGTTGCGCTGCAGTCTGGTCGCTCCACGGCCTCTGCCATCGTGGACGAGAGATCGTGGAGCCTCAAACTGAACACTGCGTAGTGGCCGACCGTAGTGAGGAGTAGGTCCAGGTCGTCGAGCTCAGAGGCCATTGCCGCCCAGGTAGCCGCAGCGCGAATGTTGTCCCACTCGGCGTTGAACAGGTCCCCTCCCGTGTAGCCGTCGGCTTCCTCGAAGAGGACCCGGGCCTTCTCCGCGACCGCCAAGTAGTGGGCGAGGTGACGGTCACGGAGTTGCACAGCCGATTCGTCGTCGAGCTGGGTCTCGCCATATTGACGCAGGGTTTCGAGAACCCGGAACCGGGTGGCTCCGGCATCACGGAAACTGGTTACCAAGGACTTGCCCACGAGAGCCTCGACCAGGTCGATCACATCAAGCTCGTCGAGTTCAGCCGAGCACACCGCACCTACTGCCTCTAGGTCGAATGAGGCCGGAAAGACCGACAGCCGGCAGAACAGGTCTTGTTCGGTCTCGTTCAGGAGCCTGTACGACCATTCGACCGCGGCCAGAAGGGTTCGGTGCCGATCGACCACACCCCGCCGAGCCCCCCGCAACAGACGGAACCGATCCTCGAGCCTGTGAAGCAACTCGGTAGGGCTCAGTGCGCTGATCCGAGCGGCGGCCAACTCAATCGCCAACGGGATCCCATCGAGCCGCCGACATAACTGAACCACCGTTTCAAGCTCGGCGTCACCAACCTGAAACGACGGGTCGGCGGCCCGGCATCGGGCCAGAAACAACTCGGCCCCAGCGGACTCCGCCACCAGGGATGGAACCGGGAAAATCTGCTCACCCGCCACCCCCAATGGTTCACGCGAAGTCGCAATCACCCGCACCGAAGTCGTTCCGCCAGCCAGCTCGTCGACGAAATCTGCCACCGGCGCCAGAAGATGTTCACAGTTGTCCAACACCAGCAACCTCGACTGGTCTCGCAGAGCATCGGCGACAGCCTCGCTCGCAGACAAACCTGGTTGTGGCCGCAGCTCCAACGCTGCCATCACCGCGTTCGGAACCTCGTCAGGGTCACCAACCGGAGCCAGATCCACCAGCCAACAGCCATGCCCGAAACGGTCTGCCACCGATTCCGCCAACGCCAACGCCAACCGGGTCTTACCCACCCCACCGACACCGGTGAGGGTCACCAAACGATGGTCGCTCAAATGGTCTGCCAACTCAGCTACTTCGGTCGAGCGGCCCACCAGCTCTCCCTTCCCGCCGGTGGCCAACAGATTTCCCAACAGCTCCGTGCCCCCAATATCAGGGAACTCCGACACCAGACTTTCCGCCAGCACCTGCGCCAACTCGACCGGCTCCGCCACACCCTTCACCCGATGGCTGCCCAAGGCACGCAGATCGAAGTCATCGCCCAGAAGCCCGACAGAAGAACCCGACACCACGATCTGGCCACCGTGGGCCTTGGACATCACCCGAGCGGCCAGGTTTACCGCTGGACCGAAATAGTCGCCATCCCTCTCGCTCGCCTCACCCGTGTGCAACCCCACCCGAACCGAGAGTCGAACAGGATCAGGCCAGTCCTGCTCGCCTAACTGCCGCTGGATAGCCACAGCCGCCTCCACCGCAGCACCGACCCTCGGAAAGGCTGCGGCGAACGAATCGCCAGCCGTCGTAAACACATAGCCGTCGCCCGACTCGATCACCGACCGCAGAATCCGATCATGACTCTCGACCGCAACCTGCATCGCGGCCGGATGCCGCTCCCAAAACTCCGTCGACCCCTCAATATCGGTAAACAGAAAGGTGACTGTCCCCGAAGGAGGCACAGACTGGTCGACGATCACTGCCGCATCGTCCCACGCCGCCCGATAACAACGCTCATCAAGCTCCCCACTCGGCCCTAACATCGACCGATCATTCCGGCGATGGCTCGGGTTAGTCGTGCACGCTGGTTAGCGGGTTGGATGTCAGTCGGCCGCCAACAGTGTCCAAGTGCCCGGAACGCCCTTTAGCTCGTGTTCACCTTGTGACGTGAAGACGAGCGCTGATCCGACGACCAGATCGGCGACCGTCGGCGAGACGAGCACTTGCCCGGGCTCCGCTCGATCGCTGACGCTAGCCGCGATATGGACCGCTATCCCGCCGAGGTCATCGCCCACCTCTCCGGGCTGACCGAGAGGTCCACCGGGGAACCGCGCTGGATACAAGCGAGGCGTTCGAGATAGTCCGCCGTTGCCTGACCAACCATGCGTTCACCAGACCTTCTGTGGCCTCCGCCGGACCGGCAGCGGTCCGCTTGATCGCCGAGGGCGACACGCTGTTGGCGCCTTCGGTAACGAAAGGACTCATCGAAGGGCCGCCCGATATCAACACCACATAATCACGGTCTCAGCCGGAGCGTCCGCGCAACACTGTCTACCAAAGTGCGCCGCTCGATAACGACGCCCAGAACAGGCCAGAACGACCCTCAGACCCGTCCTATCATGCCGAATAGCGCGCCTTCAAGAGGCGTCGAGGCGAGCGCGTTTTCTTTGGTCAGAGGCCACGACCGAACTGCGGACACCGACACGGCTCTATGGCGTCGCTTCCACGTTCGCCGAGGAATCGCGCGAACACCTCGGTGGGGCACGACCAAAATGCGACACGCATACCTGACAGGGACCGCTCACTCCTGATCTGAGCGCTTGCGTTGCGGCTCGCTGGCGACATCTGAACGCGCTACACAGTGCTCCTAGCTGCCCAGCGAGGTGTCTGCACCGTGCCGAAGGGGTGGAGAGGACAGGGATGACCTATTTTCCGTTGAGTGACGGCCAGCGTGGGTGGCTCGAGCGAGCTGAGACCATCGCCGTCGAGGTGTTGGCCCCTGCGGCCGCCGAGACCGACCGGAGGGCCGAGTTCCCGCGACTTCAGCTCGACGCGCTTCGCGACGGCGGGTTCATGGGACTCCGTGCCGACCCGGCCCATGGCGGCCACGGCGAGGGTCTGCTCACCACATGTCTTGTGACCGAAGCACTGGCGAAGGCCTGCCCGTCCACCGCGCTCGTGTACAAAATGCATCTAGAGAGCATCGAGATGGTCTCGCGGGTACCAACGCTCGTCCAGGCCGAGCAGTTCGTACCGAAGCTCGCTTCGGGTGAGTGGCTCTCTACCGTCGCGGGCAGCGAGGCCGGACATCAGGGCGGCGCCTGGGCCGGGGCCGCGAAGTCGACCGTCGAGAAGGTCGACGGTGGCTACCGGGTCACCGATATCCAGAAGTCGTTCGTCACCGCGGCCGGTGTCGCCGACAGCTACTTCTTCATGTGCAGCCTGCCCGGCGAGAAGGGCACTCGCCCCCGCCAGCTCATGTTCCAGCTCCACACCGACGACCTCACGTGGAGCATCGACGGACCCTGGGACGGCCTGGGCATGCGAGGTAACAACAGCTCACCAATGACCTTCGGAGGCTTCATCCCCGATGACCGCCTCTTGAACCCCGATGGCGAACGCGTCGACTTCTTCCCCGTCGTACTCGGAACCTACGCTGCGACCTATCTCGGGATCGCGGCAGGCTGCTACGACCTGCTCCGTGAACACATCGCCGGAGCCACGCTGGCCGACGGTCGGCGTATGGGTGAAGTCGAGACCATCGCAGCGCGCGTCGCTAACTGCAAAGTCGAGATCGAACGAAGCCGTGCCCTGCTGTATGCCGCGTGCGCTGCGTTCGACGAGGACCGCCACGGCAGCCCGCAACCGTTCTATGAATGCAAGGTGGCCTGCGACCAGGTCGGAGCATTCGTCACACAGGAGGCAATGACTCTCGGCGGAGGAGCCGCGTTCGCGAAGCTGCTGCCCTTCGAAAGGTACTTCCGCGACGCCCGAGCGGGAATGGTCATGGGCCTCGCCCACGACATCGCGATACTGAACATCGGCCGCATGATCTTCCCCCGCCCGAAAAAAGACAAGACGTGAGCACGCCAACCACAAGCTCTCCGCCGGGTACGCCCCGAGCCAGACCTCGAGCCGTGAGATCACTCTCGGCAATCAACGCCAGACGCAGATGAAATCTCGGCACCCTCAGCCCAAGCCACAACGACCTCCACGTGAATCGCGCCCACCCAACAGTCAGGCACCCTCGGGTGCTGTCGTTTTCGGCCTACCTGAGACGAAGGCTGGGGCTCTGAATCAGACCAGATGTAACCCGCCGTCGATACACAACACGATTCCTGTCGTGTAGCTCGATCGGTCCGATGCCAACCAGAGAGCCCCTTCTGCAACCTCGGCGATGGTGCCGTGACGTTGAAGAGGCGTCGATTGTGCTGCGGCCTCCAAGTCTTCCGGTGTCATCTGGCTCGTCATGTCGGTGGGAGTCGCTGGCGCCAAGGCGTTCACCCTTATCCCAAAGGCCCCTAGTTCCTTCGCAGCGGTCTTGGTGACCCCGACCATTCCCGCCTTGGAAGCCGAATAAGCCACCTGACCTACATTGCCGTTGGTACCGGCCCAGGAGATGACGTTGATGATGGACCCACCGCCGTGGCGCTTCATGCTTTTCGTTGCTTCACGCAGGGTCACGAAACCACCCGTGAGGTTGACGTCGAGGACCTGTTGCCATCTTTCGTCGGTTACGCCGGTGACATAGTTGTCCAGAGCGATTCCGGCATTGTTGACGAGGACGTCTACCCGGCCGAAGCGCTCGACTGTGCGGTTGATGAGTCCAGCTGCCTGTTCGGCGTCTCCTAGGTCACAGGCATCGCCGTGCGCTCCCAACTCGGCTGCAACCGCTTCGACGTTGGCGTGCTGGGTGCCACTCACGATGAGGGTGGCTCCCTCAGCGGCGAAACGTTCGGCAATGCCTCGACCTATACCCCTCGTGGAGCCGGTGACAATTGCCACCTTGCCGTCTAGCTCACCCATAGTTTGCTTTCTCCCTGGTTAGTCACGCGAGTGTCGGGGACCAACGGTGAATGCTTTCGAGCGAGCCGCCCATGAGCGCCGAACGAGTCTCGTCGGAGAGTTGATCGGTGACCCGGAAGGCTTCCACGCCCTGTTCGTAGGTCAACAGTACGACGGTCCGATCATCACTTCCACGATCCGTCGATTCTTGCCGCAGTTATGGGTGGCATCCATCCTGCGTCCGAGGATTGCCGTTCGCCATAGGTGGCGTCGGTCTGAGAGCCGAGAGCTCACCTTTGTCGACAGGTTTCATGACACTCGAACACGGACGTTGATTGAGCCGTTCGAGTCCAGAACGAGTGCCAACGCAGTGTCGGCCGCGTCAGTCCTGTGAGTAACTCTCTATCACGCCCGTGTCGTGGGCTCGCTTGATGATCTCGAGGCCGAGCACTGAGCAAGCGACGTAGACGATAGCTCCACCGAGGAGTGCCCAGCCCCAGTCGCGACAGCCGTCCGCTCACGGCACTTACAGCTCGCCAGAACTCGTGGGCGGGCGGTGAGCGTTACCGGACGGGCCCTCAGGCGAAACCGCCGACTCTCGCAATCCGATCAGAAGTTTGCGCGGCGGGGGTGTTGGTCGCCGGGATTATGTGTGGTCCGTAGACACGGTTGACTTACCCGATCTCATGTGAGGATATGGCGTGGGTTGCGACGGGAGTCTGCCCGAACGTTATGAGTGGGCGGTTGGCTAGTTCTCAGGCCGGAACGGAAGGCTCCGAATCCGGACGCGGTCGTCGTCGAGCACGACAAACGCCCCCGCAATCAGATCGTCGGCAACGGCGGCGAGGTTGGCGACAATCAACGCAGCGATCTCGCTCGCACGACGGCCTTCCTGGCGCCGAAGCAGAATCACCGAAGGCTCGGCTGCGTTGGATCGAGCAAGTAACTCGCCGAAGTCAGTGTCTGACGAGATCAGCACAGCGGCGGCGTCCTTCGCCGCTGCGAGGACCACATCGTCTGGCGCCTCACGCATACCCAGGTCGCGAACGTGTTCTGCGATGTGATCGGCGTCAGCCAGCAAACCAACCAACGCCGGCGAGATGTTCTGGTCGAGCAGGAACTTCACGCTGACAGGAGTGGCAACTGGCGTTCCTGGACAGCGAGTGCTGCGAATTTGAGCGCTTCGGCGATGTCTTCGAGTTCGAGGTCAGGGTGCTCGGAGAGAATCTCTTCGTTGATCATTCCGTCAGCAACCATCGCAACAACGGTGGCGACTGGAAACCGGAGGCCGCGGATGCAGGGGACGCCAGCCATCTTGGTCGGGTCTGAGGTGATCCTGGTGAAGGCCATCGGGTCACGTTAGTCCGGCGTCGACGTCTGGGTCCCTACACCGGACACCAGCAGTGTGCGGACGCTCAGAACAACGCTCGCCGGGCACCCGCTGACCAATCCCGTATCCGGCACACGGAGCGGGTCTTTCCAGGTGCCGTCTCAGGTGAGTGTGAGGGCGTGCGATATTCGCGTCGTGGTGGTCGTTCATTCGAGAGTCCTTGATCGCAGATCGAGACGTACCGATTAAGGGCTCGAGTACTTCAGCGATCTCGCTATGGGTCCCGCGACAGCCGTGGGCAAGCCACACCGCTGTGCGTTGGGACTCAGGCAATGCCATTAGCGCGATCGGCAGCTGCGGCTCGAAATCTGGGGGTTCCGCTTGGGCCAGAAATGGCAGTCCCGTCGCTTGCGCGGGCGGGTGCGAGATTTCCCAACCCGGAAGAGGTGGCCGACACGGTTCGTCATTTTTTGGATGTCTTCCCAATGTTCCCAGCCGTAACCGAGAGCCTCGGCAGCTGGCGGACGACACGGCAACCGCGTCGGGCATTCGCTCGACTCCGACCGACCCCAGGAACGCACGTCGAAGCAGAGGTTCTGCGAATCGAGCGAACTCCTCGAAGTCAGTGCTGGTAAATGATCGTCCAAGACTCCGTCGCTCCCTTCACCCCACGAAAGCTCCGAGACGACACAACGCGCTACACGGCATACGAAAAAGATTGACACGCCGCCCCTCATCAACGCACTAGCTCAGAGCAACACACATACCAGAGCCCCGATAATCGATCCGGTATCGAACAATTCTGACCGCCTCCCACCATCTCTCGTGCAGTCGCAAGAACCCCAATACCACCATCGCCTGATCACGCTCCCAGCGTGCCAACCAGCGCAACAGTCCAGCCCACATCGCGCGCTCGGTAATCGCGGAACTTGGCCTCCTGGCAGGGCTGGACGCGCTTGATCGCTCCCAAACGGGTTCGTAGCATCCAGCAATTTGCATGCCTCGGCACCGCTTTCGGAACACCCGCGGACCCTCATGACTCGACTTACACAAACTTCCTGACACTCCCCACGGCGGTCTCATGCGGTCATCGCAATGATTTGGTTGAACGCTTCTGATGGTTTCATCCAGCCGAGGGTTTGTCGAGGTCTTCCGTTGAGTTCAGCGGCGACGTCATCGAGGTGGGATTGGTCGTGTTGGCTGAGGTCGGTGCCTTTGGGGAAGTACTGACGAAGCAGCCCGTTGGTGTTCTCGTTGGTGCCGCGCTGCCAGGGCGCTGAAGGATCACAGAAGTAGACGTCAATGCCGGTGTCGATCGTGAAACGCTGGTGCTCGACCATCTCCTTGCCCTGGTCCCACGTCAAGAATCGCCACAACACCTCAGGCAAGTTCGGCACAGCTGCAGTCAGTGCGTCGCAGACCGATTCGGCCGTACGCCCGTCCGGAAGGCCGACGAGTTGCACAAACCGACTCTGGCGTTCCACAAGGGTCGCGATAGCTGTCTTGCCTCGCGCTCCGATGATCAGATCGCCTTCCGTAAGCGGCGCCCGATCGCCGAGCCCGACTCGCCGACCGCTATCCCCACAGCGATCTGCTCGCGTTCTTCAGGCGACAGCCGTAACGGCGACCGCGTGCGTTGATCGGCACGCAGCCCGCCGTTGCGCATGATCCACCTGATCACCGTCCGAACATCACACCCGATCGACCTGGCGACGTCCTCTTGGGTCTCGCCCGCCGCGATTCGCTCATCTAGCTCAGCCTTATCGGCGTCACTCAACCGCCGCCCATGATCTCCATGCCCTCGTCGAGCCACCACAATCTCCCATCGATCGCAAGCCACTCAAGCGTCGCGGCGGAGCATTTCTTGCTGCACGGACTTGGTCGCCTCGTTCTGCTCCGCTTTTCGCCGCCGCAGTAGAGCGAAATAGTAGAGCGCTAACCCAAAAACTGACAGAGACCCGCCGAAGCGAGCCTCTGACCAGGGCGATCTAGATCACCGACTATGGAGCGGACGACGAGATTTGAACCCGCGACCCTCACCTTGGCAAGGTGATGCTCTACCAGCTGAGCTACGTCCGCATGTGGCCCTCGACTATAGCGGGCCCGGGTCGATTCAACCCTTCCCTCTCTTTGCACCGATCGACGGTGGCAGTCAGAACTCCGCTATCGAGCGTGCCAGGCCGGGGCGAGCATTTCATCGGCCAGCGCTGCTTCAAGCCACGAGCCGTCCTAACGACCAACCGGCCCCGGATTCGGACTGGTGATTCGGAGCCACTCGTCGGCCCCATCATCGTGGCCCAACAGCTGACTGTCAGAAAAAGCACTTCGTTCGGCGTGCTCGACCGATAGTTCGTCTTCGTCGAGCTCTTCGAACGGATCGACCGTGACCACGGGTACACGCTTGTGAGGATCGGTTGAGCGCCAGTACCAGACAGTGAGACCACCCAGGAGAACGGCCACGACCAGCAAGCCGAAGATAATCAGCGTGATCGATCGACCAGTGGTGTCCGTTTGTGCCAACAATTCTGCGCCGACCACGTTCCTCCGTTCCGTTCCTCGCCCATGACGTTTACGAGACTTTAAAAACCGGCCTCGGCCAATGAAGCTAGCCGCTCACCGCTGGTGGCGGGGGCACGAATAGGTGGTTCTTCCGCCAATCGCTCGACGGAGCAACTCGACGCCGTCTTTCGGGCACAGGCCGCCGCGCTTCCGGGCCGGCTGAAGATGACCGGTATGCGATCCCCCGTCGCGCATGAAGTCAGCCAACACCTTTCTCAGGTGCCGCACCAGTTTCTTGACCTCATCGTTGGTGAGCGAACCGGCTGCCCGAGCTGGATCGAAGCCCGCCCGCCACAACATCTCGTCGGCTATGAGATTCCCGACCCCCGCGATACGCGCCTGATCGAGCAACCGCACCTTTAGAGGAACGTCACCGATCGCTACTCGATCTCGCATCTGGCCCGGTGTGATGGTGAATGCGTCAAAGCCCAGCGCCTCCTCGTCGGGATCGAGCGATACCCCGCCGAGCCGGCGGGGGTCTCGCAGACGAAGATCACCGCCATCGGCGAAATGCAGCACGAAGCGATCCCACGACGGATCGTTTCGTTGGCTTGAGTACTCGAGGTAGTCAATTGCAGCATCGTTGTCGACGATCAGCCGGCCCGTCATGCCGAACCTGAGCCCAAGCCGTACTCCATCAGTGAGATCCAACACCAGTAGCTTGCCCCGACGACGGGCTGCCTCAATCATCTGGCCAGTCACGGCGGCCGCAACCTCTGCTGGCAGGAGGCCGCCCTTCAGAAACCATCCATCGGGGGCTTCGACGGATACGACTTCACGTCCGACCGCTCGTTCGGCTGCCAACCGGTAGATCTCAATCTCGACACCTTCGGGCATAGGCCAGCGGACGGATCGGTCAGTCCGACTTGGCTTGATCTTCGAGAAACGACTCGATCATCGGCCCGAGTGTCGCGAACTCGATAAGGAAGCCGTCGTGGCCATGCTCGGATTGCAGCTCCTCGTAGCGCACGTCGGAGCCGCCGGCCTCGAGCCCGTCGCGCAACTCTGCCTGCTGACGAGGCGTGTACAGAATGTCGCTATCGATCGATACAACCAAGCTCGGACACTTGATGCGTTGAAGGGCGACATCGATTCCCCCGCGGCCGCGCCCAAGGTCGTGAAGGTCCATCGCCTTGTTCAACACCAAGTAGCTGTTGGCATCGAACCGGCGAGCCAGCTTCTCCCCGTGATAGTCGAGGTAACTCTCGACCTGGAAACGGTCCCATAGGTTGAACGAATCGAGTCGACCTACCGTTGAGCGGCCAAATCGGTTGTTGAGGGAATCGTCGCTGCGATAGTGAATCTGTGCGATGCGGCGGGCCAACATGAGCCCTTCAGTGGGCCCTTCACCGTCGGCGGCGTCGTAGTAGTCGCCCCCGTTCCATTTGGCATCGTTCACGATGGCAAGCCGACCGGTTTCACTCCAGCCAATCTGCATCGGGCTAGCAGCCCCGGTCGAGGCAATAGCGGCGATCGAGTCGACCCGATCGGGAAACATGACCGCCCACTCGAGCACTTGCATGCCACCCATCGACCCACCTACAACCGAAAGCCACCGCGAAATACCAAGGTGATCAGCCAGCATGGCCTGGGTTCGGACGATGTCGCGGGTCGACACAACGGGGAAGCGCGAGCCATACGGTTTGCCGTCGGTCGGATTGATGCTGGCCGGGCCGGTGGTCCCCTGGCAGCCGCCCAATACGTTGGCGCACACCACGAAGAACCGATCGGTGTCGATTGACTTACCAGGACCGACCAGGTCGTTCCACCAACCATCGGTTGGTTGGCCCGGACCACTGGGCCCAGCAGCGTGTGCATCCCCAGTCAGTGCATGGCACACCAAAATGGCGTTGGAGGCGGTGGCATCAAGTTCGCCCCAGGTCTCGAAGGCCACATCGATCTCGTCAAGGACACCGCCGCCCTCGAGGGCAAAGCAGCGACTCTCGCACACTTTGACAAACTGACGCCACCCAGGGTGGTCGCCGGGTCGCCAGGCCCCGGAAGCTGGAAGCAGCGCGGACTCCCTCGGATTCCGAAGGGGGTGGGACTGGCCGCTCATGAAGGAGAGACTATCGAAGGAGGGGCGGGCCTTGCTAAAGGGTTTCCGTCACTCACGCTAAACGGTCCAACCACCAGAAAAAGACCTCGTCAGCGGCGGCATAGGCCTCGTTCATTCGGCGGGCAACCTCGATCACAACTTCCCGAGGGTCTTCACTGTTCGCAGTCTCGGCCACGAGCGACGCAGCCTCAGCCCACGCATCGTGGTCGTTCGGTGTCGGCAGAACAGCAACATCCCGGGCCGCCAGCTTGATGGCCTCGACCGAAAGCGCAGTTCCGAACCATCGCCGCCGAGCCCACGCCACTACCGGCGGGGCCAGAAACATCGCAGCCACCAGATCTAAATCAGCCGCGTCGACATGGATCGAGATCACCGGCGTGAGCGGGGCCAAACGCCCGTCTCGGTCGATAACCGGCTCAAACACTTTGGATTGCGTCGGTAGAACGATCTTGGGCACGAGCTGCCGCTCGAGCCACCGCGCAATCTTCGGTTCGAGCTGAGAAACGTCGACAACCGGCCGCCGCCAGGTCTGCTTGGCAATCTTCAGCGGCGTTCGTCCCCAGTCACACCGCAGCGGGTCGAGCGAACCAACAGTCACAAGTCGAGGCCGCTCGTCGCGTTCATCATCGGCCTCGACACACGCCGCCGACAGCCCGTAGTACTCATCGCGAAAGCCAGCGGTAGCCGTAACTCGGTCGCCCAACGACTGGGCTGCGTCGAGCCGCACCGTTGGGGTGCCGAGAGCATCAGCCACCAGTTCGGCCCACGTGCCACTGCTCGAGCCCACCGGATCGACACCGAGGCCGGCCGACAGCCTCGCCGAGCCAGGGTCGGTCCCGAGCTGCAGGACCGGGGCCCACACTCGCACACCGGCATCAAAGACTGCCTCGCTCGATGCCCAGATCTGCACCGCCGGGGCGTCTGCGGCACACCGAGTCCGCAGCCCGGCAGCGTCGCGTCCAGCCAGCAACGATTGCGGCAGGACCAGACAAACTCGGCCCGTTTGGGCCACGTGTTCGAGCGCGTTGGCCAAGTGGATCGCGGCCAAGTCGGCATAGGGCCCCAGTAGATCTGCTCGATCAGCTCGGAACTCGGTCGCGTTCGCCGGAAAAGGCCGGCCCTTGAGAGGTGTAGCAAACGGCGGATTGCCGACGATCAGATCGGGGCGAGCCCAATCGACCGGCCAGGCAAGAAGTGCATCTCGAACGGCCAGGTGCGGGACGGCCGTAGCGCCGTGCACCCGCCCCCACGCCGCCAGCGCCGCCGCTGTTGCTGCAACCGCTCCCGAATCAACATCGAGACCACCGACTCTGGACAGGGCATCATCAGCCGACAGCCCAAGCACGACCAATCGGTCGAGCACGCCCAGCAGGAACCCGCCGCCGCCGCATGTCGGATCGACAATGAAGGCCGGCAGCTCTGAGGGGTCAGCCGTATCGTCGATGGCACACGCCACCAGTCCCTCAACCAGAGCGCGGGGTGTGTACCAGGCGCCGCGGCGCCGACGTTCCTCATTGGTCGCCGACTGTTCGTGGTCCAATCCGACTTGCCAAGGATCGACCACGGACGAGGCCACACTCAGCCCATCAGTCGCTGTCGGAATCCCAGTCGTTCAGGTTTTCCAGCCGCTTGTCGTTCGAGAACAACTCGATAATCGGAATGTCGAGGCCCAGGCGCTTCTGGATGCGCTTCACCTCGAGCTCCTGATTCCACAACACCAGGGTGATAGCCACACCCGATCCACCGGCGCGGGCCGTGCGGCCCGAACGGTGGAGATAGGTCTTGTGATCGTCTGGCGGGTCGAAGTGCACCACGACATCAACGTCATCGACATGGATGCCGCGAGCGGCGACATCGGTCGCGATGAGAGCGTCGACCTTGCCGTCGGTGAAAGCCGACAGTGCCTTTTCTCGTTGACGCTGTCGAAGGTCACCGTGAATTGGTTCAGCCGAGATCTTGAGTTCGTCAAGATCGTCGGCCAGTCGGTCGCACATGCGTTTCGTGTTACAGAAGACGATGGTGCGGTTGTGGTGGCGAACGATGTTCGCCACCACCTTTGCCTGATCCATCTTGTGCACAGTGATGAACCGATGGGTCATCAGGTCAACCGTGATCTCGGCCTCTTCCACCTCGTGACGAGCCGGATCGGTCTGGTACCGCCGGACGAGGGTGTCGATGGCGCCATCGAGGGTGGCCGAGAACAGGAGCGTCTGGTGCTCGCCTTCGATACGACGGAGAATCCACTCGACCTGCGGCAAGAAGCCCATATCGGCCATGCGGTCGGCCTCATCAACGATGACGTTGCTGACCTGGCTGACCGAGACCTCGCCCCGGTCGAGAAGGTCGATCATGCGACCAGGTGTGGCAACGACCAGCTCGACTCCCTTGCGAATATGGGCGATCTGCTTCTCGATGTCAGCGCCACCGTAAATAGCCAGCGAACGAAGACCGACCGCCGCGGCGAGAGGCTCGAGCTCTTCGAGCACCTGGTTCGCCAGCTCTCGAGTGGGCACCAGGATGAGGGCGTGGACAACACCGTCGTGCATGTCGGCGATTCGCTGAATGGCAGGAATACCGAAGGCAAGTGTCTTGCCCGAACCGGTCTTGGCCTTACCGCAGACGTCGCGGCCCGCGAGGGCGTCGTCGATGGTGAGCTCCTGGATGGGGAACGCAGTCTCGAGTCCACGAGACAAAAGCACCTCGACCAGCGGCGGAGCGACACCCAGGTCGGCGAACGTTCTAGGCATAAAGAAAATGGTCCTGTCGGAGAAGGAGCCGCCGCCGCGGCGGTATCACTACCGCCCAGGTCGGCTCAGGTAGCACTGAGGTTACCTACCCCGAGGCCGTAGACGGTGGTTCTAGGCACTTGGCTGCGGAAAGGTTCGCCATACTGGCGCAATGAATCCGCTCGACCTCCTTGCCGAGTGGCCCGTCGAAAACGCGGCCGCCGGATGGCTCGGCGGCACTAGCCGAGTCGAACGCTCACCCCTCAGCGACCAGCCCTTCGCTTTGGCATCGGTCACCAAACCCCTCTTCGGCCTTGCGGTGTTGGTCGCGGTCGAAGAAGGCACCCTTGATCTCGATCGACCATTGGGCATCAGCGGTGCCACGCTGGCCGATCACCTCGCCCACTCATCCGGGCTCGGCCCTGAAGCAACCGACCCAACGACAGACCCCCGCACTCGTCGGGTTTACTCCAACGCTGGATACGAAGCCATCGGCATCGCACTGGCCGAGGCCGGCGGCATGTCATGTACCCAGTACTTCCACGAAGCGATCGCCGAACCGCTCGGCCTCGCGGCGACGCATCTCGCCGGCTCTCCCGCCCACGGGGCGACTTCGAGCGTCGACGACCTGCTCCTGCTCTGCGGTGAGATCATGCGACCGACGCTGTTGAGCAACCAAACAATGTCCCGAGCCAGTCGGGCTCACCTCGATCAACTTGGCGGCGTCTTGCCTGGCTACGGCCGGCAACAGCCCAATCCCTGGGGCCTCGGCTTCGAAATCAGGGGCACAAAGAACCCACATTGGACCGGATCGAACAACAGCCCGTCCACATTCGGGCACTTTGGGCGAGCGGGGACGATGCTGTGGATCGACCCTGCAGCCGACGTCGCGTGCGTCGCTCTAACTAATCGCACCTTCGGCCCCTGGGCCCAAACAGCATGGCCAGTCCTAAGCGATGCAATCTTGGCCACCGGTGCCGACTAAGCAGCAAGATCCCACCTAGTCCACAAGACAACATCATGGTCCATTCAGACCAAATGCCTTTAAACAAGGGTCCACCTCGCCGACCTTTGGAGCGAGGCCTATGTCGACCACCGCTCCCCACTTCGCCCAGGCACGCGCCAGGCAGGCGTTGAAGAACGCCGGCCTGCCGGTCGAAGAAGAGCTGTTTCGAGCGTCCAGCACCCGAAACGAAGTCTTCGTTGGTGAACAGCACGTCGTTCGAGTTAACCGACACCCCAACCAACGGCTGCGTCGCGAGGCATTGCTATGCCGGTTCCTCCCCGACGCCGAATGGGCGCCGCAGGTCGTTGCCTACGGTGGCGAGCTAGGTGCTGACTATCTGATCGTCCGGCGCCTCCCCGGCGCCCCGCTCGGAAGATGCTGGCCCGACATGTCCATGGGTCTGCGGCGGTCGGCCATCCGTCAGCTGGGCGACGCGATCCGTCAGCTGCACACCATTTCGACGCCCGTGCGGGTTCCGCGAATCGACAATCTGCCTTACTTGATCGACCCTCGCTGCGTCACCCCGCTCGTGCCGATGCTCATGGGGATCGATCGTCTCCGAAGCCTCGGGATCGACAAGGGTGTCCTCGATGCAGCCGAAGACCTGGCCCACGCAACCGGCTCGGCTGTTACTGACTTCGATCAGCGACACCTGGTACACGGCGACCTCACCTTCGAGAATCTGCTGTGGGATGGCAGTGTCCTCAGTGGTGTTCTCGACTTCGAGTGGAGCCGCGGCGCCCCGATCGACATGGAATTGGATGTGCTCCTTCGGATGTGCGCCTTTCCTTATGCTCATGTGGCAGAGGACTACGAGGACCGCACCCGGGTCGTCGACTACGCCCCGATTCCCGAATGGCTGGCCGAGTCGAACCCCGAGATGTTCGCCCACCCTCGCCTCGCCGAAAGGTTGCGTCTCTACTCGATGGCGTTCGACCTCTTCGACCTCGCCGCCGACCCTCCGGAGCAGCGAGTTGCCGATCTGGCGCCGCTGCATCCAATGAAGCGGCTGATGAGGTTGGTAGAGGGAGATAGTTACCTGGAAAGGGTGTTGACACCGCTGGGCATCAAGGCCTGAGTACCCTCACCACGGTGAGCGGCGAACCCAACACCAAAGACACCTCATCGCACCCGACATCGGACGAGAATCAAGCGTGGGTCGTCAATCCTGTCGGCCCGCTCCGCGGCGACGTTTCGGTACGTGGCTCGAAGAATGCCGTCACGAAACACCTGGTCGCAGCGCTACTCGGCTCCACACCTTCGGTGGTCAGCAACTGTCCCGACATCGGTGATGTCGACATCACGGCCAACATGCTGCGGGCCCTCGGATGCGAGGTCGATCTCGACGGTGGCACCGCCACCATCGACTCGCGTTCGCTTTCCTCTAGTCGAGTGCCCGTTCGATTCAGCGGTATGAATCGCATCCCGATCCTGATGGTCGGGCCTCTTCTCCACCGAGTCGGCGAAGCATTCGTCCCGCTGGTTGGTGGCGACGACATCGGGTCACGACCCGTCGATTTCCACGTCGACGCGCTGCGCAAGATGGGTGCCGACATCGAGATCACCGAAGACGGCCTTGAAGCCAAAGCGAACCGCTTGACGGGTGCCCACATCGAGCTCCCCTACCCCTCAGTTGGTGCCACCGAAACCGTGCTGCTCACCGCCACGCTGGCCGAGGGACGCACGATTCTCGACAACGGAGCAACTGAGCCTGAGGTAATCGAACTGGCGCTGTTCCTGCAGCGCATGGGTGCTCGCATCGAGATGCGCCCCAACCGGCGCTACATCATTGAAGGCGTCGAAGAACTCAGCGGTGCTGCCCACCATCTGAAAGGCGACCGCATCGAGGCCTTCTCGTACTTGGTCGCAGGGCTGATCACCGGCGGCGAGGTACGGGTGCACGGCTGCAGCCAAGATCGCCTGGTCACCGCCATCTCCACGCTTTCCGGCATGGGTGCCCGCTTCGAGATCACCGACTCCTCTGTGTCGGCTTGGGCCGACTCGCTGGTCCCAGCCGCAGTCGAGACCGACACCCATCCCGGGTTCATGACCGACTGGCAGTCTCCGATGGTTGCCCTCTTCACCCAGTGCGACGGACTTTCCGTAATGTACGAAACGGTCTACGAAAACCGCTTCACGTATGTCCCCGCGCTCAAGAAGATGGGGGCCCAAATCGAGACCTACAACACCGGTCTCGGCAGCATCCAGAGTCGCTTCGTCGGTAGCACCACCGCATGCTCTGTCGTAGTCCGAGGCGGCATGCCGCTTCATGGCACCGACGTCGAGGTGCCTGACATTCGCGGCGGTTTTGCCTACGTTCTGGCAGCCGCAGCGGCCGAAGGCACCACAACCATCACGGGCACCCACCACCTCGACCGCGGTTACAACACGCCCATCGAGAACTTCGAGGCCCTCGGCCTCGACATCACACGCGTCGAAATCAAGAGCTGACGGCACAGCGTTCCCGACTTAGTGAGCTTCTTCGTCGGGGTCGCCGGTAGAAACAGCGGCGGGGGCGGGGGCGGGCGTGGCGCGTTTCCCAGCTAGCCACAGCCAGATGAGGCCGCCCACGACCGCGACACCGCTGACCCAGTGATTCACCCGGATTCCGAGGATGAGCGAGGCATCATCGCGTCGTACGGCTTCGACAACGAAGCGTCCCACGCCGTAGCCAAAGATCCACAGCGGAATCATCTGGCCCGGCTTCAAAAGCTTGCGGCCATCGGCCCAAATCAAAGCCCAGGCCAAGCCCAGGTTCCACAGGGCCTCGTACAGGAATGTTGGATGGAAGGCGGGCTCACTGATGTGTTCAGCCGGCCTGAACTGCTCATCGATTCGAACACCCCAGAACAGATTGGTCGGAGGCCCAAAGATCTCTTGGTTGAACCAGTTCCCCAGTCGCCCAATGGCCTGGGCCACCGGAATCCCCGGGATTACGGCCGTGGCCAGCGTGTCGATATCCCAATCTCTGCGTCGGGCATACCAGACACCAACGATCGTCCCAAGGAGGAGCCCACCTGGGATACCAAGCCCTCCCTCCCAAATCTTGAAAGCGTCGAGCCAGCGGCCCTGGTAGGACTTCCAGTCGGTGATGACGTGGTAGATGCGGGTGCCGACCAGACCAGCGGGCACGACCCACTTGGCCAGCTCGACCATGTCATCGGCTGCTCCCCCACGCTCCTCCCAACGGCGACGCCCCATCTCGACCGCCGCAAGCACTCCGAGGGCGATCATCAACCCATAGAAACGGAACGTTAGGGGCCCGAGCTCCAGACGATCCGTGGGAGGTGAGGGGAACGAGGCCAGCAGACCTTGGGCGGAGCCGACGAGCGATGGCACGGACATGAAACTACCGGAGCGCGTCCATCCTTCCCCGCACAGCTATTTTCGCCCGAACGGGCGGACTCGATTAGGCCAGCTGTTCGGCAGTGAGAGCGAAAAGGTCGTCGGGACCAGCCGTGATTGCACCGAGAAGCGCGTCGGCACTCGGCAAAATCTGCTCACCGAAGAACTTGGCCGACATCAACTTGGCCCGATAGAAGTCGACATCGGCGCCGCCGGCCTCCGATGCGGCCAGCGCAACAAGCGCCGACTTGCCAAGGAGGCCGCCACACACGACCGTACCGAGCATCCGCAGGTAAGGCGTCGCACCAGCAAGCGCGTTGTTGGGGTCGACTGCCCCATGCTCGAGCAGCCAGGCGCTGGCCTCTCGAGCCGCTGACACAGCCGATTCAAGATTCTTGCCAAACTGGGCCAAGACCTCTGACCTGCCCAGTTCGATCGCTGTGGCCAGGAACGCATCGAGCTGATCGGTAACAACGCCACCGCCCCGCATCGGCAGCTTTCGGCCGACAAGGTCAGCGGCCTGTATGCCATTTGTGCCCTCATAAATAGGGGCGATCCGGGCATCGCGGTAGTGCTGTGCAGCGCCGGTCTCCTCGACGTAGCCCATGCCGCCCTGGATCTGCAGTGCCAACGAAGTCAGCTCGTTGCCGAGGTCGGTGCAAAGGCCTTTCGACAGGGGGATGAAGAGATCGGCCAACTCCTGGTGGCCGCGGGCTTCGTCGCCCGATGCCGCCGATGCCCGATCGAGCTCTGCTGCGTTGGTGTAGATGAGACAGCGCATGGCGTCGATCCAAGATCGCTGAGTCATCAGCATCCGTCGAACATCGGCGTGGTCAATGATGGGGCTTGACACACCCTTCTCGGCTCCGAACGCCGTGCCCTGCGTTCGATCCTGGGTGTACTGCAACGCCTGCTGATAGGCCCGTTCGGACAGGGCGAGACCTTCGAGCCCAACTGACAGCCGGGCGTTGTTCATCATCGTGAACATATTTCGCATGCCATCGCCCTCTTCGCCAACCAGCCAGCCAATGGCGCCGTCGTTCTCGCCATAGGCCAACACGCACGTGGGGCTGCCATGGATGCCGAGCTTGTGCTCGATCGAAACACAGGTGACGTCGTTGCGGTCACCCAAGCTGCCGTCGTCGTTCACGAGGAATTTGG
>JBLINY010000084.1:0-20828 GCA_047638695.1 Acidimicrobiales bacterium | reverse complement strand
AAGGCAGCCGATTTGTTGGCGGTCGCGGCCAAGTACCCGAGCTTCCCGATCTTGCTCGAGACAACGCGTGAGTGCGTGAACGATGTCTTCGATGTACCAGCGCTTCGACTCGTCCTCGCCGACCTGAGAAGCCGCAAGATCAAGGTTCACACCGTCGACACCGACCGCGCGTCGCCGTTCGCCCAATCGTTGTTGTTCGGCTGGATTGCCCAGTACATGTACGAGGGCGACGCTCCGTTGGCCGAACGGCGAGCAGCAGCTCTGTCGCTCGATCGCGAGATGCTGCGGGACCTCCTCGGTGCTGAGGAGCTGCGCGAGCTACTCGATCCAGAGGTGCTGGCCGCGCTGGAATCCGAGCTGCAACGCACAGCCGATGGCTGGCAGGCCAAGCACCTCGACGCGGTGGAAGACCTTTTGCGTTGGCTCGGTCCCCTCACGACTGAGGCCATTGTGGTCAGATGTGATGGCGTCGAGCCGCAGGAGGCGGTCAACCAACTTCTCGCCGACCGTCGCATCATCACAATCACGGTGGCCGGTAGGTCGCATCTGGCAGCCGCCGAAGACGCGTCGCGTCTGCGCGATGCCCTGGGCGCCGCTCTGCCACCGGGCCTGCCCCAGGCGTTCACCGATCCGGTGGCCGATCCGCTGGGTGACCTCCTGACCCGATACGCCCGAACTCACGCGCCGTTTCTCACCGTTGAGGTTGCCGCTCACTACGGACTCGAGCCCGAGCGGGCCCGGGCCGGGCTGGAAGAACTCGAGCGGCTTGGTCGAGTTGTGCGGGGCGAGTTCCGACCCGACGGGGTCGAGCGCGAGTGGTGTCACAACGAAGTGCTCCGGGTGCTCCGGCGCCGATCGCTGGCCGCGCTACGGGCCGAAGTCGAGCCGGTCGATCAGGTGGTGCTCGCCCGCTTTGTTCCCGGCTGGCAACACGTTGGGTCGAGCCATCGTGGTGTCGATGGGCTGGCTGAAGTGCTCACCGTGTTGCAGGGCGCCAGCCTTCCGGCGTCGGTGCTCGAGACAGACATCCTCAGCCAACGGGTTGATGGTTACAACCCCGCAGATCTCGACACACTGCTGACATCGGGCCAGGTGGTTTGGGTGGGTGCCGGGTCGTTGGGCTCTGCAGATGGCCGGGTCCGATTGGTGTGGCGCGATCAGGGAGGTGCGTTGATTCCCGAGCCTGACGAGCTCCCAGAAGGCGAACTACACGACGCACTCCGCAAGCGTCTGGTTGAGGGCGGTGCATCGTTTTGGTCTGATCTTGTCATCGCGGCGCAGGACGCTGGTTGTGACTATGACGATCCGGCGGTGCTCACCGCACTCTGGGACCTGGTGTGGGCTGGCGAGGTCACCAACGATTCACTCACACCGCTTCGAGCCCTCGTCTCTGGCGCCTCGCCCAAGAAGGCGACGGCATCGCGAGGTCGGGCCAGTCGGCGGCCGAATCTGCGTTCGCTGTCTCGGCTCGGCCCTCCCGCTGGCACCGGCCGGTGGTCGTTGGTGGCGCCGCTGCGTCAGCCGGCGCCCTCTTCAACCGAGATTGCGACGACCAGGGCTCTGCAATTGCTCGAGCGCTATGGGGTACTCACCCGAGAGATGGCACTGGCCGAGGGAGCCGAGGGTGGCTTCGCCGGTGTCTACCCCGTGCTGAAGGAGCTCGAAGATCGGGGTCAGGTTCGCCGCGGCTATTTCGTGAGTGGTTTGGGGGCGGCTCAGTTCGCCCTGCCGGGCGCCGTTGACCGGCTTCGCGACGAGCGGCATGATCAAGCCCAGACCGAGCTTCCTGCCCCCATGGTGTTGGCAGCCTGCGACCCGGCCCAGCCCTACGGAGCGGCGATCCCGTGGCCGGCAACCGGTGGCCGCCCCTCTCGGGCAACCGGTGCCTACGTGGTTTTACGAGACGGTCATCCGCTGGCCTTCCTCGAACGAGGTGGCCGGTCGATCAGCCTCTTCGAGCGTTCGCTCGAAGACCCCTCGTGGGTCGAGGCCCTCGCGACGTTGGTACGTCGAAGGCGAGTGAAGAAGATCGAAGTTCAGAAGATCGATGGTGGGCCCCCATCGGAGCACACCGAGGCCCGAGACCTTCTGCTCGAGCACGGCTTCAAAGCCGGTTACAAAGGCCCAACCCTGCGCTGACATCACGCCCCCCGGGGGGTTCTTGTCCTTGCGATGCACCGTGAGGGTGCGTCGCAAGGACAAGAAGCGCTAGTCGGTGGCGATGGCGTCGAGGATGTTCAGCTTCGACGCTCGCCGGGCCGGGAAGTAGGCGGCGATCACGCCGATGATGGCGCCGACGACTACGAAGAGGACGATCTGAGCCCAGGGGATGTCGACCTTGCTGATGAAGCTGTCGGGGATTGCAACCACGGCCGCCCAGCCGAGCAGCAGTCCCATGAGTACGCCCAGCAGGGCACCGAACACGCTGACGATCACGGCCTCCCATCGCACGGTGGTCTTCAGCTGTTTGCGGGTCATGCCAACGGCCCGCAGCAGGCCAATCTCTCGTGTTCGTTCCAGCACCGAAAGTGCCATGGTGTTGACGATGCCGAAGAAGGCGACGATCAGACACAACACCAGCAGGGCATTGATGATGACCTGCAGCTGGCTGATCTGGCCGGCAAGGGTCTCCTGGTACTCCGAGTTGTCCTGCACCGTGAGCTGCGGATAGTTGGTCGTGATCGTTTTGACGGCATTCTGAGCCGTTTCGGCGTCGACGCCCTCGGCGTAGGTGATGCCGACGATTCCAACTCCGTCCACGTTGAGGTGGGGGCGAGCCAGGCCGCGATCAACAACCCATTGGGAAGTGATGATCGAGAGATCGTCGTAGATCGCCTTCACGGTCAGATCGGTCGTGAAGCCATCGATGAACTCGATAGAGACCGTGTCGCCGAGGGACAGATCGAACTGGTCGACCTTGTCGACATAGGCAGCGATGCCGTCAGGGCCGAGGTCGGCCGAACCTTCGATGATGCCGTAGTTGATCACCGAGGTGCCGGTGTCGGTGTCGAAGGCGGTGGCACTACCCGCTTCACCATTGACGGCGGCATCAACATTGATGGACCCTGCCACCTGATCGGTCTCGGGTAGTTCCCGTAGCTGGTCAATGATCACCGGCGAGAACTCGTTGCGGTTGTTCTCTTCGTAGACAAAGAGTTCGGCAGTCAAGGAATCTTCGAGCAAGCTGTCGAGGGTGCTCAGAAGTGAGGTCGTGAGCACGGCAACACCGGTTATGAGGGCGAGGCCGATCATCAGAGCGGTGGCCGTAGCCGTCGTGCGCTGAGGGTTGCGGGCCGCGTTGTCGCGTGCCAGTCGGCCGGTGACGCCCTTGAAACCTTCGACTGGTGCGCCGAGGACGTTGGCGACCGGTCCGGCAAACAGGGCGCTCACCATGGCCACACCGATGAAGGTGAGCGCGGCGCCGAGCCCGATCAGCGTCAACGTGCTGCGGGTGCTGTCGATGCCACCAAACATCCCGGTGCCAAGGGCAGCGAGTCCGGGAATGAGCACGACGGCGCCAGCCACAATACGGTAGGACAGGCTTCGCTCGACGCGCCCACCTTCGCGGATGGCCTCCAAAGGCGAGACCCGGGATGCTCGGAACGCCGGCAATAGTGCTGATGCCACGGTGACGAACATGCCAACGAACATCACAACCACAATGGTGCGCGGGAGAATCTGCAATGGACCGTCGGGGAACCCGCCGCCCTGGCTGTTGAACAGTTGTTTCAACAACCAGGCAACACCGATCCCGCCGAGCAGGCCGATGATTGAGGCAAAGAGGCCGATGATCACTGATTCGATGAGCACCATCGATCGAACCTGTCCGGAACTGGCACCGAGCGAGCGAAGAAGACCTAGCTGTTTTGTCCGTTGTCCGACCAGGATGGCGAAGGTGTTGTAGATAATGAACGTGCTGACGAACAGCACGACGCCGGCAAAGCCAAGCAACACGTTGCCGATGATGCTGATGAAGCTGCCGAAGTCGTCCTGCGATTCACCGATCACGATTTTACCGGGGACGGCTTCGAGCCCTTCGCCCAGCAGTGGTTGGAGTGCCGCCACCAGCTGATCGTCCGACACGCCGTCAACGGCGTTCACGACGATGCTGTCGACCTTGCCCCCGATGTTCAGGATCCGCTGTGTGGTCGGCAAGTCGAAGAGAAGGAAATAGGCACCGGCGCCACCTTCGAACTCGACGATGGCCGATAGCACAAACTGCTCGGACTTCCCGGTCGGAAGCACGAGCTCAAGCATCTGACCGAGCTCGAAGTCGCCACCGTCGAACTGGCCGGAGTCGAGCGCGACCTGTTGGCCGACCGGGGCTGTCCCTTCGATGATGTTGAAGCTGTTCACTGGGCTGGGTCCGCCCCACGAGGTTGTGAACACGGGTGGACCGGTTGGTCGATTGAGTTCTCCGTCGGGCTTTAGCGAGTACACCTGCTCGAAGGCGAAGATGCCAGCTTCGGAGTATTCGACCTCCGACAACTGACTGATCTCCTCAGCGAGGTCGCCTTCGAATCGAATGGGGATGTTCCCACCCGGACCGTCGTTGACTAGGTCCGGCTCTATTGCCCGCACTTGGGCGTCAACGCCGGCAAAGGCCGTCTCGCTGATGTTGTTGAAGATGGAGCGCAGGCTGTCGGCTAGGACGAATGACCCTGACACGAAGGCAACACCGAGAACCACAGAGATCAGCGTGAGGATGAGGCGGCCGAGGTTGGCCCTGATGCCTCGAGTGACGAGTTTGAGCACTTGTCAACCCCCCAGGTTCTTGATGGTGTCGAAGACGGACTCGGCGGTGGGATCGGTCATTTCCTGCACGATCTTGCCGTCAGTCAAGAACAACACTCGATCGGAGTACGAGGCCGACACCGGATCGTGCGTGACCATCACGATCGTTTGGCCCAGCTCGCGGACTGCACGTTGCATGAAGCTGAGAATTTCCGACGATGTGATTGTGTCGAGGTTGCCGGTTGGCTCGTCACCGAAGACGATGTCGGGCCTGGTGGCCAGGGCCCGAGCTACCGCCACCCGCTGTTGCTGGCCGCCGGAGAGTTCGTTGGGACGGTGAGCAATCCGGTCGGCCAGGCCGACCGTGGCGATGACTTCATCGACCCAGACGTCATCGATTTTGCCTTTGCCCAGGTCCATTGGCAGCGTGATGTTCTCTCGCACATTCAGGGTCGGCACCAGGTTGAACGACTGGAAGATGAAGCCGATCTGGTTGCGGCGCATCTCGGTGAGCTGTTTGTCGTTCAGCGTCGAGATCGGCGTGTCGCCGACGTAGGCCTCGCCGCCCGAGAGGCGATCGAGGCCCGCCATGCAGTGCATCAACGTTGATTTGCCCGAACCCGACGGCCCCATGATGGCGGTGAACTTGCCCTGCTCGAAACCGACGCTGACGTGACGCAACGCGTGGACTTCGGTGTCGCCCGAGCCGTAAACCTTGACTGCGTCTTCCGCTCGTGCGGCCATCTTTGTCGACGGCGTAGGTTCGGTGGCCGTGGTGTTCATCTGGGGTAGCTCCCTATTGATCGGGCGAATTCATCGGGCGGTTGCTTATGGAGGGACAGAAGGAATTTGCTGGCGGGTGCGTTCGGAGACGCGGGTACTTTCAGACCTCTCTCCGAAACCTACGGGCGAGGTACGACACTGTCATCAACCTTTGGGGTGATTGGTGTCTCATCCTCGAGGCCGACGATCACGTGAGGTCGGATGATTAGTTGGTGGGTTCGCTACCGGGCTGAACGAGCCCTGATTCGTAGGCTATGACCACCGCTTGTACCCGGTCGCGGACGGCGAGCTTCGAGAGTACGCGTCCGACATGCGTCTTGACCGTGGTCTCACTCACGAAGAGCGATGCGGCGATTTCATTGTTCGAGTTGCCCTTTGCCATTTCCAGCAGGACGTCGAGCTCTCGGTCGGTGAGGTCGGCCAGGCCAGGAATGGGCTTCGATCGGTGCTGCCGACGACAACCATGTCGTCTTCGGACTCGAGGATCATGCGTAGGCCGGTTCGCACCAATTCTTGGTCGTCGACCAGTACGAGTCGGATGGTCAGACCCGAGCGGACTCGAGCGGCAGTGTCGCCTGCACCTCGAAGCCGCCGCCTTGTCTGCCGCCAGATCTGAGCTTGCCGCCGAACAACTCGACCCAAACCTTTGCGTTGTCGCCACCGTGTTTCAGAACGTTGGTGAGCGATTCCTGCACGATGCGGTACGCCGCTGCTTCGAGGGTGTTATTGCCAGCCGAGACCCGATTGTCGAGATCGAGTTCAACAACGAGACCGCTGGCCCGAAAGTCAGCGACGAGCTCTTCGAGTGTGGCCAGGCTGGGTGTCGGTCGGCGATCGTTCTCGGTATCGGATCGAAGGGCGCCCAGAGCATGGCGCATCTCTTCGAGCGACTGGGGCGCCGTCCGCTCGACGACATTGAGGGCTTCGCGTGCCCCCTCGGTATCACGGTCGATAACCCGTTGGGCAGCGCCAGCCTGAACGACGATGAGTGAGAGACCGTTGGCGACAACGTCATGCAGCTCACGGGCGATCCGGTTTCGCTCCTGTTGGACGATCTCGCGCTCGGAGGTGAGGCGATGTGCCTCTACTTCGTTGGCCCGCTGTTCGACCTCTTCGACGTATCGTTGTCGAGCTGCGTTATGTGCCCCGGTGACCACCGCCGTGAGACAGGTAAGGCCAACCAGTCCGATGTAGAAGGCCGGCAGGTTGTCGACCAAGGTGCGAACCGCGGTGAAGCAGGTGAGAGCGAGCGCCGCGACCAAGCCGGCCTGAACACCCGTTCGATCGGGAAGATGCACCACCGCCGAGAAGATGACAATCACGGCGGCAATCGCCGTTTCAGGCAGACCGGAAGCCCATACGGCCATGGTTCCAAGAGAGACGACGAGCAACGCTGCCCGCGGCGGCATCGATTGCTCCCTCGCGGGTACGAAAGTACGACCACACCGTTGGCGCCTGGATGTTCGATGCCGAGGTCACCACGTCGACGGTACTTGACACTCTCGATCCCGTCGTCAACCGTAGGTACCAGTGCGTCACTGACCGAATCCTCCCAAAGGACGATCGATTCTCGGAAAGGGCGGGCGAGCATGTGAAGTAGACTGATCCGTGTGATCTGTTCGTCTTGCAGCAGCGATGTTCCTGAGGGAGCGAGATTCTGCGCGTCCTGTGGTTCGCCGCAGATGAAGGGCGAAGAGGAACGCCGGATCGTCACGGTGTTGTTCGCCGACATCGTCGGTTTCACCCGTTTGGCTGAGGATCTCGATCCTGAAGAGGTGAAGCATCGAGTCGACGGCTGTTTTGACCGCCTGGCCACTGACATTGCTTCCTTTGGTGGGGTCGTCGACAAGATCCTCGGCGATGGCATCGTTGCGCTGTTCGGTGCACCGGTCGCACATGAAGACGACGCCGAGCGTGCGGTACGTGCCGGCATGCACATGCAAGAGACGTTGTCGGCCATGGCCACCGAGTTCGAGACCCCGTTCCGGATGCGTGTTGGTATCAATACCGGCGAAGTCCTCGTTGGAGCGTCCGCAGCTGGTCGCGATTACACGGCCATGGGAGATGTCGTTAACTCGGCCGCTCGGTTACAATCGTTGGCCGCTCCCGGCCAGGTGTTGGTCGGCGCGGCTACTGAACTAGCGACCCGAGACGCGATTTCGTATCGCAGCCTCGGTGACCTGGAAGTAAAGGGTCGCGAGGAAGCCCTCGGTTGTTGGGAGGCACTCAGCGCGGTTCGGCCGCCAGGGGCGCGTACCCGACGCAGTGTTGACTTCGTCGGGCGGGAGCGTGAGCTCGAGTTGCTTCATGCTCAGGCGAGGCTCGCTGTCGATCTGAGCCAGGCCCAGATGGCCACCATTTTCGGTGAAGCTGGTGCTGGCAAAACCCGTCTGGTTGAAGAGGCGGCCGGTCAGTTGCAGTCGCGATACGCCGCCAGAGTCTTCGAGGGTCGGTGCGTGCCTTACGGCGAGGCGAACGTTTGGTGGCCAATCGCTGATGTCATTCGTCATGCATTTGGTCTGCAGCACGACTCGTCCGAGGACGAAGCCGGTACCGCCATTGACGAACTCTTGGTGCAGTATCTCGGTGGCGACGATCCCGACTTGGCGCGGTTTCGTATCGCGTTGCTCCACGTGCTCGGATTCCTCACGCCACTTCGAGGCGGTGACCGCATCCGGAACCGGGCCGAGGTCACTCTCGCCGTTACCCGAATTCTCGAGGTCGAGCTCCGGCAGCGACCCGTCGTTATCGTCTTGTCCGACGTCCACTGGGCCGCCGAGGCCGTTTGGGGTCTGCTGCGCCATTTGCTGAGCGACCTGAGCCGGGCCCGCCTCATCGTGCTGGTCACTGCTCGCCGCTCGGAAACAACCGAGTCTGCTGAAGGCCGATTCGGCACGCTCGAGATCGAACTTGGGCCGCTCGACATCGCTTCTTCGCACCAGTTGGCGGAAGCACTCGGCGTTGACCTGCCCGCCGATGAGGTGGCCCAGCTCATCGACCGCAGTGGCGGCAATCCCTTCTTCCTCGAAGAACTTGTCGGGCTCGTCGGAGTCAGCGGCCGGGCGGGCGCTACGGGAACCGCCGAAGATGGGGGCGGACTCGATCAGTTGCCCGACACTTTGCGCGGAATCTTGGCTGCTCGTCTTGATCGCCTCGACCTGAAGGCCCGTCAATTGCTCGAAAGCGCAGCAGTTCTGGGTCGAACCGGCACAGTAAGCGGCCTGGCCAGGATGTGCCGCGAGACAAATCGCGGCGACGACATCTCGGCCGATTTGGCGGCGCTC
Organism: Acidimicrobiales bacterium; assembly: GCA_047638695.1. Taxonomy (GTDB): domain Bacteria; phylum Actinomycetota; class Acidimicrobiia; order Acidimicrobiales; family SZUA-35; genus JAHECQ01. The sequence continues at coordinate 12,027 of JBLINY010000084.1, read as the reverse complement.
GAGGCCGACGATTTGCTGAGAGTTACCGGCGGTCGGTACGTGTTCATGTCCGACCTCGTTCGTGAAGTTGCCTACGGAACGATCACCAAGACGGCTCGAGCCCAACTGCATGCCGGTATTGCCAGTTTCCGCGAATCGGGCGAGGGCAACGTGCGAAATTCGACCGCCGTTGCGATCGCCACGCACTATGGGGCCGCCGCAGCCCTGCTCACCGACCTCACCGAGGTCAGCGGCCTCGACACGGTCGAGATTCAGGCCAAAGCGCTGCATTGGACCCAAGAAGCGGCCTGGCGTGCTCTGGCCGCTGGCGTTCCCGGTGATGCCGCCGAGTGGTTCGGTGTGGGACTTGATCTGGCGTCGGATGATCAGAGCCGGGCGCAGTTCCTTTATGGCCGGGCCAAGGCGCGCTGCGAGATTCGCGATTTCGCTGGAACGCGCGCCGATCTCGAGAGTCTTGAACCATTCCTGCAATACGACCCCGCGCTCGCGGCCAAGGCATTGGTGGTCAGTGGCGACATCGACCAGAAGGCGGGCTATCTCGATCGTGCCGCAGCTCAGCTACGCGAAGCATCAGATCGTCTCGACGACCTAGGCGAGACGTCTGATCACGCGCTGGCATTGCGGCTGCTCGGTATGACCGAAATGTTCCGCGGTGATGAGCCGATGGCGCTCCGGGCGCTGCATCTGTCGCGCCAAGTGGCGGCATCCAGCGGAAATCGGCGAGAAGAGGCGTGGGCCACACAGAGCTTGGCCTGGTTCGCTTTCCGAACCGGAAGAGTCAACGAAGCCAGCGCCTTCGTTGAACAGGCCGAAGAGATTTTTAGTGACCTCGACGATCGCGGCGGCCTGGCCTGGACCCGCGGTGTCGCGGCTTGGGTTGCTTTTCACGCCGGAGATTGGGACCGGGCCAGGGCATTGGTGGCTGAAGTCTTGCCCGAGACCCGTCGACGGGGCGACCCCTGGGCCGAGGCCATCATGCTCGGCCTCGAATCGTCGATGGCGTTGTGGTCAGGTGACGCAGCGCTGGCCCTCGAGCTAGCTCAGCAGACGCAGACCATCGCCGAACGAGCCGACGATCTCTCGCTAGCGGTGCAGGCCAGAGCCCTCGAAGGGCGCGCCCTTATCTCTCGGGGCCGGATTGCCGAAGGGCTGGTTGCGCTCGAGCAGTCGTTTGCTCTGTCGGAGCGAACGGGTGATGCCGAGAGCCGTCGTTTGGCGGTCATCAGCAACTGCTCTGCATCGGCTCGCCTGGGCGATGCCGATCGAGCTATTCGGTGGGCTGCCCGATTCGACGGTAACCACGACGACCCGAACGTCGTCGGCGAAAGTGACCTGTCGGTGTCGCTCACACTCGCCATGCTGCAGCGCGGAGCGGTTGATGAAGCGGCCAGCCAAGCCTCGTGGAGCGGATCGTTTGGTGGCGAGGCGTACAACATGAACGCAGAGGCAGTCGGTGCCCTGGTGGCAGCGGCCCAGGGCGATCTTGATCTGGTCGTCGAGAAGACCAATCGGGTGTTCTCCGGTCCGGCGACTTACCTCGACCGCACGATGGCCAACCTCTCGTTGGCGGCAGCAGCATGCCGGTCGGGTATGGCTTCGGAGATCGACGAACACCTTGCCGAGGCCCGCCGCCTTGTACGCGACACCGACGACCGTCTTACCCCGTTGCTCATCGATCTGGTTTCCGGGGTGTGCGGTCGCTCGTCGTTGCCCGATGCCGAGGCTGCATTGCGGGTACTGGCCGTCGATCCATCAGGTTGGCGTCAAGCATGGATGTTGGCCGCAGACTCCGACCGCAGCCGAGGTGCGGTTAGCTCCGCCTGATAAACCGATCGCCGACTGCGCCTACCTCACTGGTGAGCGGCGAGCCGTTCAGTGATCTGGCTACCGATGGCTAGCGAGGCCGTGGCTGCGGGTGACGGGGCATTGAGCACGTTGACTACTCGCTTTGTTTCAGACCACACGAAGTCATCGAGAAGAGCCCCCTGTGGCGACACCGCTTGGGCTCGCACACCGGCCGGCGAGGAGACGAGGTCGTCGACCTGAATCTCGGGTACGAGCTGTTGCAGGGCGGTGACAAAAGCCTTCTTTGAGAGCGAGCGGTAGTACTCGCCCATCCCAGTGCGCCAGTAGTTCTTGGCCAACCTCCACCAGCCGGGGTTCACGAGCACCTCGTAGAGGTCCTTCAGGTTGACGTCGCCCCAGGTATAGCCCTCGCGGGCGAGAGCCAGCACGGCGTTAGGGCCGGCGTGAATCGAGTTGTCGATCATCCGGGTGAGGTGCACTCCCAAAAACGGGAAGTCGGGATCGGGAACAGGGTAGATCAAGGTATTGACCAGATGACGCCGGTGCTCGGCCAGTTCGAAGTACTCACCGCGGAACGGCATGATGCGCTTGTCGTTTTCGGGGTCGGTCATCCGGGCCAGGCGATCGCTGTGTAGGCCACCACAGGTGACGACATAGTCGGCCTCGATGTCTCCCGTTGTGGTTTTGATCCGAACAACGTTAGAGCGCTCGTCGATGTCGGTGACGAGAGCGCCCGTACGGACGTCGACGCCGCCGTCGGTAAGAAGCTGGCCCAGCGTTCTGCAGACCGCCTTGTAGTCGGTGATGCCCGCCTCGGGAACGTGCAGCGCCGTGATGCCAGCAGCGTGCGGTTCCATCTCGCGGAGCTCGTCTCCACCGATGCGTCGGGCCTTGACGCCGTTCGCTTCGGCTCGTTCCTCGAGGATGTCGAGACGGGGGATGTCGAGTTCTTGTGTGGCGACGATCACCTTGCCGCAGATGTCGTGCTTGATGCCGTGGGTCTCGCAGAAGCGAACCATCTCGAGCCGGCCCTCGGTCGAGGTTTTGGCCTTCAGACTGCCAGGCTTGTAGTAGATGCCCGAGTGCAAAACACCCGAGTTGTGACCCGTTTGATGCGTAGCGAGCTGTGGTTCCTTCTCGAGCAGGGTGATCGCGGCCCCCGGCTGATCTTCGAGTAGCTTCCATGCCGTAGCCAGGCCGACGATTCCGCCACCCACAACGACGATTCGTGTTTTTCCCTGCTCTGCTGCCATTGAACTCTCTTTCGGCTGGCGGCTAGAAAAAAACCTAGCTCGGGAACCTTTCGGACGTGACCTCGACGGTGTTAGCCCTCAGAGGTTGATGTCGGTTCGGCCACGCTTGTTGTTGGTGGGTCGACCGACGAGGTCGCTGCTGTCGGGGGTATCCGGATCTCCTGGCCGATCTTGATGCTGTTTACATCCTCGATGGCGTTGAACTCGGCGAGATCTGCGGTGCGGATTCCAAAACGTTCAGCCACGACGGATAACGAGTCGCCGGATTGGATCACGTACGTGACCTGCTGTGGCTCGGTGGCGGGAGCCGTTGTTGCGGGGGTGGTGACCGGAGGATTCGTGGCCGTTGTTACCAGTGTTGTCGATTCGATCGCTTCGTCCGGCGCCGATCGGCCACATCCGACGGCGACGACGACGACGGCCAGCATCCCGAGCAATCGATTCATCAACGTTCTGCCCTCGTGTTGTTTCTGGTCAACTTTTTTCCGTCTCGGTTCTTTCCCTTACGGCTTGTCTTGGCGCCGCGACCGTCTTCAGTGTTTTCGGCCCGAGCGCCTCCACGCGATGCTGAGCTCTTGTCCTTCTTGCGAGGGCGCTCGTTATCGCGTTTGCGTTCGGCCTCGACACGATCGCGTGATTCCGATCGACGCTCGAACTCTGCCAACTGCTGGTCCTGTACGGCCAGTTCACCCGAGAGTTGGGTCCAGTGGTCGAGGCGGCGCTCGCTGATCAGGCCGTCGAGACGGGCCGCACGTACCGAACATTCGGGTTCTTTCCCGTGGGCGCAATCATTGAACTTGCAACCGCTCGCTGCCTCAGCGATCTCCGGGAATGTCTTGGCCAGGCCATCATGAGCTTGCCAGAGGCCAACCTCGCGAATTCCGGGAGTATCGACGACGACCCCGCCGCCGGGCAGCGGGATGAGATCGCGTGTGACCGTGGTGTGGCGACCACGTTTGTCGGTGGCTCGTACCTGACCGACTCGCTGGACCGCGCCGCCCGACAGCTCGTTGACAAGCGTCGACTTCCCGATGCCAGAGAGGCCAATGAGGGCAATGGTTCGGGTGCCGGTGAACCGAGCGCTTACTCGATCGATGTTTCGGCCCGAAACGGTCGAGATCGCCAGCGTCTCGACGCCGGGAGCGATCTGCTGAATCCACTGCACGGCTTCCTCATGATGACCTACCTCATCAGCCTTGGTCAGCAACACGAAGGGCCGGGCGCCGCTTTGCCAGGCGATGACGAGTTGCCGCTCGAGCCGGCGCAGATTCACAGGGCGATCGAGGCCGTGCATGACAAAGACGTCGTCGAGATTGGCTCCCAACACTTGAGCCTCGGGCACTGGACCGGGTGCCCGGCGAGTCAGTGAAGTCTTGCGTTTGGCGATTTCATCGATGATGGGCTCGCCGTTCTCGTCGTTTGTGACCCGGACGTAGTCGCCGGTCGCTGGCGCCGTGCCGGTCTCGGTCCGGATAGAGCTCGAGCCAGCGAGGATGGCGGCGCCCCCGGTGAAGACAAGGGAGAAGCCGCGGCTGGTCCGCGCAATCCGACCGGGCTGACCCGGCTTCTTGTCGGCCCAGCGCTGCAGCGTCTTGGTCCATCCGAGCGATTCGAGATCGGGCGTCAGGACTCGGAGGTCGTCGTTTGAACTCACGTGCCTGACGCTCTGCCGGCTGTTGGTCCGGCACCCAGGTGTTCAACGAGAAAGGCCTGTTGAACTAGTAGCAAGTTCTGAGCGATCGATTCCTGCGGGGTCATGTGGGTAACGCCGGAGAGAGGAAGGATGGCATGTGGTCGGCCGACGCCGAGCAATGCGGTGGACAGCTGGAGGGTATGTGCCGCCACCACATTGTCGTCTGCCAAGCCGTGAATCAAGAGTAGGGGCCGAGTTAGTGATGCGGCCTCGCGAATCAGGTTGGTTTGGTCGTAGTGGTCGGCATGTTCTTGAGGGTGCCCGAGGTATCGCTCGGTGTAGTGAGTGTCGTAGAGGTGCCAGCTGGTAACCGGCGCTCCAGCGATGGCGGCGTGGACGCGATCTGGACGACGCAGCACCGCCAGTGCGGCGAGATATCCACCAAAGGACCAACCCCGGATACCAACGCGTTCGAGGTCGAGAAGGCCGGTATCGGCGGCTATCCGATCGAGCGCGCTGAGTTGGTCGTCGAGCACCGGCTGGGCCAGATCGCCCCAAACGGCCCGTTCGAATCGCGGCCCGCGACCGGGTGTGCCGCGTCCGTCGGTCACAACAACGGCGAAGCCCTGATCAGCGAACCACTGTGAGACGAGGTGGCTGGTGTGGTTCTTCAACACCCGCTGGGCGTGGGGGCCGCCATAGGGGTCGAGCAGAACGGGAAGGGGCGTGCGTCCATCGTGGTCGGTGGGAAAGAACACCGCTGATCTCAGCTCGTCGCCGACGCCGACGAATTGCGGTTTGGCCAGGAGCACGGGCGTCGCTGCGTGATCGGCGATCACGGTCGACCCCGGCTGATGCAACCCGCCGACCCGGAGCGTCGTTCCCGGTTGTTCGGGCACACTCGATGAGACGACCATGGTCTTCCCGCCGAGGACGGCTCCATGCACCCCTGGAGCTGATGTGATGTGGGTCGTCTTCGATCCATCCAAGGCAACGCTGACCACATGGATCTCGGTTGGATCGGTCCATGCCGTGACCACGGCACGGCCACCATCCTCGGTCAGGCCGATGATGCTGCGGACCTCGACGTCGTCACCGGTGATCGGCCGTCCATCGAGGCAGAGCCGCCGATGGTCTTGGTCGTCCTCGATCGTGAGTAGTCCACGATCGCACCATGAAGGTGAGCCCGGAATGAGCTCGACCCACACATCGTCGGTGATGGTGTGCACGCTGATGATGGGTCCGGACGACCCAGCGGGAAGCCGGGCAATATCGACCGTTCGCTGATCGCGGGTCTGGCGAACGACCATCGGATCGTGGTCGCTCGACCAAACGACATCGCAGAGGTATTCGTATCGACCGTTGTCGCTCCAATCGATCTCTGAGCCAAGTCCTTCACGGGTGGCCCACCAAAGGCCGACCTTGGCGTTGTTGGTGCCGGCGGCCGGATAACGAACCTGAACCGGTTCGGAAGCGGGGTTGGCCGGATCTCCGATGAACCAGCGATCGACAACCGTATTGTCGACGCGCGTAAGTAGCAGGCTTTCTCCGTCTGGTGCCCACCAGAAACCTCGGCTTCGTTGCATTTCTTCGGCCGCGATGAACTCGGCCCGGCCCCAACTGATCAGTGGGTCGTCGTCGGACACCAGTTCCCGGCTGCCGCCGGGGTGTGTGCCGGGTCGTGCTGTGTCGATCAATCGGAAGGTGTTGCCGCTGACGTAGCCAACGGTGGTTCCGGTCGGATCAAGTCGAGGGTCGAAAACGCCTTCATCCGTAGTGAGCGCGGTGACCTCGTGGCTTGCTAGATCGCAGGAAAAGAGGTCTCCGCCGAGTGCGAACACCGCGCAGGTCGCATGACGGTCGAGTGCGTAACTGACGATGCCGCTGGCGCTCTCGCGTGCTCGTTCGCGTCGGGCCCGCTCCTCCGGCGGCAGGTTCGCTGCCTCGCCACCGCTGTCTCTGCCAATCGCAGCGGGGTCGACGACCAGGGTCTCTTCTCCGTCAGCGACGTCCAGCGACCACAAACAAAGCACGGGGTCGTTTGCTGTCTTGGCGCGTAAGAACAAGACCCGTGCACCATCGGTGCTCACGGACAGGTTCCGTGGCGTGCCGAGGGTGAAGCGGCGAGTGCGGGCGTGCTGCAGAGGGAAGTCCAACGGCTTCGACGCTACCCAGTCTTGGGTCGGCGCACCCCGAGATCAACGAATCCATTTGCAACTGAGCTGGCGAACAGATCGGGATCCTTGATCGCGGCCGGATCGACATGAAGCCCGAGATGCGCCGTGCCGTCGTACGACAGCATCGTGAGGTTGCAGGCCGTTCCAGCAACAGGACCGAGGGGATAAAGCTGGGTGACTCGCTGGCTCGCCACCCAGATGGGCACAGGAGGACCGGGAAGATTGCTGGTGGAGATGTCGACCTTTGACAGCTGCTCGAGCGCGATCGCGCTCAACAAGGGAACGGGCACCAGTCCGAACAGGCCGGTCAGTGGGCCGAACATCTCGGTTGAACCCGAGAGCTGTTCGCGTCGTTCCCGCACGGCATCGCCGACGGTGGCGAGAAGGTCGTCGCTCGAGGCACCAGCGCCCGGGAGGTTGACGGCTACCGGGACGATCGCGTTCTGGGCATCGGAGTCGTCGCTTCCTCGGGTGCTGATGACCACGGTCGCAGACACTGCGGCCAGCTCGACACCTTTCGCCTCGTGGTAGTTCACGACGCCCCGGGCGCAGGCTGCAACGAAAACGTCGTTTAGGGAGCAGCCCCGGCTTGTGGCAACGGCCTTCATCGATTCTAGTGGCACGGAAAGAAATCGAGCCCGTCGGTTGCGTGACCGGGCCTCCCACATATCGGAGCCGGCCCCATCGGTCATCTGGCTTCGCAACACTTTGACGGCCGACGCCGCGTCCTGGCTCGCAGACGCCATTCGTCCCGGATCCTGCAAGGTGTTGGCCGCTTGAGCGAGTGCGCCCCGCAGGCGTTCGGCACCGGCACGAAGTCCCGTGATGAGTCCTGGCTGTCCGTCCGTGCCGAGGTCGTTCTCGGCAGTAATGGCGGCAATGGCGTCGGCTGCCGTCAGCGGCTTGGGCGCCGGTTGATCAGGTGCGAACTCAAGCAGGTGAGCCGCCAGCTTCAAAGCGCCTTGACCGTCGGCGATCGAGTGGTGAAACTTCGAGATGACGGCTGCCTTGCCCCGGCCAAGCCCGGTAACGATTGTCCATGACCAAAGCGGCCTGGTGCGATTGAACGGCTCGTTGACGATCTGACTGGCGAGATCGAACAATGCCCGACGGGAGGTGGGGTTGGCCGTCCGTATGAATCGAAGATGGCTGTCGAGATCGAAGTGGGTGTCGAGTCCCCACTGAGGCATGCCGATCGGCGTTGCTGGCTCGTAAACCCGGTCTCGAAGCGCGGGAATCTGGGTGAGAGCGTTGGCAACGGTGTGCCGAAGCCGATCGGGGTCTGGCGAGCCGTCGAGGATGGCAATGGCACCCATCGTCGAGGCGAAGTTGGGGTTCTGCTCGAGATTCCAGAGCAGGGCTTCGGTGTCGGTCAGGTTGCGTGCCACACCCTCATGATGGCGGGTGTTTAGAACTCCCGCTCGCGGCCGATAGGATGCGACCAAGGACGGTGTTCCGGCCGTTCGATGATTCACTCTGCGAGGTATCCCAAAATGAAGGTCTGGATCGACCAAGATCTCTGCACCGGTGACGGACTTTGCGCCGAAATCGCCCCCGATGTTTTCTTCGGGATGGACGATGGCCTTTATTACGTCAAGGAGGCAACGGACAACTTCGGTTCCGAGAAGTTGTTCGATGGTGAGGCAAATCCTGCCGGAGCCGAAGGAATGGCTCGGATTCCCGACGGTGGACTCGACCGAGTCATCGAGTCGGCCGAGGAATGCCCCGGCGAGTGCATCTTCATCGACATCCCTGAGTAATCGGCACTCCTGAGTAATCGGTACTAGCGATGTCAGCATCCTGAACTCCCTGCTGTCAGATTGATAGCAGGGCCAGGGCCAGACGTACTACGACACCATGACTGACTGACCTAGAAGCTGGGCCGAAAGGCTCAGTTTCGGTCGTTTTCGGCCGACGGGTGCCATGTGCGGCTTCTCCGTTGGTGCTTGACCGGCCTGTTGGCCACGGCCCTGGGTTTGATGTGGACCAATCGCGCTGTGGTTGTCGATGCGTACACCCAAGATCCCGAACCGCTCGATTTTCAACTCGACGGCTTCAGCCTCGAAGGTCCGGACATTGCACCGCTTGGCCCGTCGCCTTATCTGATTCCCGTCCCGCCAGACACCGGCCGGGTGGTTTTGCCGGTCAGTTTTCCGGCATCGACGCCGCCGGGCGATCCGGCCTCGCTTCTTGGCGGCTCGGCTGCTCTGGGTGGCACGGTGCTCGGGCCGACCGGCGTGGTCCCCAACGCCATGGTTCGAGTCGAACGTCATACCGTCGACGGCCTGACCACCTTGGATCTCGTGGCCGACGAGTTCGGTGTCTGGACTGCGACGAACCTTGTGGGCGGGCGTTACCGGCTGCGGGCCTTCGTGCCCGGGGAGCTGGCGAGCGAGTCGGTGGCGGTCTTCTTCTTGGCGGCTGAAGCGAGGCAGATTGTCGAGACTCCGGTGATCGAGGCCAGCTCTAACGTTTCACTTCACTTCTTCGGGCCGACCGAGATTCTTCAGGGCACGAGCGCCACCGTTGCCGTGAGCTCGCAGTTCGAGTTGGTCGACGACGAAGGACGTGTGGTGCTGAGTCCATTGCCTTCTGCGATAATGACCGCGGCTCTGACCGGACCTGTGTCGTTGCTATCAGGCGACCTGGTTGTGGCTGATGCGACGGGAGCGGCGCGCTTCTTGATCGCCTGCGATGGGGTTGGATCGGCGGCGCTCACGGTCACTTCAGGCGAGGGAAAGACGACATCGTTCGTTCTGCCCCCATGCGTCGCCCCGCCGCCACCCGAACCGACAGGCGTCGAGACCCTCGGAGAGGAGCCGGTCGATGGCTGATGCTCCTGACCGGATCGTCTCTGGTATCCAGATGGGCCTTCGACTGCTGGTCGCGCTCGCAGTTTCCCTCGTTGTTGTTCCGCCTGTCGCCGCTGGCGTAACGGTGCTCACTCTTTTCAAGGCGCCGCTGCCGGGTGAGCTACCCGATCAACGGCCGAACATGGTGGCCGTGCCATCACGGGTCCTTGATGCGGCCGGAAACGAGATAGGCCAGTTCCGTGGATTCGATCGCACAGTGGAAGTTCGGCCGTCGGAAGTCCCGGACGCGGTGAAGAACGCCGTTGTCGCCATCGAAGATCGCCGATTCTGGGAACACGACGGTGTGGACTTCGAAGGAGTGGCTCGCGCAGCCCGTGTGAATCTCGAACTCGGTGAAGTTGCCCAAGGGGGCTCAACTATCACCCAGCAGTACATCAAGAACGTCTATCTGTCGGGCGAGCGAACCTTCGAGCGTAAGTTTCGTGAGGCTTTGCTGGCCACAGAACTGGAAGCCCAACTCTCAAAGGAGGAGATTCTCTTCAACTACCTTGAGACGGTTTACTTCGGTTCGGGTGCGTACGGGATCGGCGCCGCAGCCGAGGTCTACTTTGGAAAGCCGGCCTCGGAGCTCGACGTGTCCGAGGCCGCCACGTTGGCCGGGGTCATTCAGTCACCGACCAAGCTTTCACCGCGGGTCGACATCGAGGGGGCCGAGGCTCGGCGAAAGCTCGTGCTGCAAGCCATGCTGGACGAGGGGTACCTGACACCAGCCGAGTATGAGCGTCACGCCGGTCGTCAGCTGTGGCTCGTGACCGATGGCGATCGCCCGATCGGCGGGGTCACGCTGCTTACCCCGCCACCGTTGAAGGGGGCGTCCGATCACCCGTTCTTTGTCGATTGGGTCGAAGGCCAGCTGCTCGATCTGGTGGGACCTGATCTGTTGTATCAGGGTGGTCTAACCATCGAGACGACCATTGATCCACGTCTTCAGGAAGCAGCCGAAGAGGCAGTTGCAGCCCGCCTCGCCAACACCGAGCATCCGGTCGAGATGAGCTTGGTTTCGCTCGATCCTCGCTCGGGGGAAGTAAAGGCGATGGTCGGCGGTCGCGATTACGCCACCAGTCAGGTCAATCTGGCGACCGGTGGTAGCACCGGGTTTCAACCCGGCAGTTCGTTCAAACCGATCGTCTTGGCCGAAGCGTTTCGCAGGGGAATCGGACCCGAGACGGTCTACCCAGCGCCAGCAACGTGGTCGGTGCCCGGCTGTAGCGGCGACGAGTGTGTTCTGAGCAACTACGACAACGTAAGCCGCGGCGACATCACGGTTCGCGATGCGATGCGAGCATCGGTGAACACCGTATTCGCCCAACTCATAACCGATGTATCGGTGGAATCAACGATCGAACTGGCGCAACGCTTGGGATTCAGCCGCTTCGAGGACGACGGTGTGTATGGCGCGAGCGTTGCACTGGGTGCCGTCGAAACTTCACCGTTGGAGATGGCGTCGGCCTACGGGACGTTTGCCAACCGGGGTGTTCGCATCGCGCCCATCGGAATTCTTCGCGTCATCGATCCTGATGGAAACGTGCTGATTGACAACGGCGCGGTGAGCGGCGATCGCGTTCTGGCTGAGCCGGTGGCGGACAACGTCACCGACGTGCTGCGCGGTGTGGTGGTCGACGGCACCGGTCAACGAGCAGCTGTCGGCGGTTACCCGATCGCCGGCAAGACTGGTACCGCTCAGGCCTACCGCGCCGCTTGGTTCGTTGGCTTCACGCCTTCGGTTGCTACCGCTGTCTGGATGGGTCACGCCGATCGCTTGGACTCGCTCTATGGCGTTAACGGCGTCGGACGAGTGACCGGCGGTAGCCACCCGGCTGTGGCCTTTTCTGCCTACATGCAAGTGGCGCTCGCAGGTACGACGGCCGAAGAGTTTCCGGTGCCGGTTGAACTCGAGGACTCGTTCGAGTCTAGCAGCGAGGTCGTCTCTCGGCGTCAGGAGATAACCGTGATTGGGGCCCAAGGAGTGCCGGACGTACTCGCTCCCGACTGCAGTGGCCCCTGCCGACCGACCGAGATTGCACCTCCGGTCCTCGCCCCACCCCCCGTGACCTCCCCGCCGACAACGGGGTCGCCAACGAGCGGGCCGCTGGGCTCACCCTCGACGACAACGTCTCCGACGTCGAGCTCAGCCTCGACGACCACGGTCGTCTCCAACACCACGAAGCCGGGAGCTGACGAATGACCGCACCAAGCAAGTTGCGACGCGCTGGGGCCAACAAAAAGACCACCATTCTCGAATCGATTACTGCCGAATCGGTTGTTCCCGACTCGACCACTGCCGA
>JBLINY010000083.1:0-20935 GCA_047638695.1 Acidimicrobiales bacterium | reverse complement strand
AACGGCCGCTTGTTAGGCGGCCGTTCCGGGGTATTCGTTCGCTTTTGGGCGTGGGGCAGGGATTGCCCCCGGCCGCAACTTCGGAGAGGATTAACCCTCGGTATCTTCGCCCGCTGCAACCTCTTCGGCTGCAACCTCGGGGGCCTCCACAGCTTCGGGGGCAGCCTCGACTGCAACCTCAGCCGCGGACTCGGGGGCCTCATCGGCTTCGGTGACAGCTTCGACTGCCACCTCAGGAGCTTCAGCTGCGTCCTCCCCACCTGGAGTACCGCCGCCGGCCTCAACCTCTTCGTAGTACTCGGCCCACGCTGCCTCAGTGGCAGGATCGACCTCGGTTGGGCCGATGTAGTTGCCGTCGTCGTCGAAGGCATGCTCGCCGAAGTGCTCCTGGTACTCCTGAGCCACGACGCCACCTTCGGCGGCCTGCTTGATCGACAGGCTGATCCGGCGCCGCTGGAGATCAATATCGATGATCTTGACCCACAGCTCTTCGCCCGGTGTCACAACCTGCTCGGGAAGATCGACGTGATGGGCGGACATCTCCGAGATGTGAACGAGGCCTTCGATGCCATCGCCCACCTGGACGAACGACCCGAACGGCACCAGCTTGGTGACACGGCCGTAGACGAGTTCGCCGACCTTGTGGCTGGAAGCGAACTCCTGCCACGGATCCTGCTGCGTTGCCTTGAGTGAGAGGCTGATGCGTTCCCGCTCGAGATCGACCTCGAGAACCTGCACCGTGACCTCGTCGCCGACTGCAACGACGGAGCCGGGGTGATCCACATGCTTCCAAGACAGTTCCGAAACGTGGATGAGTCCGTCCATGCCACCAAGGTCGACAAAGGCGCCAAAGTTGACGACCGAGCTGACAACACCAGCGCGGACCTCGCCGGGGCTGAGGTTGGTGAGGAAGTCTTCGCGCTGTTCCTTCTGCGTCTCTTCCAAGAAGGCGCGGCGGCTGAGCACCACGTTGTTCCGGTTCTTGTCGAGCTCGATGATCTTGGCCTCGAGCGTTTGCCCGACGTACGGCTGGAGATCGCGGACTCGCCGCAGTTCGACCAGCGACGCCGGCAGGAAGCCGCGGAGACCAATATCGACGATAAGGCCGCCCTTGACGACCTCGATGACGGGGCCAGAGACGACGCCTTCGCGTTCCTTGACCTCTTCAATGGTGCCCCAAGCACGCTCGTACTGCGCACGCTTCTTGGACAGAACTAGTCGGCCTTCTTTGTCTTCCTTCTGGAGGACAAGGGCTTCGATCTCGTCGCCGATCTTGACGATCTCGCCTGGGTCGACGTTGTTGCGAATCGAGAGCTCGCGAGACGGAATAACACCCTCGCTCTTATAGCCAATGTCGAGCAGAACTTCGTCTTTGTCGACTCGTACGACAGACCCGGTGACGAGTTGACCATCGTCGACCGACACCATCGAAGCGGCGTATGCCTCGTCGAGCGATCCGATGAGGTCATTCTCGACAATTTGGCGAGGGACGTACTCGCTCGCAGGGGCAGGCTGTTCTTCGGCTACGGCTACGGTGCCTTCGGGAGCAGTCTCGCTCGTTGGCAGCTCGGTAGTGGACATGTGAGGTTGGGGCACTTTCTTGGAACTCACTGATGCCAGCAATAGACACCCGAAGGGCACTGAGTGGTCAACCGTGAGGGTCGAGACCATCCCGACCAGCGGACAATGCTACCCGTGATGACGTCTGATGCAGACCCGTTCGGCCAGGTCGCGGCCCGAGCGGGGTCGCTGTTCAGCCAGGCTGAGAAGCCAGCAACAGGAATTCGGGCACGTCCAGTGAGGGTGGACGCTCTGCGTAGTCGCCGGGCGTCACGCCATACACGGCTACGGGCACGAGTCCGACGGTCCGCGCCAAGAGCCGCAACTCGCGCGGCGTGAAGCAAGTCGTCCAGAGCTGGGTCGAGATTTCCGCGCCCTCAGCATTCTTGACCACGGTGTCCTCGCGGTTGACTCCGGTCTGTGCATCGAACTCGTCGTGATCCTCGAGGAACCGCAGCATGAAGTACGCCGAAAACGCTGACACTGCGGTGACTCCTCCGGGCCCAAGGGCTCGTCCGATGCCATCGAGGATTGCTTCGTCGAGCTCGCGAGCCGGAAGTCCGTCTTCGGCCCCCGGTCCCCCGGCCAGGCCGAATGCCCCCTGGCAAAGCGAGATAGCAGCATCGAATTCTCCCTCGAACGTGAGGCGGCGGGCGTCAGCCAGCTGGAATCTGGCCGATAGCCCCTCGTCTGCTGCAGCCGATGATGCGATCGCGACAAAATCAGCCGAAATGTCGACGCCGACCACGTCAATCCCACGGCGGGCCAGAGCCAACGAGTGACGTCCGGGCCCACACCCGACATCCAACACCCGCATGCCGGGCTTCAAGGCCAACATTTCAACGAGGGTGTCCACTTCTTGTTCGGTGCCTTTGGTGAAGCTGTATCGCAGATAGGCGCTGCCCATGTGGGCGGCAACCGCCTCGAACCAGTGGCCAACCGAGGGACGATGTGCCTGACGCTCGGCTGGTTCGGGCTGTGCAACAGGTTCTGGCTGTGCAACAGGTTCGGGCTGTGCAACTGGTTGGGGCTGTGCAACAGGTTCTGGCTGTGCTGCTGGATGCGGCCTGTCCATAGCGTCGCCGATCCCGACTCAGTCTTTGGCGTCGGCCCAGGTTTGGCCGAAGCTCAGGTTGACCTCGAGGGGAACCGCTAGGTCGAAAGCGCCGCTCATCTCCTCCAGCACCATCGCGGTGACGACGTCCTTCTCTTCCGGGGGCATATCGAGAACAACCTCGTCGTGGACTTGCAAGACAATCCGGCTGGCGACATCGCCTCCTTCGAGTCGATGGTGCAACCGAACGAGAGCGACCTTGAAGATGTCGGCGGCAAGTCCTTGAATGGCAGCGTTCATGGCCTGCCGCTCGCCTGCTTGACGGACTCTCGGGTTGTCGCTCATCAGCTCGGGGATCATGCGCCGGCGTCCAAAGAGCGTTTCGGTGTAGCCCCGGTTGCGAGCCTCGGTAACGGTTGCATCCATATAGGCTCTGACCTGGGGAAACCCTTCGAAGTAGGCGTCGAGAATTTCGGCCGCCTCGCTGGTGCGGATGCCCAGTCGTTGACTCAGCCCATAGGCCTCCATGCCATAGGCAAGCCCGTACGACACCATCTTGGCCTTGCTTCGCTGCTCGAAATCGACCGCCTCGGGCTCGACACCAAAAACTCGACTGGCGACGGCCCGATGCACGTCGACCCCGGTAGTGAATGCCTCGACCAGACCCGTGTCTTCGGCGAGATGAGCAATGCAACGAAGTTCGATCTGGTTGTAGTCGGCGACCAGGAATTGGCACCCCTTGGCCGGAACGAAGGCCTTCCGAAAGGCGCGACCCATCTCGGTGCGAACCGGGATGTTGTGCAAATTCGGATTCTCGCTCGAAAGACGTCCAGTGCGAGCCACGGTCTGGTTGAAGGTCGCGCGTATGCGATCATCGTCATCGACCGCCTCGAGCAGCGACTCACCATAGGTCGACCGCAGCTTCTCGACCTCGCGATAGCGAAGTAGATGCTCGATAATAGGGTGCTCACCGACGAGCTTCTCGAGGGTTGCCTGGTCGGTGGAGAAGCCGGTCTTGTTCTTCTTCCCTGGGGTGAGTGCCAACTTCTCGAACAGGATTTCTTGCAGCTTCTTCGTCGAGTTCACATTGAACTCTTCGCCTGCATCCTCCTGGATCTTCTTCGCCAGCCCCTCGGCTTCAGCGGTCATGTCGCTATTCAGCGACATCAGCTCGGAACGGTTGACGCCAACGCCAAGGTGTTCCATCTGGGCCAACACCCGAACGAGGGGCGCTTCCATCGTGCGGTTGAGCTCGGTGAGACCATCTGCCTCGAGCGCAGCCCGGAGCAGCGGAGCCACCCGGGCGACGGCCAAAGCTTCGACCGCCGCTCGCTGCGCCGGGGTGATCGTGTTCTCGCCAAAGTCGAGCTGGCCCTCGGGCGGACCATCGTCGATTGGGAACTGCCACTCGGTTCGCTCCGAGAGAAGATCGGCGAGCGGGTACGACGAGCCTGCAGGATCAAGAAGGTAGGCGGCAAGAGCTGTGTCGATCTCAAGACCGGACATGTCTATTCCGCAGGCCAACAGAGCCCGAACTAGCGGCTTTGCGTCGTGGGCGGCAATGCGGGGCCCATCCGAACCCACGAGGGCCGTCACGGCCGAAATGTCACCGATCGACACCCAGCCAACCTTCGACGCCGGCTCGTCGACGACAAATGCCAGACCTGCTACTGCTTGTCCGTCGTATCCAAGCGCTACTGCTATCGGCGTCACCGATGAACCGACCAAGTCGCCAGCAGTGCCGTCGACAAGGACCGGCTCGAGCGCCGTGCCGTCTTTGGCCGCGACACCGTCGACATCGTCACCCCGGGCTCCGTCGAGCACACCCTGCATCCGGTCGTACAGCGTTCGGAACTCGAGGAAGTCGAAGAGCTTGCGAATCTCCGCAGCATCACCGTTGCTGCGATCGAAGAACGACTCGATGTCGGCGCCAACCGGAGCGTCGCGAACCAGCTCCATGATGATGGTGTTCATGCGAGCCTGATCTTCGTTCTCCTCCAGATTCTGACGAAGCTTCGGCGTTTGATCCTTGACGTTGGCATAGATGCCATCGATGCCGCCGTAGGTGTTGATCAGCTTCGCTGCGGTCTTTTCGCCAACTCCGGGCACGCCCGGCAGATTGTCGGAGGCGTCGCCTCGAAGCGCCGCGTATTGCACGTACTTCTCCGGGCGCACACCAGTGCGCTCCTCGATGCCAGCCTCGTCGTATAAGGCGTAGTCGCTGACGCCTCGCTTGTTGTAGACGACCCTTACGAGCGGGTCCTGAACCAGCTGGAAGCTGTCGCGGTCGCCGGTGACGATCAGGACGCGGTGGTTGGCGGCTGCGGCCTGGGTTGCAAGGGTGGCGATGATGTCGTCGGCCTCAAAGCCGGGAAGCTCGAGGATGGCGATATTCAGTACTTCGAGAACCTGGCGAACCAAGCCCATTTGTTCGCGCAACACATCGGGCGCTTTGGCCCGGTTGGCCTTGTAGGTGTCGAGTTGCTTGTGTCGAAAGGTGGGTTCTGGCAGGTCGAAGGCGACGGCGATGCCGTCGGGTCGATGCTCTCTCACGGTGTAGATGAGCATCGACGTGAAACCAAACACAGCGTTCGTGACCTGGCCAGATGCGGTTGCGAGGTCCGGCGGAAGCGCATGGAAGGCTCGATACGTGAGTGAGTTCCCATCGATCAACATCAACGATTTCGACTGGGTCATACGAGGCTCATCGCTCTCATTCGGGGTTCAGCTCACCAGCCAGCAGCTGCTCAGCCACTGCCCTCATCGTGGTGCGACCGCTCATTGCCGTCGATTGCACAAAACGGAAGGCTTCGCTTTCCGACATGCCGTGATCGTCCATGAGCTTGCCCTTCGCACGGTCGATGGTTTTGCGGCTCTCTAGTTGATCGCCGAGCGACTCGGCCTGCTCCGAGAGAGCCGAGAGCTCACGAAACCGGGCCCGAGCCAGCTCGATGGCAGGTACGAGGTCGTTGCGATGGAACGGCTTGACTAGGTAGGCGAGCGCACCTGCGTCGCGGGCCTGATCGATCAGATCTCGTTGCGAGAATGCGGTGAGGATCACCACCGCGGCCAAGCGCTCCTGAATTATGACCTTCGCTGCGGTCAGCCCATCGGTGCCCGGCATTTTGATGTCGAGAATGGCTACGTCAGGGAGAAGCTCGCGAACGAGATCGATCGCTTGCGCCCCGTCGGAAGCTTCACCGACAATCTCATAACCCTCTTCTTCGAGAGTCTCTTTCAAGTCGAGGCGGATGAGTGCTTCGTCCTCGGCCAACACCAACCGGACTTGGGGCGCCTCGAAACCTTGCGTCACGACTTGGCCTCCAGCAGTTCATCGAGAAGCTCGTCTTGCCGTTTTTCAAGCTTGACCAGACGATCGGCCCAGACTTGACGGTCTTTGTTCAGCGCCGCGACTGTTCGAGCCGCATCGTGATGCTCCCGGTTTGCCAAGGGGGTTTCGGAAACCAACGCCCGCAGGCGGGCATCGTCGGCGGAATCGGCGAAGTGGGCGATCTGTTCGTCAAGCACCCGAACTTCTTCCTGTGCAGCGCGCAGATCGACAGCGGTCTGGGAGAGTTTCTTTTCAATCGCTGCTCTGCTGCTCATTTGAGTGCCCGGGGTGGGATTCGAACCCACACGCCCTTTCGGACAGTGGATTTTGAATCCACCGCGTCTGCCATTCCGCCACCCGGGCTGGAGTAAGGTGCGGCGCCCGATACTAGCCCGCGAGGTGCTCAGTTGGTCGCTGCTCGTCGTCTGTTCTTCCTGATGGTCGTTGCCTTCGCCGCGGCTGGTCTGCGAGAGTTGGCATTCCGTTGGAACGATCGATCGTGAACGGACACATCCCACCCACTGAGATTCGACTCACCGCAAGGTGACCCACGCCATCGCACCTGACCTGCGCTCCGGGTCTGGACAGGATTTTTCCGTGAGATTTCTGAAACCAAACGACGACACGACTGGTCGAACCGAGTAATGAGTTCCGTCATGATTGCGTTCACGTTTCCTGGCCAGGGCTCACAGGCCCCCGGCATGGGTGAGGCTTGGAGCGACCACCCTTCGTGGGAGCTCGTGGCAGAAGCTGCCGTGGTCTCCGGTCGAGACATCGAACACCTACTGCTTCACGCCGACCAAGAGGAACTCACGGAGACCCGAAACTCCCAGCTGGCTACGTTCATGATGAGCATGATCGTACTCGACGCGGTCGAACGCACCGGCGTTGAACCTGCCTTCCACGCCGGGCATAGTCTCGGCGAGTATTCGGCCCTCACCGCCTCTGGTTGCATCAGCTTCGAGGATGGCGTCCGGCTCGTCACCGAGCGGGGGAACGCTATGCAGACTGCGGCCGACGCTCAGGACGGCACGATGTTTGCCATTCTGGGCCTCGACGACGACAAGGTCGAGCTTGCCTGCACCCGAACCGATGGCGACGTGTGGGTTGCCAACTACAACGCTCCCGGCCAGGTTGTGATTGCCGGCGATCCAGAAGCGCTCGAGGCTGCTGCGGCCCAGGCCAAGGAGCTCGGAGCAAAGCGGGCTATGCCGATCAAAGTCGGCGGTGCGTTCCACACTCCCTTCATGTCACCGGCCAGGGATCGCTTGCGTAAAGCCATCAAGGACACCGAGTTCCGTCAGCCGAACCGGCCAGTCTTCGCCAACGTCGATGCCCTCCCCCATCCAGCGGCCGACGATTGGCCAAACCTCATGGGGGCGCAACTCACGAGCCCGGTTCGTTGGCGCCACACCCTGCACAACATGGCCGACGCCGGCGCAACCGTCTTCCTCGAACTGGGCCCGGGCACCATCCTCACCGGCATGGCCAAGCGTACGATCAAGGGCACGACCACGATCTCAATAGGCACGCCCGGCGACGTCGATCAGCTACTCGAGGGTCTCTCTAGTGCATCGGAGACCGGCGGGGTCGTAGAGGGCGAATATCTCTACGCCGTTGAGCGGCTCGTCGTTAGCCCAGCCACCGGGGTCTTCGAGCCCCTTGCCGGCTTGGTCGAAGGATCGCCGCTTACCGCCGGCCAGCTCGTTGGGCACGTCGGCTCGACCGAGGTTCGCACGGCATTCGAAGGCACTCTTCAGGGCATCCTTGCTCTCAGCGGCGAACGGGTCACGACGTCGCAACCCATAGCCTGGCTCCGCACGGCCTAGTGTCGGCCGCAACAATGATTCGTCCGGCCGCATCCTTCCCTCTTTCGACCACCACAAGGACGCACTGACATGTCCGCAACCGCCCCTTCCGCCGGCTTTCGTTTCGCTGGCATCGGCGCATCGCTACCCGAGAAGATCATCACGAACGATGATCTGGCGGCATCGATGAACACGACAGACGAGTGGATTCGCGAGCGAACCGGCATCGGGGCGCGCCACGTCGGCAGCTCGACGTCCGAGCTGTCGACAGAGGCAGCCAGAGAAGCAATGGATCGCGCTGGTCTTGGCCCGTCCGACATCCAGCAAGTGGTGCTTGCCACCACCTCGCCCGACTACATCTGTCCCGGCACGGCTCCAGCCGTCGCAAAAGCGTTGGGTCTCGACTGCGGTGCCTTCGACCTTCAAGCCGCTTGTTCTGGCTGGGTTTATGGTCTTGTTGTCGCCAACGGGCTGATGTTGCAGGGAATGGACAACATTCTGGTAATCGGAGCCGAGAGCCTCGATCGAATCACCGACTACACGGCCCGCGACACCGGCATCTTGTTCGGCAACGGAGCAGGCGCCGCAATCGTCCAGCGCGATGCGTCGGGGGCCGGTGACATCTTGGGCTGGGATCTCGGGGCCGATGGCGAATACGTCCATATTCTCTACGCCGAACACGGCGATGTCCTCCAGATGGACGGCAAAGAAGTCTTTCGCCAAGCAGTCAAGGCCATCCAACGGACAACCAAGGCCAGCCTCGACATGGCGGGCCTCACCGTCGACGACATCGATCTCGTCATCCCCCACCAGGCCAACGTACGCATCGTTGAATCGGCGTGGAAACGTCTCGGGTTCACGATGGACAAGACGGCGATGATTCTCGAGAAGACGGGGAACACCTCAGCGGCCACTATCCCCATCGCTCTTGCCGACTCACTTCACAGCGGTCGCATCAAGCAGGGCGACAAAGTTCTCTTCCTCGGCTTCGGCGCCGGAATGACCTGGGCCAGCGTGATCGTGCAGTGGAATGGCGATCTCACCGGCACTGCTGCCTGGTGACACAGTCGATGGAAGAAGAACAGCAGCTCAAAGAAGGCCGCGTCACATTCGTGACCGGCGGCACGCGCGGCATCGGCTTGGCCTGCGCATTGACGCTCGCCGACCAGGGATATCGCGTGGCGGTCGGATCGCGAACCAAACCCGTTGATTTCGACGCCCGGTTGCTTTGGGTCGAATGCGATGTCACCAACGGGTCCTCGGTCGACGCCGCTTTCGATTCTGTCGAGACGCAGCTCGGACCCGTGCTCGTCCTCGTCGCCAACGCCGGCATCACCAACGACAAGCTCGTGCTCCGCATGACCGACGACGACTTCACCCAGGTCATCGACGCCAACCTCACGGGCGCCTACCGAGTGGCCAAGCGATCAGTCAAGGGCATGATGAAGGCCAGATGGGGCCGCATCGTCTTGATGTCTTCCATTGTTGGGGCCAATGGACAGGCCGGCCAGGCCAACTATGCGGCGTCGAAGGCCGGGCTACTCGGCCTCGGCCGTTCACTGGCCAGAGAGTTTGCGTCACGCAATGTCACCGTGAATCTGGTTGCCCCCGGCCCGATCGAGACCGACATGTTCGATGCCGTCGATGAGGCCACCCGATCCGCAATCACCGACGTCGTACCCATGAGACGAATTGGCCAGGTCGACGACGTGGCAGCCGCCGTCTCGTTTCTGGTTTCCGAACAAGCCAATTACATCACCGGGGTAACCATTCCCGTCGACGGTGGTCTGAGTATGGGTACGTAGTGTGCGCCCAGCGTGCCCTCTAGCGTGTAGTCCTGCTCACATCTGTGAGCGCAAGCGGTTCAGGAGGAACCAACAGTGAGTGACGAAAAGAACTTCGAACGATTTACCAAGTGCGCCGTTGAGGTGCTGTCAGTGGACGCCGCCCAGGTGACGAAAGAAGCCAAATTCGCTGAGGACCTCGATGCCGACAGCCTCGACCTGGTTGAGCTGGTAATGGCTCTCGAGGAAGAGTTCGACGTAACGGTCGAAGAGGAAGAGCTCGAGTTCGTCGAAACCGTCGGCTCGGCCTACGACATGGTCGTCGGCAAACTCTGATGGCCACCGCTGACGGCCAACGCGGTCGGCGGGTCGCAGTAACGGGCGTCGGCGTCGTCGCCACCTGCGGCATTGGCCGTGACAACTTCTGGCAGGGTCTTTTTGCGCCTCCTTCTGCTGGCGACGTCAACCAGGTCGAAGATTGGGACGCCGCGCCCTACTTCGACAACCCAAAAGAGGCGCGACGCTCAGACCGATTTTCGCAATTTGCGCTGGCCGCCGCATCCGAGGCACTTGCCCAGGCTGGTGAACTCACTGCCGATCCGGCCCGCACCGGGGTGATGATCGGTACCGGCATCGGTGGCATCATCACCAACGAGGAGCAGATCGTCATTCGCCACGAGCGCGGTGATCGACGCGTCTCACCCTTCCTGATTCCAATGATGATGCCGAATGCCGCCGCGGCTTCAGTCTCGATGCGTCACGGGTTCCAGGGCCCATGCGAGAGCATCGTCACCGCATGCGCGGCCGGAACCCATTCCATTGGCAACGCCATTGACCTCATTCGCTGGGGCCGAGTCGACGTCATGATGGCCGGCGGCAGCGAAGCTCCGATTACGCCAACCGCGCTCGCCGGTTTTCGCAACATGACGGCTATGTCCAGGTCGGGGACCTCGATGCCTTTCGATGCTCGCCGCGACGGCTTTGTCATTTCCGAGGGCAGCGCAGTGCTGGTACTCGAGAACTGGGACCACGCCGTCGAACGAGGCGCAGCCATTCTGGCCGAAGCACTCGGATCGGCCAGCACCGCCGATGCGCACCACATCACCGCACCAGCACCCGGTGGAGTCGGCGCCGTGCGCTGCATGGAGCTGGCCCTCGATGACGCGGGCATAGCAGCCGCCGACGTGGCCCATATCAACGCCCACGGAACTTCCACACCGCTCAATGATGCGGCCGAGGCCCACGCCATCACGAAAGTATTCGGCGAAGACGGGCCCATCGTCACTTCGACCAAGGGAGTGACCGGTCATGCCCTTGGCGCGGCCGGAGCGCTCGAGGCCGCGGCCATCGTCCTAGCCATGCAACATCAGGTCGTTCCGCCGACAATCGGTTTCGAGCAACGCGATCCAGAGCTGCCCGCCATTGACCTGGTCACCGATCCCGCTGGTCGACCCTGGGCGCCAGGTCCAGCTATGTCGAATAGCTTCGGTTTCGGCGGTCACAACGGCTGTTTGGTCCTCGGTCCAGCCTGACGCAGGAACATCCGATCGCCGTGCGCTCACGTGGTCAGCACGCGAGCTGGACGGCGGCGTGAGCTGGCGGTCGGCCTTGACTACGATCCCTGACCATGACCGTCATCCTTGGCCCCGGCGACCGGGCGCCGAAGTTCACCCTGCTCGATCAACACGGCCACAAGTTGGCTCTGGCTTCTCTGGCTGGCTCGCCGGTGTTGTTGTACTTCTTCCCGAAGGCAAACACGCCTGGTTGCACGACGCAGTCGGAGCTGCTGCGTGACGTTGTTCCCCAAATCGGCGAAGCAAAAGTGTTGGGCATCAGCCCCGACCCGGTGGCCAAACAACTGAAGTTCGATGAGAAGTTCGATCTCGGCTTTCCGCTGCTGTCAGATCCCGAACACAAGGTGGCCGTCAAGTACGGGGTCTGGGGTGAGAAGAAGCTCTATGGCAAGGTCTATATGGGCATTGTGCGATCCGCTTTTTTAATCGACGGCGGTGGCAAGATCTCGGCCGCGTTCTACAAGGTCAGTCCGAAGAACACCCCGATCAAGTTGCTTGGTGCTCTCGAGGCTTCGACGTGAGGGACCTGCCGCACCCCGAAGACCTCATCCCCCACCGGGCCCCGTTTCTCCTCGTGGACGAGTTGATCGAACTGACCCCGGGTGAGCGCGCCGTCGGCCGATGGACGCTCACCGGCAACGAGTACTTCTTCGCCGGGCACTTTCCCGGCCGGCCCACCTTGCCCGGCGTGTTGATGATCGAAGCACTGGCCCAGGTCGGGGCCTGCGGAGCAATGTCGAATCCTGACTTTGTCAACAAGATCCCGCTGTTCGGAGGCGTCGATGGAGCCAAGTTCCGACGCCAGGTCGTTCCCGGCGAAACCCTCGAGCTGGAAGTTGTGTTCGCCAGACTCGGCCGCCGAGGCGGCAAGGGAGTCGGAAGAGCAACCGTCGACGGCGAGCTCGCCTGCCAGGCGGAGCTGATGGTGGTGATGGTCGACGCCTAACGCGGTTTCGGCTCGAGCAGGCGGAAAACGGAGAGAATCCCGCCGCCAACACCCGAAGGCGCCAGCGACGGGATTCTCGTGTCCGCCGGGATGCCGACTTTGGCCAGCAACATCTGGTTGAAGCTATTACTTGGATCCAGGGGCTCTCTCAGCCTCTGGATAACAGACGATCAGCTGCCCTTGGCCGCGGCCTTCAGCTTTGCTCCAGCGGCAATCTTGATTGCCTTGGAAGCCGGGATTTGGATCGGTTGACCGGTCTGTGGGTTGAAGCCCTTGCGAGCCTTCCGGTCGACCTGGTCAAAGGAGACCATGCCGGGGATCGTTACCTTCTCACCCTTGCTGACGCATTTGCTGATGGTGTCGAACATGGCGTCGATCACTGCACCGGCGTCCTTCTTCGACACATCAGTTGCGTCGGCGACGGCGTCAACGAGCTCAGTCTTGTTCATGTGGAGATCTCCTCTTCGTGGAACTTCAATCCCCGCCAATCGGGGTACCAGGGGACCAGCAGAGCCGTAGCGAATGACAAAGTCAAGCATTTCGCCGTTTTCGACGACCGCAGATCCCGCACCAGAAGTGCGATCTGTCAACCTTCGGGCAAATCACAAAGCCGCGAAACCGCGACACACTCGCGGCTACTCGCTATTGATCATGGCCGTGCTGGCATGTTCGAAATAGTTGACGAAAAGCTTCTCTACCTCGGGGTGCAACTCGGTCGCGGCAACGGAATCGAGCATGTGACCCAGCCAACGGTCGCGCTCGGCCTCGGCTATCACGAAGGGCGCGTGCCTCATCCTCAGTCGAGGATGGCCACGCTCGTTGTTGTAGATCGGCGGGCCGCCCCAGTACTGGGCCAGGAACAGAGCCGTGTGCCGTCGAGCGTCGGCGAGGTCCTCGGGATAGAGAGGGCGAAGAATCGCGTCACTCTGAACCGCGTCGTAGAAGCGATCGACAAGAGCGATGAAGTACTCCATGCCGCCAACCAACTCGTAGACCGTCACCGGCTCACCCGAGGGATCGTTTGGGTCTTGGCCGCCCGTTACGCGCTTATGCTCCACGGGGGTCAGGTTAGGGTGCTTCGGTGCGCCCCAACGACGACGTCTCTTCGCCACCGCAAGGTGACCAGCAAAAACGGAGGGACCGGGGAATGCGACTCGATTCCTTCCGGTTCATGAGCTGGTGGAAGCTATGACCTCCGCCAACGCCACGAAGGCATTTGAGACCCATGTACTCCCTGAACTCGATGTTCTCTACCGGACCGCCCGCTCCCTCACGAGAAACAACGCTGACGCAGAAGATCTCGTCCAAGAGACTCTCTTACGAGCGTTCCGCGCCATCGAGCGATTTGATGGCCGCTACCCCCGTGCGTGGCTTCTCACCATCATGCGAAACGCCAACATCAATCGCGCTCGCAAGAAGACCCCTGATCTCCTCGACGATCCGGAGGCCACGTTCGAGCGCTCCACGAAATTCGCCGAGAACGTTGGTCCCGAAGACGAAGTGGTCGAGCCAGTCTTTGACGCTGTTGTTCAAGATGCCTTCGACCGACTATCAGACGACTTCCGACAAGTTGTGGAACTCGTCGATCTCAACGGTCTCGCCTATCAAGAAGCCGCTGACCTGCTCGGTATCCCGGTCGGAACAGTCATGAGTCGGCTTCATCGAGCCCGGAGACGCATTAGGGACGAGATCAGCGAACGGGGTCTCGACGCCGAAAGGAGCCTGTCGTGATGAAATCGATCTTCCGACGCCGCAAGGGACTCTCGTGCGACCAGGTGATGGAGGCGCTGCAAAGCTACCTCGATGGCGAGACAGACGCCGACACAGCGAAAGAGGTAGCTGCCCACCTCCCCGATTGCGAAGACTGCAACCTCGAGTCGAGCGTGTACCAACGAATCAAGATGAGCTTGATCGATCGTCCCGAGACGATCGACCCCGAGATCATCACCAAGCTCCGTGACTTCGCCGACCGCGTCGCCCGCGACGAGATCGACCAATAAGTAGGGCTGCCACTTTGCCCATCGGTGCTTATACTGAACCCGTGCAGTTCTTGCTTGACCTTCGACTTCTGAGCCCGGCCGCCTCCTAAGGCGCGTCGGGAATCGTCCAGAGTCCAGAAGTCAACGCACGGAGAAGAACAAAGTGAGCAACATCTATCGCAGCACGCGGCCCCAAGACGCAGGCCCGCTGAACGGCAAGCCGGGCGTCATGCCCACCCAGAAGTACCAGCCCTTTCCGCAGGTCGACATCGACGACCGCACCTGGCCGGGCACCCGCATCGAGCGAGCACCTCTGTGGTGCAGCGTCGATCTTCGTGACGGGAACCAGGCCCTCATCGAGCCGATGGACCCCGACCGGAAGCGTCTCATGTTCGAGAAGCTCGTCGAGATTGGTTTCAAGGAGATCGAGGTCGGCTTTCCTGCCGCCTCCGACACCGATTTCGACTTCGTTCGCCAGATCATCGAAGACGGTGCCATCCCCGATGACGTCACCATCCAGGTGCTTACCCAGAGCCGTGACGAGCTGATCGACCGAACCTTCGAGAGCGTCGCCGGCTCGAAACAAGCAATTATCCATCTCTACAACTCGACCTCGACGGTACAACGTCGAGTCGTGTTCGGCCTCGACGAGGCCGGCATCATCGACATCGCGGTAAATGGCGCCGAGCGCTGCAGGGCCAATGAAGCCAGCATGGGCACCACTCAGATTCGGTACGAGTACTCGCCCGAGAGCTTCACCGGAACCGAGCTCCCCTTCGCCAAAAAGATCTGTGAAGCAGTCATGGATGTTTGGTCACCTACGGCTGACAACCCGGTGATCCTCAACCTGCCGGCCACGGTAGAAATGAGCACTGCCAACATCTACGGCGACATGATCGAGTGGTTCCACCGGAATCTCAACAATCGCGACGCCGTCGTCTTGTCGCTGCATCCACACAACGATCGCGGCACTGCAGTGGCGGCGGCTGAGTTTGGTGTGATGGCAGGCGCCGACCGGGTCGAAGGGACGCTCTTCGGCAATGGCGAGCGCACCGGCAACGTCGACCTCGTCACTCTGGCCTTGAATCTGTTCAGCCAGGGAGTCGACCCCGAGCTCGACTTCACTGACGTCAACGAGAGTCGTCGCATCGCCGAGCACTGCAACCAGCTGCCGGTTCATCCTCGGCATCCCTACGTTGGCGACCTCGTTTACACCGCATTCTCTGGTTCACACCAGGACGCCATCAATAAGGGCTTCGATGGCATGGCGGCCACGGGCCAAACCCTGTGGGAAGTTCCGTACCTGCCGATCGACCCCAAGGATGTCGGTCGCACCTACGAAGACGTCATTCGGGTCAACTCTCAGTCGGGCAAGGGCGGCGTGGCCTACCTTCTCAAGACCGAGCAAGAGTTCGACCTGCCCCGCCGCCTGCAAATCGAGTTCACTCGTGTCATCCAGGGCCTCGCCGAGTCAACCGGCAAGGAAATAACGGGCCAGGAGATCTGGTCAGAGTTCCGCTCTCACTACCTGTCGATCACCAAACCGTATGAACTGGTGTCATTTTCGACGGCCCAGAACGCTCAGGGACAAGATCGAACATCGGTGGCTGCCGTTGTTCGAAGTGATGGCGAAGACACCGAGTTCATCGGTGATGGCGGCGGTTCGATTGAAGCCTTCGCCAACGCCCTGACCGAGGGACTCGGCATCGACCTTCGTGTGCTCGACTACCACGAGCACGCGATCGGAGCGGGTGCCGACGCCAAGGCCGTCAGCTATTTGGAGCTCAAGGTGGACGGCGTCGAGCTGTGGGGTGTCGGCATGCACTCCGACATTGTCACGGCATCACTCCGAGCCCTGATCTCAGGCGTCAACCGCACTCTAGGTTCCTAGCGCAACCCCGATCTGCGAGAGCTACACCTCGAGAGGTGGCGTTACTGCTCGTAGATCGTGGTGTTCGGCTGGTAGATCGACCACGAGAACCAGAAGGTATCCAGGTGGCTGAGTGGAGCGAGCTGCTCGCCGGCCAGAGGTCCATCGAGGGCAGCGCCCGTGATCGACCAGGTGGTGCTGGTTTGGTCGTCGACGAAGCCGGCATCGGTGGCGGCAAAAGTGAGGGTGGTGCCATCGGCGGCTTCGGCCACGAACACGCCGGTTTGACCAACCTCACGACCATCGTTGATCGAGCCGGCGTCGAGGGAGCTCACTAGTCCGCCCTGGTGGAAGGCGACATAGTTCCACCCGTTGGTGGTAACGGCCACAACTCCCTCTCGGGCCAGCACATCCAGTTCGAGGGCGACGCCGTTGTCCCCGTCACGAATCCCGACCACCCTGGCCTTGGGCAACAGTCGAGAGTCGATTTCCTGGGTAAGTGGGAAGAAAGGGCCTGATGTCTCTTCGTCGTAACCCTGGTAGGGGTTGGATCCGTATCGCCGATCATGACCGGTGGCGGCCTGGTCGACGACGAGGGCCTCAGGGAATGCCTCCTTGAATGTGCTCCAGCTGAGGGTCTGAGCCGGGACGAACTCGAGCTGCAACCCGGCGTAGTGGCCGACGATGCCCTGGCCCAGAAAATGCGACCACAGTGACTGCGTCTGACGGTCATACATCACCATGGCCGACTGATACAGCTCGCCCGATGTACCGAAGTCGAGGACCCGGTCCCCTACTCGACGTTCGTACGCCAGTGCCGAGTTGCACAGCGGACAATAGGTGACGGTTACGGGCACGTCTCCAGCGTCGGTAGCGAAGCTGTCGTTCACAATCTCATGCCAGGTCATGATCCTGATTGGATAACCCTTGGTGACACCATTCACCGTGACCGCAACAATTGGTTCGTTGTCAGCCTCCATGAACGACTCTGCATCGGTCACGCTAACAAATTCGGGAACGTCGATCGACGGAATGCCATCGGGTGGCGGACCGCCCCCCATAATCTCGCCGATAGGGACGACGGGTGGAGGAAAGTTGGAGTTGAACCGGTCACCGAAGAGAGCATTTCCGGTTGGCTCTGCCCCGTAGTCGATCGTCGAATAGTCGAAACCAACCGGGTCGGCAACGTCGCCGGCGGCTCCCACCTCATTGTCATCAGGAGGGTCGACAGCGAGGGCAACATCCGAAGAGCCACCACATGAACTGGCAACAAGAGCAATACCGATGAGGACAGCGGGCAGTCGGCGCATGTGACCGTAAACCGATGGACCCCTCTTCCGATTCCCCTACCTCAGCTGCTACCCGGATGGAAATGCTCGACCCGTGTGGTGCCGACCCCGGTGTACTTACTCATCGGCCGCCGAAAGCGTTGCGACCACCAGTCGGCGTCACGAGCATGGGCGTGGAAATGTTCCGGGACCTGACGCATCGTGCGATCGGTCTTCCACTCGCCGGCTCCGAATCGGGCCTCAGCGGTTTGGGCCAGCATCAACATCATGTGCTCGACCACTTCGTCGGTCGGTTCGGTGCCATGGTCGTTCCACACCACCATGGGCACCGCACACACCTCGCAGTCAGCCACCCAACAATGTTCGTCCTCGTAATACCAGTGGGTGAAGCGGTCGGCCGCACACAGCTCACAGTCGGCGTTTGGGCCGCGAGGGCCCGGCCTTTCAGCGTCGGTCACCGTGTCACCGCCACACCGCATCTGTTGCCCAGTCAAAAGGCACGTCGGCCGAGGCCGCATCGCGGGCTCGGGCAATGAACTGGCGCAGCTTCACCGGGTCCTTCTTGCCGGGCTCGGCCTCAACTCCTGTTTTCACATCAACACCCCACGGTTGCACCGTTGTGATAGCTCGTTCGATGTTCTCTGGGCCCAGACCCCCTGCAAGGATGAACCCGCGATTGATCGGGCCGCTTGGCAGGACGGACCAATCGAACGCCAGACCGCTGCCCGGCAACGGGGAGTCGATCAGCAAACGGACGTCGCCATAGTCCTCGTGACGATCGAGAGCCGGATCGTCCGACGCAAAGGCCCGAATAACGTTTGGGACCCGTTCAGCAACCCACTGCGTGTCCTCGGCCGTTTCGTGCCCGTGTAGCTGCACCGCTCGCAGACCAACGGTGTTCGCCATCTTCACGACCCTTTCGCGGCTCTCGTCGCGAAAAACCCCCACCGTCAGTATCTCGGGCGGTAGCCGCCGGACAATGTCGCGTGCCTTTCCCGTCGTGATGCGCGACGACGAGGCGGCGAAAATCAGCCCAATGGCGTCGGCGCCGAGCCCAGCCGCGAGCAAGGCATCGTCCTCCGACGTGATCCCGCAGATCTTCACAAAGAGCGGACGTTCACTCACGACAGCACCCTCTCACAGAGGTCCCGGTCACACGCACCGCAGCGCCCGTACGGCTGCTGCGGGATCGCCGCTCTTGACCAGCAACTCTCCAACAAGGACCGCGTGATATCCAGCATCTTTCAGCACTTTGGCATCGTCAGGACCACCGACACCCGACTCGGCAACGCGCACGACGTCGGCTGGAAGCGATCGACCAACCCGCACCGCTCGGGCCGTGTCGACCTCGAAGGTGACAAGATCGCGCTGATTCACTCCTACGAGGCTGGCGCCGACCTTGAGGGCCCGCTCGACCTCAGCTTCGTCGTGGGTCTCGACCAAGGCATCCAACCCAAGGTCGACGGCGAGGGCATGAAAGTCGGCGAGCTCGACATCGTCGAGTGCGGCCACAATGAGCAACACCGCGTCAGCGCCCATCAACCGGGCGTCCACCACGTCGTTGACACACACGGTGAAGTCTTTACGAAGCACAGGCAGGCCAACTGCCCCGCGTGCCGCGGCGAGATCGGCGGCCGAGCCACCAAAGTGGGGTTCGTCAGTCAAGACCGACAGGCAGTTCGCGCCACCCTCTTCGTACGACCGGGCCCACGCGGCCGGGTCGATTCCGGGGTTGAGATCGCCCTTCGATGGCGATCGCCGCTTTATCTCGGAAATGACGGCTAGTCCCGACGCCTGCCGCACCGCTTCGGCGAAGCCGCGTGTTGGAGGCATCGCCCGCGCTTCTTCAACGACGTGGTCGAACGTTCGCTGGTCAGCCTTGGCTCGAGTGCGGTGCGCCTCGAGGATCTTGTCGAGATAGGTGGGCAAGGCCCCGAAACTACAGGCTGAGGCCCTTAGCAACGATCGGATTCATCATCGTTACCTCGGGGCGGCCGGCCAGCAGGCCCTTGAAGGCGCCCATGGCGACGGACATCTTCTCGCCCTTGCCGTGCACGTCGAGAGCAGCCTGGTCGGCGTAGAGCTCGAAAAAGTAGTAGACGCCGGGGGCGTCACTGGCGGCATGGGCGCTGTAAACCTCGAGGCCGTTCTCTTCAGCGGCTGCGGTGATGACGCCTCGCAAAACGTCTTCAAGCTCGCTCTCTTTGCCTTCGGCGGCCGTGAGTTTCGCAATCAGGGAGATCTTCGACATGCGCTGAACTTAGCAACACTCGCTGGGAGACTCCTAACCATTCACCTGCCCCTAACACGAAGCGGCCAGACTCGTAGTGTGTCCACTCCTGCGGCTCGCGAGCCATCACTGACCATCGTGGTTGTCGAGGACGAACCCGATCTCGCCGACCTTCTTTTGCTCTACTTCCGACGCGAAGGTTGGGCGACCCACGTTGCCACCACCGGCGAGGACGGACTGGAAGCGATCCGGGCCAGGCAACCCGATCTGGTCGTCCTCGACATTGGCCTGCCAGGTGACCTCGATGGGCTCGACGTCTGCCGCGAGCTGCGAGCCACCAGTGATGTTCCCGTCCTTTTTCTTACCGCCCGTGACGACGAGATCGACCGAGTGATCGGCCTCGAGCTGGGCGCCGATGACTACGTGACAAAGCCGTTCTCGCCCCGCGAGATCGTGGCCCGAGTCAAGGCCATTCTGCGCCGAGGCGCTCGACAATCCGACCCAACGAAACGAATCGAATTCGGCAACGTAGTCGTCGACCTCGAACGCCGCGAGGCAACGGTCGCAACCGATCCGATCTCGCTCGCCACCCAAGAATTCGCGCTGCTCGAGCTATTGATTCAACACGTTGGTTCGGCGCTGACCCGCCAACAGATTTTGGATGGCGCATGGGGCGCGGGATGGATCGGCGATACTCGAACCGTCGACGTTCACGTTCGCCAGCTCCGGCGAAAACTGGGTGACGACTTGCCGCTCGCCACGGTTCGAGGCACCGGCTACCGACTCGGATGACCGTTCATCAGGTTCATCTGAGGGACGAACACGGGCGTTCCCGAGGAGGCAGCTGACATGCGGCGGCGCCTCCTGCTCGCCCTCGTTGGTATTGCGCTTGCTTCGGTGCTCCTTGTGGGCGCTGGTGTGTTGCTTTTGGCTCAGCTCGGCGCCCGCCAAGACTCACGGGCTGATGTTGAGAGCCAGCTCGATGCGCTCGCCGACATCGGCAACTCATCCGCCTCGATCGAGAATTTCGACCGGCTATTGGACCGACTCGGATCTGCTTTTGATGTCGACCAGCTCGCCGTTGTTGCCATCGACCCTGATGGAACGGTTCGGCGCCAGGAGCGTCGCAGCACGCGAGCTACCGGTATCAGCCTCGACCCCACCGAACTCGCCGTCCTCGAGTCGGGCGGCCGCGTCGTCCTCGATCTACGCGATTCAGTGGTCGGGTTACAGCAAACCGCCGGACCCGGGCGAGGTCCACCGCAGCTGCAAAACAGGACCCTGGCCATTTTGGTCGAACAGAACGTCAGCTCTATCGGACGCCAGGCCCGGATCTGGTTCCTGCTCTCCGCTGCTGCCGTCATTGTTGCCAGTGCGCTTCTCGCAGCCTGGCTAAGTAGTCGCTTCACAAGACCACTGAAGCGTATTGAGCAAGCCACGAGCGACATCGCATCAGGTCGGCTCGACACCCGTGTGGTGGTCGAAGGAGATGATGAGCTGGCCGACCTGG
>JBLINY010000082.1:0-20937 GCA_047638695.1 Acidimicrobiales bacterium | reverse complement strand
GTTCCCAAGCTGCGTCACGGACCGTTGTATCCCGTCCTTTTATTGGCTGACGAGGTCAGTCAATTTCGATAGGACGTGCACTGGCCGGCCAATTCAGCTGTCGGCCTCGTCTTCAATCCGCTCAGAGGAAGTTGATGATGTCGGTCGATTGCTCGGTGAGACCCTTGTACGACCGGAACTCGGGTGAAAGCTGGGCCAGTTCCAAGGCGAAAGCCTCGGCTTGTTCCGGGTTTCGTTTCACTTCGGCGAGGGGCATCACATCGATACCTATGGTGAAGACAACGGCGCGGGAAACCGGCAAGCGTCGCAACGTCTGACGTTCGGTGCGAAACCATAGGTCTTCGGGTTCGTTCCGCGTGGGTAGGTGGTCGTGGCGGCCAGGAAGGCAGAGTTCAGCCGTAGGCATCAGGCTCCAGTTGCTCCGCCACACCCCGGGGCCGGGTCCCAGTCGGTCTACAAACCGGCGCACTCGGTCGGCGAGGTCGGACGAGTACCCGGGCACAGGTTCGTGAACGAGATCGAGCGGGTTGCCCACCTTTTCCCGCAGGGTCCATCGTGTCGGGAAACAAACCGAGCCACCCGACAACACCAACGTGTCACCCTTCATAGTGCGCAGGCAGAGGTCTTCCTTCACCGTCCGCCCGGCCGCGTCGAGCGGATGCAGAGATGGGTCGAACGACGGGGGTGACAGTTGTTGGTGCTGGTGTTCTGAGGCGATCTCGGTCTGTAGTTCGTACCCTGTCTCCTCGAGCCCTTCGGCGACGACGAACAGTTCGCCGGGGTCGGCCTCCATCAGCCGGGCTTTCTCGGCCTGATGAGCAAGACGTTCGGGGTGGCGAAGCTCCAACCACTCGCCCACAGCGAGTCGCCGCAGGCCCATCGCGTGGCGAAACGTGCTCACCGGTGAGCTGTCAGCGGAAGTCGGCCAAGCGATCGGCCGTGTCGGTGAAGGAGTAGTCGTGCCCGTACTCCCTCGCCAACCCGGCATCGAGGGAGCATTGCTCGCGGTAAAGATCTTTGTAGGCCACGAATGACTCGGAACTATTCGGCAGAATCTCGCTCGCCAGCTGAGCGATGGCGTCGGCAAAGGTGTCGATCGGCGCCAGGCGCACAGCCAGCCCAATCGCAACCGCCTCCGCACCATCGATGGTGCGAGCGGTGTAGGACAACTCGCGGGCCCGAGCGATGCCAACGGCATCTGGTAGACGCTGGGTCATGCCCCAGGTTGGGCGCAGGCCGAACTTGGCGTGAGTGTCGCCGATCTTGGTCTTGTCCGAGACGATCATGAGGTCGCATGCGAGAGCGATCTCGAGTGCACCGGTGAAACAGAAGCCGTTGACGGCCGCGATCACTGGTTTTGGCATCGACGACAGGGTTGCCGTGAAGCGACGGGCAGGTACGTCCAAGATGTCGCCGACTTTGCCGTCGATGAGTTCGCGTTCGCCCAGTGCCTTGAGGTCGACACCGGCGCTGAACGCTCGTCCTCGGCCGGTCAGAACCACAACCCGAACGGCGTCGTCAGCGGCCACGGCATCGGCGGCTTGGTTGAGCTCGTCGAGCATGGTCGGCGTAATGGCGTTGAGAGCATCGGGGCGGTCGAAGGTAATGGTCGCTACGCCGTCGGTGATATCGAGTGCAATTTCGGTAAGGGGGGAGGTATCGGTAAGGGAGGTGGAGGACACTAGGAAACCGTCTCTTTCAGGATGGAACGAACAGCTCGAGGATTCTCGAGCATCATCATGTGACCGGTGCCTGCCAGCTCGATCAGCTTGGGGTTCGTAAGAGTTTGTGCCAGCGCTCGGGCCGAGGCCGGCGTGGTCATCTTGTCGCCGAGACCGATCACGATCGTAACGGGACAGGAAACGGTGGCCGCCACCGTGCTGGGTTGATATGCCATGACGGCCTCGAAATCGGCGGACAACGCGCCTGGTCGACCGTTTTCGACCAAGGCTCGAGCACCGCCGAGCATCCACATCCCGGGTGTTGGATTGAGGCCGAGGTGAGCCGGTCGGTCAAAGGACCACGCCGCCATCAACGCGGCTGCAGCCGGGAGATCGGTGCCAGCGGTGGTCACTAGCTCAGGATGTACGGGCATGCTCTCGGCTGTGCCCAACAAGACCATCGACGACACCTGATTTGGGTGATTGGCCGCCAATTGCAGGGCAACAAACGTTCCCATCGAATGCCCAGCGACATGCACAGGCTGGTCGAGTCCGGCTGCGCCGATGAACGCGTTGAGCCAGGTGGCCATGTCGGAGATGGTTCGCAGCGGTTCGCCACTCGACCGGCCGTGGCCGGGCAGGTCAACCGCTAATGGACGGATTCCCCGGTGGGCCAAGAATCGGGTTTGCTGTTGCCAGACGGTGCCATCCATCCCGGCACCATGAACAAGAAGCAAGACCGGACCTTTGTCGGCCAACGGGACGCCCCCGGTTGCGGCATGAGCAGCGTGGCCGTGAACATCGACGATCAAAGCATCATCCTTGGGTCATCCTCTGCGCCGTTGGTCTAGCTGTCGTGGGTCTAGTTGTCGTGGGTCTAGTTGTCGCTGGTCTTGTTCTCGCTACCCGTGTGCTCATCGCTGGCTCGCCTTAAGGGCGCGAGAGAGGTCAGCACAGATATCTCGGGCGTCTTCCAGACCAACCGAGAGCCTGATCAGATCATCGCTGATCCCTGACGCAACCAACTGCTCGGAGGTGAGCTGCCCGTGAGTGGTGCTGCCGGGATGAATCACCAGGGTTTTGGCATCGCCAACGTTGGCCAGATGAGAGGCCAGCTGCACGGCCTCGATGAACTTGCGTCCGGCAGAGCGGCCGCCCTTCACCCCAAAGCTCAGAATGGCCCCGGCGCCCTTCGGGTACAGCCGCGCCGCCAGCTCATGGTCGGGATGACTGGCAACGCTGGGGTGAGTAACCCAGCTGACGGCATCGTGACTTTCGAGCATTTCGATAACGATCGCCGTGTTCTCGACGTGGCGAGCCATTCGCAACGGCAACGTTTCGATGCCCTGAAGCAGCTGGAATGCGTTCTGCGGGCTCATGCAGGCGCCGAAGTCTCGGAGGCCTTCGGCCCGAGCCCGCATGCCCAGTGCTTGGGGGCCAAATTCCTCGGTGAATACGATGCCGTGATAGCCGGCATAGGGCTCGGTGAGCGTTGGGAATTTACCCGAAGCCTCCCAGTCGAAGCGTCCGCCATCGACCAGGGCACCGCCGAGTGCAACGCCGTGACCGCCGAGGAACTTAGTGACCGAGTGCATCACGATGTCGGCACCGTGCTCGAAAGGGCGAATCAGGTAAGGGGTCGAGAACGTGCTGTCGACCATGAGCGGAAGATCGTTGGCGTGGGCCACCGTTGCGATCGTTTCGATGTCGAGGACTTCGATGCCCGGGTTTCCCAGCGTCTCGGCATACACGATCTTGGTGTTGTTCTGGATCGCAGCCGCGAACGCCTTGGGGTCGCGGGGGTCTACGAACGTCGTTGTGATGCCAAACCGGGGGAGTGTCAGGCTCATCATGTTGTAGGAGCCTCCGTAGAGGTTCTTCGAGGACACGATGTGATCACCTGCACTGAGCAAGGTGGCGATGGCCAAATGGAGCGCCGCCGTCCCGCTCGCCGTGCATACGGCGCCGACGCCTCCTTCAAGCGCCGCGATTCGTTCCTCGAGAACAGAGACGGTGGGGTTAGAGATCCGGCTGTAGATGTGACCTGGCGCCTCGAGATTGAAAAGGGCGGCCGCCTCGTCGGTGTCGGGGAACGAGTAGGAGGTCGTGAAGTAGATCGGAACGGCTCGTGCGCCGGTCGTTGGGTCGGGATGTTGGCCCGCGTGAAGACTCAGCGTGTCAAAACGGAGGAAGTCTGGTTCGACCATCTGGCGACCATACAACGGGGGTCTGGTATCACCGTCACCCGCTGCTCACGGCGGGAAAGAGCTACTTGCCGAGTACCAACGAGAACTCGATTGTGGCTGTTTCGCTGACGCCGGCTACGGCTGGCGCTCTCGGTGTCGTGATCTCGTAATCGGCTAGCGCAACCTCGGTCGAGCCAACCACAAACATGAGGCCGCCGGAGGTTGTTGCCTCCAGCTCCACCTCGACGGGCCGAGTGACACCATGAATCGTGAGATCGCCGGCGATGGGGAAGGCGAAGGTTTCGGGCTCAACCGGAAAGCCACCGAGCTGCACCGGCGTCGTGAGGTCGAAGCAGGCGGTCGGGAAGGTGTTGGTTTCGAGGGCCTGTGACTTCATCTGGCCGTCTCGAAGACCGCTGTCGCTGGTGAGATCGAACAGATTGGCCGCGACGGCAATGCTGGATACCTC
This sequence comes from Acidimicrobiales bacterium, assembly GCA_047638695.1. Classification (GTDB taxonomy): domain Bacteria; phylum Actinomycetota; class Acidimicrobiia; order Acidimicrobiales; family SZUA-35; genus JAHECQ01. The sequence goes on along the minus strand of JBLINY010000082.1, from coordinate 16,621 downwards.
GAACTGGCCGCTCTCGCCGCTCGTGAATTCGACCGCACCGCTCACCGCACCGGTGCGGCCAACAGCCTCGAAGTCGAGACCGCTCAGGATCTCATCGATTCGATACCCGACGAAGGTTGCCTCCGACTGCCTGACTTCCCACACGCCGATGAGATCGTCGATCGACTTGATGGCAGCAGCTGATTCATCGGCTGGCTCGGTGGCCTGCACCGGACAGGAGACGACCGCGTCAGATCTAAAGGTGGGTGCCGCGGCCCCACTTTCGCCGCTCCCATCGTCGCCGGTGACGGTGACGGTGGCTAGGGCATCGTCGAGGTTGGCGTCGTCTGGTTCAGAAGAAAATAACCCCAGCTGCCAGGCGACAACCGCCAGTATCACGACGATGACGGCCGGCACGCCGAGCACGAGTTGCTTCTTCTGCATGAGATTTCACCATCCGTCGACCGCGGAACGCTTCTTGCCTTCCCGTTCGGGTGGTGGACGCAAAGACTTGAGGACATTGGCCAACCAATGGCGGGTTTCGGCCGGGTCAATCGTGTCATCGACGGCAAAACCAGTGGCGTGATTCAGCGCCTTGCCTCGTTGGTATTCCTTCTCAACGAGCTCGTCGTAACGGGCTTTGCGCTCGTCGGGATCCTCGATCGCAGCTAGCTCGGCCCGGAAGCCCAGCTTCACCGATCCCTCCAACCCCATCGGCCCGAACTCGGCTGTCGGCCAGGCAACGCTGAAGACCGGAGCCTTGAACGACCCGCCAGCCATAGCGATCCCACCCAGTCCGTAGGCCTTCCGGATGATGACGGTGAAGGTCGGCACCTCGAGGTTGGCGCCGATCAGAAACATTCGGTTGGCGTGGCGCACCAGCGCCGTCTTCTCGACCTCGGGTCCAACCATGATGCCCGGGGTGTCGCAGAGGAAGAGCACGGGCACATCAAAGGCATCACAGAGCTGCATGAAGCGGGCGCCTTTGTCGGAGCCGTCGCTGTCGATGGCGCCACCGAGGTGGTTCGGATTGTTGGCGATCAGGCCCATTGGTCGTCCTTCGACCCGAATGAACGAAGTAACGATGCCAACACCAAAGTCCTTGCGGATCTCGAGCACCGAGTCGACATCAGCCAGATGCTCGATGAGTTGGCGAACATCGTAGGTGCGAAGACGGTTCTCGGGGATGGCCCGGCGAAGATATCGTTGATCGTGAGCTTCCCAGTTGTCCGTCGGACCCTGGAAGTAGCTGAGGTACTTCTTGGCTACTTCGGTTGCCTCGGCTTCATCTTCGACCAGAACGTCGATGACGCCATTGGCGGTATGGACTTCGGCCGGACCGATCTCTTCGGGGCGGAAGATGCCGAGCCCACCACCTTCGATCATGGCCGGCCCTCCCATCCCGATGTTGGCGTCCTTGGTTGCGATGATCACGTCACAACAACCAAGCAGCGAAGCATTTCCGGCGAAGCAATACCCCGAGACCACGCCAACCATCGGGACCAGGCCACTCATGGTTGCAAAACGAGAAAAGGTTCGGCTGCCAAAGTCGCCGCCGTCGGTGTCGCCCGGCCGGCCACCACCTCCCTCGGCGTAGAGGATGAACGGCATCCGGCCTTCGGTGGCAACATCGATGATGCGATCAGTCTTGGCGTGATTGCGAACGCCCTGCGTCCCGGCGAAAACCGTGTAGTCGTAGATCATGACTGCACAACGGTTTGTCGGGTCGTCGAACAGCTCACCGTTCACCGATGCGACGCCTGTGAGCAGACCATCGGCCGGGCTGCGTTTGATGAGATCGTCGCGGGTGCGTCGACGCCGTTGAGCGGCCAGCGCCATTGGGCCGTACTCGACGAACGTGCCGTCGTCGACGAGATCGGTGAGATTCTCACGAGCCGTTCGTTGCTTGGTCTTGCGGCGTCGCTCGACGGCATCGGGGCGGGCCTCATCCATCATCCGAGCTCGAAGCTCAAGTACCTCGGCCAGGCTCGGGCGAATCTCATCGAGATCGATTGCCTCCTCCTCGGTCTCGGCGTCGGTCCCGACATCTCCCTCGGCGATCAGCAGCAGAATCTGGTCAGCCCAAAGGGTTTCGCCCGGTGTGGCCGAGACGGCGTGCACCAGACCGCTGGCCGGCGCCACCACCTCGTGTTCCATCTTCATTGCCTCGACGACGGCGACGAGCTGGCCAGCCCGGACTTCGTCACCGGCCACCACTTCGAGGGTTACGACCGTTCCCTGGAGGGGCGTGCGGACGGCGGCCATTCCTTCGGGGACTTCATCGGCTTCGCCCGGGCTCTGCCGACCGGTCGGACCGGACGAGTCGCGTTCGGACTGACCGAAGTCCAGCACCGCTAGGGGGTCGTTGCTCTCGAGCCGCACGCCGGCTCTGGCTGGTGTGACATCGGCGGTGGTTGGATCGTTGATGGGAATGCGTCGTCGAAGGCCGTGATCGACGTCGGCCCGAAGCGCGTCGAGGTTCGACTCGACGAACGATGTTGTGGCCGCGCCGATGTCGGGGTGGCTCACCAGGTTCAGCAGGAAGCCGAGGTTGGTGGTGAGGCCGTCGATCGTTGTCTCTCGTAGTGCGAGGTGGAGCTTCGATCGTGCGTCGTCGAAACCACCTCGATGATGAACAATGAGCTTCGCCAGCAGCGAGTCGTAATTCGGGTTCGACTGGAAGCCAACGTGGCACGCGGTATCGATCCGAACCCCGGGGCCGGCGGCGGGCTCGAAGACCGTGACCGTTCCCGAAGTCGGCATCGCCTGGCCAGCCGCGTCGATGGTTTCGGCATTGATGCGGGCTTGGATAGCGCATCCCGTCGGCGTGATGACGTCCAACAATCCAAGGTCGCCCAGCGATGATCCGCCGGCGATGGCCAGTTGGGTCTCGACCAGGTCGATGCCGGTGATCTGTTCGGTGATGGTGTGTTCGACCTGGATCCGAGGGTTGGTCTCGATGAACCAGAACGACTCGCCATCGGTTGCGTCCAACAGGAACTCGACGGTTCCGACATTGCGGTAGTCGACTGAGCGGCCAAGAGTCACCGCCGCGTCGCAGATGCGATCGCGAGTTGCGGGTGACAGGCCGGGAGCGGGGGCGATCTCGAGCAGCTTTTGGTTCCGCCGTTGCACGCTGCAATCGCGTTCGCCAAGGTGGATCACGTCACTGCCGTCGCCCACGATCTGCACCTCGATGTGGCGAGCGTTGTCGACCAATTGCTCGACGTAGATCTTGTCGTTTCCGAACGCCTTACCAGCCTCGGAGACGCAACGCTCCCAGGCCGGCGCCAGATCGTCAATCGAACGAACGGCCCGCATGCCGCGGCCACCTCCGCCCGCAACGGCTTTCAACATCACGGCACCATGGGTAGCGAGCAGATCGGCTGCAATATCGAGATCTGCAGGCCCGTCGGAGCCAGCAAGAACGGTGATGCCGGCGTCCGCAGCGGCCTTCCGAGCCTGAACTTTGTCGCCGAACAATTCGAGCAAATCCGGCCCGGGCCCGATGAACGTCAGCCCGGCTCGCTCACAACGCCGACCAAAGTCGGCATTCTCGGCCAAGAAGCCGTAGCCGGGGTGCACCGCCGTCGCCCCCACGCTTACGGCCGCCTTGATGATGGCTTCGATATCGAGGTAGCCGGCAACACCGACGAGCGGAAGTTCGACCCGTTCGTCGGCCAAAGAGGCGTGCGCCGACCGGGCATCGTCTGCTGTATGAACGGCCACGGTCGAGTGGCCCATGGCCGCAGCGGCTCGGATGATGCGAATTGCGATTTCGCCTCGATTAGGGACGAGGATTTTCTCAGACATTTCCGGAACTTAGCCGCGGCGATCGCAGGCGCATTCACCCATTCAGCGAATCGACGTAGTCGTCGATGTCGAATACGTGGCAAGTAGCTCAACGCCTCGGGTGGTTGATAGCGACCGAACCCGCTGGAGGGCAAAGCCGCTTGTCGCGCTGTTCTTTCAACTCGCCGCCTACGTCTTGCCGTTCATAACGGCCTGGCTGGTTGTGCGGTTCCTCGCCGATTCCCTCGTCAGGCCTGAGGGTTTGACCGGTCTCGTTATCTGGATTGTCCAGGCCGCGTTGCTGGGCACGTTCACATCTCTGGTCGTCGAGCGGCTCTCGAGGCGGTTGCTGCCGCTCGCCCTCCTTTTCCGGCTTTCGCTGGCCTTTCCCGATCGAGCGCCGTCGCGCTTTGGACTAGCTCTCCGTAGTGGAACGATCGCTCGCCGGAGCAAACGAATCAGCGAGATCCGACGGCAGGGCCTTGGTTCTGACCCAGTCGAAGCCGCTGCTGTTGCTATCGAGTTGGTGACGTTGTTGGGCCTGCATGATCGGCGGACACGTGGCCATAGCGAACGCGTCCGGGCCTACGCCGAAGTGATCGCCGATGAGCTGGGCCTCAGCAGCGACGACCGGGACCTTTTGGCCTGGGGCGCTTTGCTGCACGACGTCGGAAAGATGTCGGTGCCAAGCGAAATCTTGAACAAGCGCGGGGTTCTGGAACCGGTGGAGTGGGAGATTCTTCGAGACCATCCGGTTGCGGCAGAAGCGCTCCTGGCCCCACTGCGTACATGGTTGGGACCTGCGATCGGAGCAATAACTGAACACCACGAGCACTGGGATGGCAGCGGCTATCCGGCCGGCCTGGTGGGTAGCGAGACTTCGCTGGCTGGTCGAATACTTGCCGTTGCCGATGCCTACGACGTCATTTCATCGGCCCGTTCGTACAAGCGGCCTGTATCAGCCGAAGCAGCACGCAAGGAGCTGGTTGCGGCATCAGGTTCTCATTTCGACCCCGCAATCGTTCGGCCGTTCCTGGACGTTGGGCTTGGACCGCGATGAACCTTTGAACGAACTGACATCGACGAGCCCGCCAACCACCGAATCCGCGACCGAGGCAGTTGTCCCTGCCGATTCTCCGACAACCACCTCGCCTACGACGGAATCTTCAACCGCTCCATCGACAACCACAAGCGCGCCGTCAATCAGCACAACTGCTCCGCCAGCCCCCTCGACGAGCACGAGCGCTTCGCCATCAACGATGGGTGTCAGCGGCTGGGCCATCGCCGATCAAGCGTCGGCCAACACCGGGGCTCAGGTGCAGATCTGGGTGCTCGACAACGATACGTCGCCGGCTGCGCTTGGCTACGCGAGTCTGCGCATCGTCACGGCACCAGCGGACGGCACGGTGTCGGTACATACCCCGCCCGGCAACCCGTCGAACGTGCGCATCCGTTATCAGTCAGATCAGGGCTTCGCCGGCGACGATGCCCTTGTCTACGAAATCTGCGATGTGAACGGTGATTGCGCCCACGGAACAGTCACGGTGACTGTCGAGTGAGAGCGAGTGTGCTCGGTCGCTCGTGAGCTCAGTTTTGCTTGGCTCGCCATTCGGCCAGGTTGACTGATTCGGCGCCGATCGAGGTCGAGTCGCCATGACCGGTGTGCACCGTGGTCTCGTCCGGTAGGGCGAACAGGCGTTGTTCGATCGAGTCGAGAATGAGGTCGTAGCTGGAGAACGATCGGCCTGTTGCACCCGGACCGCCATTGAAAAGGGTGTCGCCTGAGAAGAGCAATCCCTCGGACGGAAGATGCAAACAGCAACCGCCGGGGGAATGGCCCGGCGTGTGCAGAACGTTCAGTTCAGCGCCACCAACCTCGATCAACTTGCCGTCGGCCAGCGAGTCATCAACCCGGCGGTCGGGGTAGACGACCTCCCACAGCATCGAATCATCAGGATGCAGGAAGATTGGCGCCCCCGTTTCGTCGGCGAGATCGGCTGCGGCGTTGATGTGGTCGTTGTGACCATGGGTGCAAATAATCGCCCGCAGTGTTCGGCCGCCGAGGCCATCGAGAATGGGGCGGTGGTCGTGGGCGGCGTCGATGACGATGGCCTCGTTGTCGTCGCCGATGATCCAGACGTTGTTCTCGACCTCGAAGTCCTCGCCGTCGAGGGTGAAGATTCCAGCGGTCGTGACGTGATCGATACGGGCCATGCGGCGAACTGTATTGGGTGCCAAGCTTCGTCGATGGCAATCCCCGCACCAGCGTTCTCACACGACGACATCACTCAGGGCAACCTCAAGGCCAATGGGATCAACATCCACTACGTCGAGCAAGGCGAGGGTCCCCTGGTTGTCATGTGCCACGGCTTCCCCGAGTCGTGGTATTCCTGGCGTCACCAATTGCCGGCCCTTGCGGCGGCTGGCTACCGGGCCGTCGCTCTGTCGATGCGGGGCTATGGCCTCACCGACGCTCCGCACGATGTCGACGCCTATTCAATCCACCATTTGATCGGCGACGTGACCGCTGTTGTTCGCGGGCTTGGCGAGGAGACCGCTGTGGTGGTGGGCCACGATTGGGGCGCACCGGTGGCCTGGTATTCGGCCCTAACCCGACCCGACATGTTTCGGGCCGTCGCGTGCCTCAGCGTGCCGTTCACTCCAGCAGTTGGCGGGCTGCCCGATGGTGTCACGGTGAACGGTCTGATGGAAATGAACGCCGGACCCGAACGCGAGTACTACCGGCTGTACTTCCAGGAGCCAGGTGTTGCCGAAGCCGATCTCGAGAGTGACGTGCGGCGCAATGTGCTGGGCTTTCTGTACTCGGTTTCGGGCGACGCGGTACGAAACGGGGATCTCGAGAGCGGATGGGATGGCCACTTTCCTAAGGGTGAGACCATGAGCCAGCAAATGATCGTGCCCGAGACGCTGCCCAGTTGGCTTAGCCAGGACGATGTTGACTTCTACGTGGCCGAGGTCGAGCGCACCGGATTCCGGGGCGGCCTGAACTGGTATCGCAACATCAACAAACTCCCCGGAGCGCTGGCTCCCTGTGTCGGGACGACGATTAAGCAGCCCTCTATGTACATGGGCGGCTCAACTGATCTCATCGCCGGCAACACCCGCAGAATCTCGCCGCCATGCAAATGGCGCTGGCCGATCTCCGGAGTTACGAGATCATCAAGGGTGCCGGCCATTGGCTGCAGCAGGAATTCCCAGCCGAGGTCAACGCCGCTCTGGTGTCGTTCCTCGCCGGTCTCGACTAACCAATCCTCAGTCCCACCAAAGCGTTCTTGTCCTCCTGAGGCACCGTCACGGTGCCTCAGGAAAACAATTTGGCTGGTTTGGCTGGGTGCTAGAGGACCACGACGGAGCGGAGGACGCCGCCGCCTTCCATCTTGTGGAACGCCTCTTCAACCGAGTCGAGATCGATGGTCTCGGTAACGAAACCATCGAGGTTGAGCCGGCCCTGGAGGTACAGGTCGATGAGCATGGGGAAGTCGCGGCTCGGGAGGCAGTCGCCGTACCAACTCGACTTCAGTGATCCGCCACGACCGAAGATCTCGATGAAAGGAAGCTCGATCTTCATCGTGGGATTAGGCACCCCAACCAGCACCACGGTGCCAGCAAGGTCGCGGGCGTAGAACGCCTGCTCGTAGGTCTGGGGCAGGCCGATGGCCTCGATGGCGACGTCGACGCCGTTGCCATCGGTGAGTTTGCGGATCTTCTCGACCGGATCTTCCTTCGTCGAGTTCACGGTGTGGGTAGCGCCGAACTCCTTGGCCCACTCGAGCTTCTGATCATCGATGTCGACGGCGATGATGGTCTTGGCCCCGGCGAGGCGGGAGCCTTCCATTGCTGCGTTGCCAACGCCTCCGCAGCCGAACACGGCGACGGTGTCCCCCCGGCCGACCTCGCCGGTGTTCATCGCAGCACCGAGGCCAGCCATGACGCCGCAACCCAGCAGGCCAGCGACCTCGGGCTTGGCTCTAGCATCAACCTTGGTGCACTGACCGGCAGCGACCAGTGTCTTTTCGCAGAATGCACCGATGCCCAACGCCGGTGAGAGCTCGGTGCCATCGGTGAGGGTCATCTTCTGAGTGGCGTTGTGCGTGGCGAAGCAATATTGCGGCTTGCCTTTGAGGCACGATCGGCATTGGCCGCAGACAGCGCGCCAATTCAGAATGACGTAATCGCCGGGTGCAACTTCGGTGACCCCATCGCCAACACTTTCGACAACACCCGCCGCCTCGTGGCCGAGTAGAAACGGAAACTCGTCGTTGATGCCACCCTCGCGGTAGTGCAGATCGGTGTGGCACACGCCGCAAGCCTGGACGGCCACAACAGCCTCACCTGGGCCCGGATCCGGAATGACGATTGTCTCGACGGTGACGGGTTCGCCCTTGGCTCTGGCGATGACGCCGCGTACTTCCTGTGGCATTGCTCTTCTCCTGCTGAATTCATCGGCCCCGGGCATGGAACCGCGTTGACGCAGACTAGTGCTTTGCCCCTGGAGCGTCTCCTACCTAGCGACCGCTACGCGGTCGTGGCTGACCAGTAAGTCGCCATGGCCGCCGCGGGTGCGGCAAACTAGGAAGATCGACCAACCCTGGAGCGCATCATGAGCGATACACCCACACTCGTCATCCGAAACGGTGTCGTACACGACGGCACCGGTGCCCCCGGTCGAGTCGCCGATGTTGTCATCACCGGCGATCGAATCACCGCCGTTGTTGACCGGTACGAGGGAACGGCTGAACGTGAGATCGATGCAAGGGGCCGCATCGTGACCCCGGGCTTCGTGGACATCCACACCCACCTCGATGCCCAGATCGCCTGGGACCCCATCCAGACTTCCAGCTGCTGGCACGGCATCACCAGCGCCGTGCTCGGTAACTGCGGTGTCACCTTCGCCCCTGTTGCACCCGGTGGCGCCGAGTTTTTGGCCCAGATGATGGAGAGCGTCGAGGACATTCCGCAGCAAGCCATCCTCGAGGGTCTCCCATGGGATTGGTCGACCTACGGCGAGTATCTCGAATGGATCGATCGTTCCGAGAAGGGCATCAACGTCGGTGGCATGGTTGGTCATTCCGCCGTACGCCTGGCGGCCATGGGCCCCGAGCGTGGGATGTCCGAGGAACCTTCGTCGCCAGAGGACATCGCAGCCATGGCCTTATTGGTCGATGAGGCCATGGGAGCCGGAGCCCTCGGTTTCTCGACCTCTCGCACGTTGCTCCATGTGGTTCCCGATGGTCGTCAGGTACCGGGAACCTTTGCCGACGAAGCCGAGCTGCTGGCCTTCGGCGATGTGTTGGGCAAGCACGGTAAGGGTGTCTTCGAGGCCGCTGCCCGGCTCGGCGAGCGCGATCGTGAGGAGCACCTACCGAGAACTCGAACCGAGGTCGGGTGGATGGGCGAGGTGTCTCGACGCAGCGGCCGTCCCGTCAGCTTCGGCCTGGTGCATTCAGACGCTCGGCCCGAGCTGTACCAGCGAGTCATCGAGTTCGCCAAGGAGGAGAACGCGGCAGGAGCGATGGTTCGCCCGCAGACGACGTGCCGGGGTATCGGCGTCATCTACACCCTCACCAATCGACTCCCTTTCCGCAGCTCGGCTTGGAAGCAACTGCTTGAGATGCCTGCCGACGATCGTCTCGAGGCACTACGGGATCCGGCTCGCCAGGAGGCGTTGGCCGATGCTGAGATGGCCGCGCCGGCCGAGCGTATGTGGATGTTGCCCGACGGCGACGCTCGATACGACTGCGCTCCAGAGGACAACCTGGCCACGATTGCATCCGAGCGTGGCGTGTCGCCGGCTACGGCGTACATCCAGATGTGCCTAGAGGCGGACGGGCCGCTGAACCTCAACTACCCCATCCTGAACCAGAGTTTTGATGCGGTGCAGGAGATGCTGGATGATGAGATGGTCACCCTTGGCCTGGCTGATGCCGGTGCCCACGTCGGTCAGATCATGGATTCGAGCCAGCCCACGTTCTACCTCACCTACTGGGTGCGCGAAAAGGGTCGCTGGCCGTTGGAGGAAGCAGTGCGCCGCCTCACTTCGGACACCGCCGACCTCTTCGGCATCAAGGAACGGGGTCGCCTGATCGAAGGAAATTTCGCCGATGTCAACGTGATTGACTTCGACAACTTGCAACTGCCGCAGCCCGAGTACGTGTTCGACTTCCCAAATGGCGCCGGCCGCTACATCCAAAAGTCGAGTGGTTATGACTACACCGTTGTCAACGGCGAGGTCTTCATGGATCACGGTGAGCACACCGGGTCGCTGGCCGGACAAACGTTGCGGTCGTAGAACGAGACCTGGCCGTTCCGACGAACCAGAGAACTCCACTGATTCCGCCATCTCCGAAATCGTGGCCGAGATGAAGGCCCTCGGTGAGGCTCATGGCCAGGACAAGATCATGTACTACGGGGCGGTGCTCAGGGCAATCATCTCGGTGGCGCCTACGGAGCAGCTCTGCGGAGTGCCTTCGGTATTAAGTATCGCTCGAACGCGCTGGCCCAGGAGAAGACAGGGGAGGCGTGGGTCGACGGCCACATGTTCGGAACCCATCTCCATGGTGATTTCCACCATGCCGAGCTGTCAGTGTTCGCCGGTAAGAACCCGTGGCATTCTCACGGCTTCGATGAGAGCCGACGAGTGCTTAAGCTGGATCGATGAGAACACGACAGGGTCGGAGAACGTCGTCGTCGAACTGGCCAAGGTCGACGTTGCCGACTTTGCTCGACGCTGCGATGTGCCCGAGAGCTTGATCCGATCGGCGGCCCGCCGCATCAGCGCGGCGGAGAGTGTGTCGGTCCTGGAAGACCTCGGGGTCGAGATGGCCCCCAACTCGACGCTGGTTAGCTATTTGCAGAAGCTGCTTTGGGTGCTGGTCGGAAGTTATGCCCGACCCGGCACCATGACGGGCCACTCGTCCCTGATCTCGATCTACAACTACTCGACAACTGGTCGCGAGCCGAAAGCCCCCGTCACCGGGGGCATGATCATCGAGACGGCCAACCCGGTGCACTCACTGGCTTCTTCGGAAGAATTCCGCAAGATGATGCGAGCCCTCGATTTCTCCTTGGTAATCGACGTGGCCATGACCGAGACAGCCAAAGAAGCCACCTGGGTACTGCCTGCCTCGTCGTAGTATGAGAAGGTCGAGTGCACCTTCTTCGGCATGTCGTTTCCCGAGAACGTGTTCACGGTGCGGCCGCCGATTCTCGAGCCGCTGGCCGGCACCCTTCCCGAGCCCGAGATGCACACACGACTCATCCGCGAAGCTGGGTTGCTGCCTGACGAGAAACTGGAACCGCTGCGGGCCGCCGCGGCGCAGGGCCTCGATGCGTTCGCTGTTGCCTTCAACTCGATGGCCTCAACCGATCCTGAGTTTGCCGGCTTGGCACCCGTCGTGCTCTACGAAACGCTGGGTCGGAGTCTGCCCGACGGAATGGCTGGGGCCGCCGTGTTGTGGTTCAGTGCCCAGCGATGTGCGCTAAAGAATGCCAAGGCCATGTCGGCTGCCGGTTTTACCGGCGAGGCGCACGAGATGGGCAATCAGTTCTTCCAAGCCATGATCGAACGTGGCGTTGATGGGGTCACGTACACCAAGCACGACTACGAGGAGAGCTGGGATCTTCTTCGTACCGCGGATCAGAAGATCAATATGGAGATGCCTGAGCTCATCGCCGATCTGGCCAAGCTGTCGGAGTTGCCCACCACCCATGCAAGCGACGACTTCCCCTTCATACTTTCGGCCGGCGAACGACGTGCCTTCACCACCAACGCCAACATGCGCGACCCGGAGTGGCGTAAGAAGGACAAAGAGGGCGCCCTACGCATGAGCCCGGCCGACGCGGCCAAGGTCGGTGTCGAGGATGGCAGCCGCGTCCGCATCACAACCGCCGGCGGCAGCCAGGTTGCGGTTGTTGAGGTCAACAACACCTACCGCGACGGTCACGTGGCCCTGCCCAACGGTCATGGTCTCGAGTACGCCCCCGGCGGCGGCAACCCCGAGGTTTACGGCGTGTCGACGAACGAACTCACCAGCATCGGTTGGAAAGATGCGTACGCCGGCACCCCCTGGCACAAACATGTGCCGGCCAGACTCGAACCCGTCTGACGTACTGCCCCCGAGCGATGCGAGCGCAGACGGCGGGGTTGGCTACCGTCACCCTATGAAAGCAATTCTGGTCGAAGACGGACAACTGGTGTGGGGCGAGGCCCCGAGCCCATCGATGGGTCCGGGTGAGGTGCGCATTGCCAACCGTGCCAGCGCCGTCAATCGAGCCGACCTGGCGCAGCGAGAGGGTGGCTACCCGCCGCCGCCCGGGGCCAGTCCCATCTTGGGCCTCGAATGCGCCGGTGTCGTTGAGGCTGTTGGTGAAGAGGTCACCCGGTTCAAGCCCGGTGATGAGGTGTGCGCCCTGTTGTCCGGCGGTGGCTATGCAGAAGACGTGGTCGTTCCCGCTCCGCAGGTGTTGCCAATGCCGGGCGGTCTCTCCTTTACCGAGGCGGCCGCTCTGCCCGAAGTCTTTGCCACCGCCTACCTCAACCTCTTCATCGAAGCCGCCTTGGTGCCGGGCGAGACGGTGCTGCTCCATGCCGGAGCCAGCGGCGTCGGCACCGCTGGCATCCAACTCTGCCGAGCATTCGATAATCCGTGCTTCGTCACCGCTGGCAGCGACGACAAGATCGATCGATGCATCGAGCTCGGCGCCGCCGGCGGTTCGAATCGCCACGACGGGAGCTTTACCGAGAAGGTCGAAGGCTGGACCGATGGCCGAGGGCTCGACGTCATCCTCGACCCGGTCGGAGCGTCCTACCTCGACGACAACCTGAAGAGCCTCAACACCGACGGCCGTTTGGTGCTCATCGGGTTGATGGGCGGGATCGAAGCCAACCTCAGACTGGCGCCGATGCTCATGCGGCGGCTTCGAATCATCGGTTCGACGCTGCGGGCTCGGCCAATCGAGGCCAAGGGCGTGATTATGGACGCCCTGTTCGAAAAGGTATGGCCACTGGTTGATACCGGGTCGATCAAGCCCATCATCGACGAGGTGATTCCCGTAACAGAGGCCAATCGCGCCCACGAACTCATTGCAAGTGACACCACCTTTGGCAAGGTCGTTCTCTCCGTCGACTGACCTCGGTCTAACGTCAGAGTCGTGAAGATTCGCATCGCTGTTGCCAGCTCCAACACGCCCGCTGACGCTGAGGGCCTCATCGATTTGGTCGAGGGTTTGGAGAAGCGCCGCTTCGACACGCTCTGGCTGTCGGATACACCAATGACCGACTCGGTCGAACCTCTGATGGCGTTGGCCATCGCATCGGGTCGAACCACTCGGCTGAAGCTCGGCACCAATGTGGTCGTTCCCGGCCGCAATCCACTGCTGATGGCCAAACAATTGGCCCACCTCGATCGGCTAACAGACGGCCGGATCTTGCTGGCTTTCATGCCCGGAATTGGGTCGGCAACCGAACGGGCGGCACTGGGCGTGAGTGGGGTCGACCGCAACGAACGAATGGCTCAGATCATCGATCTCTGTCGGCAATGGTGGGCGGGTGAGTCGGTGACGGCGGAGATCGCCGGGTTCGTGTACGAAGACGTCACCGTGGGCCCGCCGCCGGTACAGGATCCGTTGGAGATCTGGCTCGGTGGAAATGGTCCAAAGGGTTTGCAGCTAACGGGAACCCACGGTGATGGCTGGCTGGCTTCGCGAGCAACGCCTGCGCAGGCTGCCGCCAGTCTCAAGACTATCGAGGCGGCAGCAGCCGAGGCCGGGCGCACAATCGACGACGACCATTTCGGCATAAGCATCCCGTATGCCCGTCAGCCGCTCGCTGACCGCGTCACGGCCGCCGTGATGAGAAAGACCGATGCCGAGCGTTCCGAGATCGTCCCGTTCGGCCCGACCGAGCTGAAGGAGTTGTTGCAGCGGCATCTCGAAGCCGGGCTGTCCAAATTCGTTCTGCGGCCAATGTCGCTCGACGAGGGCTGGGATACCGAGCTCGACTATCTGGCCGAGCACGCCATCCCCTTCCAAAACTGACCCGTTCTAAAACTGCCTGCTCCGAACTGGTGTATCGGCTCGGATAGGGGATTAGGCGAGGTCGCGCAGGGCTCGGGCCCGCAACTCGACTTTCCGAATCTTGCCGCTGGGAGTCATCGGCATTTCGTCGATGAACAAGACAGCTCGCGGAATCTTGTAGCTAGCGATTTTGCCTCGGAGCGGGTCGATCAGATCGTCCTCGGTCACCAACGGCACTTCATCCGAACCTGCGTCCTTCGTGCGAACAACGTAGGCCACTGGCACTTCCGACAGGCGGTCGTCGGGGTAGGCCACGACCGCGACCTCGGCCACACCGGGGACCGCAAGGAGATAACCCTCGACCTCAGCCGGCGACATGTTCTCACCACCGACTTTGAGCATGTCTTTGAATCGCCCGATCAGTACAACGTGACCATCGGGCCGTACCGAAGCCAGATCGCCGGTATCGAGCCAGCCGTCGTTGTCGATGGTCTCGGCCGTCGCCTCGGGGTTGGCCCAGTAGCCCTGCATGACGGTGAAGTTCCTGATGAACAGCACGCCGGGAGCGTCGGCAGGTAGCACGGCGCCGGTGTCTGGATCGCGAATCTCCACCTCGACACCGTCCATTGGATAGCCCGATGCCTCTGTCCGTTGTTCGATCGAATCAGTGGGATGCGAGCAGCAGATGAAGGCCCAGCTTTCGCTCATGCCGAAGCCGCTGACGGTCGGGCAGAACACCTCCTGGCTTCGTCGGGCGGTTGGGATAGATGACTTCATGCCGGCCGCGAGCGATCCGACTCGCAGCGATGATGTATTGCGGGCTTTGCGGTCCTGCTCAGCCAGAAGGTCGGCCCAGTGGCTGTCGAACCCGTGCATGACGGTCGCCTGGTGAGTCTCCATTGCATCGAGAACTGCCGGCGTGTCGAAGCTCTCGAAGAGCACCTGGGCCGATCCTACGATGGCGCACATCACTGCGATCTCCGACAACGAGTAGATGTGGAACAGCGGCAGGTAGTTGAGGTGGACGTCGTTCTGAGTGTGGCCCAACAACATGGTGCGCTCGCGAATATTTCGTAGCGGCCGATGAGTGTGCATGACCCCCTTCGGGTGGCCTGTGGTGCCCGAGGTGTAGGCGAGCATCATCAACTGGTCGGGATCAACCGAAGCTGCTCGCTCGGCTAGATCAGCATCGGGAACGGCATCGCCGCCGGCGAGCATGGCCTCCCATGCCGTCTCTCTGGCAATACCGTCTTCGCTGGCAATACCGTCCTCGCTGGTGGCGCCGACGTCCCCCACTGCTTCGCCGAGCATCACGATGGAACGCAGGTGCCCAGCGGCCTCGATTTCAGATCGGGCCTCGGCCAGCAGCGCCCGGTAGTCGATCGGCCCCGACCGGTCGATGGTCACCAGCGTGCTGCACTGGGCATCGATCACGGTGTAGGCCATGTCGGCCGAGCGATAGCGAGTGTTCAGTGGCACCAGGCATCCGCCGACCTTCGATATGGCGAACATCAGATGCAGCCACTCCGGTCGATTGGTCATCCAGATACCAACGTGGTCGCCGGACTCGACCCCCAGCGCCATCAGGCCTTTGGCCACCCGATCAACCTCCATCGAGAAGCTGGCATGCGTCTCCACCGTTCGGTCCTTAGTCGCCCCTTCGCCGAAAATAACGGCCGGTCGATTCCCCCATCGAGCTGCTGCTCGTGCCGGCAGATCACCCAGTCGGATGTTGTCGAAGCCAGTTGGGTCAGTTCGGTTGGCTGAAGTCACGTTTGTTAGCGTCTCAACAGGGACCACTACGCGCAAGAACAACAAGGGATCTGTTTATGTATGAGCTCGTGATTCGCAATGGCAAGGTCGTCGACGGGACGGGGGCACCAGCCCGACTGGCCGATGTGGCCATCAACGACGGCGTGGTGGCCGCCATTGGCACCGATCTCGGAGCCGGCGACAGAGAGATTGACGCCACTGGTCTGCTGGTCACGCCGGGATTCGTCGACGTCCACACGCACTACGACGGGCAAGCGACCTGGGACCCGGAGCTGACGCCTTCGTCATGGCATGGCGTCACGACAACGGTGATGGGCAATTGTGGTGTTGGTTTCGCTCCGGCCAAACCCGATCAGCGTGATTGGCTCATTCAGCTGATGGAAGGTGTCGAGGACATTCCCGGAGCGGCGCTCGCTGATGGCATCGACTGGCAGTGGGAGACCTTCCCCGAGTACCTCGATGCGCTCGAGCGGATGCCTCGAGTCATGGATATCGCCACGCAGGTGCCTCACGGGTCGGTCCGGGCCTATGTCATGGGCGAACGTGGCGCCAAGAATGAGCAACCAACGGCCGCTGACATCGAGGCCATGGCCGCCATTGTTCGTGAAGCCGTCGACGCCGGAGCCCTTGGTTTCACTTCTTCTCGGACCATGTTGCACCGCGCCCTCGACGGCGAGCCGGTGCCGGGGACGTTCGCCGGTGCCGAGGAAATGGTGGCGTTGGGCAAGGCTGTTGCCGACGCCGGCGGGGGAGTGGTCGAGGTTGCGAGCGACATTGGCCTTGGCGGTCTCGAAGGCAACTTCGGCAGTGATATCGAATGGATGCGCGAGCTAGCCACCGACCATGGGCTCACCGTCACCTATGCACTCACTCAGGCCGATCGAGTTCCCGATCAGTGGCGTGAATTGCTGGCCATGTCATCGGCTCCGGTCGACGGCGATGGTCGCGTGGTTGCCCAGATCGCCGGCCGGCCCGCTGGTTTGTTACTGGGCCTGCAGACGTCGCTGAATCCGTTCCAGGACCATCCGACCTACAAGACGCT
>JBLINY010000081.1:0-21163 GCA_047638695.1 Acidimicrobiales bacterium | reverse complement strand
TGTCCGTTCGAACCTTGAAGTACCACGACCCTTTGGAGTCTTGATAGACCCCTCGCACCTTTGGCATTTCAGCCCCCTGCCCCGTCGTATGTTCTCAAAATGTTCTCACGGGAGTTTGGAAATAGAAGGAGCCCCTCCGAAAAGGGGCTCTGACCTGGACTTATGTAGTGCGCTCGGAGGGACTCGAACCCCCAACCTTCTGATCCGTAATCAGATGCTCTATCCAATTGAGCTACGAGCGCTGGAAGCGGACATTGTAGAGGGAGTCGGCGGCGGGCACACCCGGCTTTGTCGGGGATGATCGATTGGGGAGGATCGGGCCGCTAAAGGCTGGCCAGGAACGGTCGAATGGCAGCGGCGACCGCTGCCGGTTGTTGCCGATGTACCGAGTGGCCGGCGTCGGGGACGATGGCTTTGTTTTGCACATCCAGACGCTTCTCGAAGACGCCGGCCGAGGCCATGAATTGTTTGTCACCCTCGCCGATCACGACCAGAGTCGGCACCGTGATGGTGGCCAGGTTGTCCATCACGAAGGAGTCGAAGTGTTTCGAGAGAACCTCGGCTCCTTCCGGTACGCCGATTTTCGCCGCCGACTTGTCGACCATGGCGTTCCACTGATCCATGGCTTCCTGTTTGGTGAATCCGGGGCCCGCGCCGACCAGCACGAGGGCCCGCACTCGTTCTGGGTGCAGCAGCGTGTGAGCCAACGAGAGGTAACCGCCGAGTGAGTGACCAACCAGCACGTACGGGGCATCGGCTCGGTCGGTGACGGCCATCATGTCGGCGAGGCCGTGCTCGCGACTGTAGGAACCCGGCGCCGTCACTTCAGATTCGCCGTGAGCCCGGAGGCTCCAGCTGACGCAATGGTTGTCGACGGCCAATTCGTCGATGACGCCGGTCCACGATGTGCGGTTGTCGGTCCACCCGTGCGTGAACACGACAGATGGTCCCGATCCCTGCTCGCTGACGTCGACGTTCGAGGCTTCGATGCTCATGATCCGCAGCGTAGATCTTGCTTCGTGAGAGTTCGAAGCGTTAAGGCGGCAAGAAGGCCCGAGAGAGTCTGAAACCTCAAGAGCGTTGGGGGACAGACCCAGTAGCGTTCGAGTATGCGTACGGGAGTCTTCATGTTCGGCGGGGTCGAGATGGACGACGCTGGGGCTGGGCCGCCTGCTCCGACCGATCGTCGATACTCGAACGAACAAATGTGGCGGGCCACCGAGCAGTTGCTCGAGATGGGCGTTCTGGCCGATCAGCTTGGCTACGACAGCTATTGGCTAACCGAGCACCACTTTCAGCATGAGGGTTACGAGGTCGTTCCCAACGGCCTGCAATTCGGCACCATCTTGGCCGAGCGCACGGAGCGCATTCGGATCGGATCCATGTTCAACGTCGTCGGGCAATGGCATCCGCTTCGGCTGGCCGAGGACTTCTCGATTCTGCACAACATCTCAGGTGGGCGCGGCATCTTCGGCGTTGGCCGAGGCACGGTTCCCCGGGAGGCGCAAACGCTCGGTACCGACATCGGTAGCTTCGATAACCCCGACTCGGCCGCCGCCGATGCACTGAATCGCAAGCAGTTCGACGAGGCCATGGACGTCATGATGTTGGCCATGAGCGAGGAGCGATTCTCGTTCAAGGGCGACGTCTTCGAGTTCCCGCCAGCCGGAATCCCCGACCGTGGCGGCTTCGTTGAGACGCTGTCGCTTGTTCCCCGACCCCTGCATCCCTTCGAGACCTGGCAAGCCGTCACCTCGCCTCCAACGCTGGACTACGTGCCCCGCAAGGGCTGGGGCGGCGTGTTCTGGTTGAAGAACCACGAGTTCACCGCCCAGTGGTGGCAAACCTTTGGCGAGAATTACGCAGCGGCCCACGGCAACGAGCTCGCTGCCGGTGAGAAACGTTTGCTGGTGCTGAATATCTGCATCGAAGACACCAACGAACTGGCTCGGGCCTCGGTGCGACCGGGCCACGATGAGTTCTGGAAGTTCCTCGGTCCCTATGGATGGAGTCGGGGTTACATGGGCGCAGACGGCAAGCCGGCAAAGCCGGGTCTGATTCCCACGCTGGAAGAATCGATCGACAACAAGGTGTGGATCGTTGGCTCTCCCGACGATGTCATCCAGGGCATCAGCACGTACCGAGAGGCACTCGGTGGCCTCGCTGACCTGGTGATCTTCCCCAATATGTTGGGTGACCCGTACGCAAAGACGGCGGAACAGATGCAGCGGTTCGCTGAAGAAGTTCAACCGGCGTTGTGATGACAAAGACGACAACGGGCACCTCGGTGCTCACCAACGTTCGACTCGGTCAGCCTTCCTTGAATGGTTCGGCTCTTTCTGACTCACTCGATCTCGTCGACGTCGTGACGGTCGACGGGGTGGTGGCCCAGGTTGGGCCTGGCCTCGAGCATCCCCCCGGCTCGACGGTTCACGAGCTCGATGGCTATGTACTCATGGCGGCGCCGGCCGAGCCGCATGCCCACCTCGACAAGGCACTCACCGCCGACATCGTGCACAACCCGACTGGCGATTTGATGGGGGCCATCACGGCATGGATTGCTCATCGCCCATCGATCAGTCATGACGACTTCGTCGAGCGGGCGACCAGGGCGGCCCTGATGGGCCTGGCCAATGGGTGCACGGCAATTCGCACGCACATCGACATCCAGGCCGATCTCGGTACCCGCGGCGTCGAGGCACTCATCGAGGTCAAAGCGGCTCTCGCTGGTCGTGTCGATCTGCAGCTCGTCGGGTTGGTCGGTCGACCGAGTGTCGGTGTCGATGGTGCTGCCAACGCGGCTGCCTTGCGTCGAGCTCTCGATCTCGGAATCGATGTTGTTGGTGGATGTCCGCATCTCGAGCCGGACGGCTCGGCCTCGATGCGAGCCAGCCTCGAGTTGGCGGGGGAGTACGGCCGCCCGCTCGATCTACACACCGACGAAACCCTCGACCCGGAAGTACTCGACCTCGAACAGTTGGCTGACATGGTGTCTGCGTCGGGATTCGATCAGCCGGTGGTGGCTAGCCACTGCGTCAGTCTTGGGGTTCAGAGCATTGACGTGCAACGCCGGGTCAGCGAGAAGGTGGCGGCGGCCGGAATCGGGGTGATTGCGCTGCCCCAGACCAACCTTTTCCTTCAGGCGCGCGGTCAACGGGTGTCGCCGGGCCGCGGGCTTACTGCCCTGGCCTCACTACGCGAAGCCGGTGCGCTGGTTGCCGCCGGAGCCGACAACCTGCAGGACCCGTTCTGCACCGTTGGTCGGGCCGATCCGCTGGAGACGGCGGCCCTCATGGTGATGGCTGGCCATGATTCGCCTGCCGTTGCCTACGAGGCCGTCAGCTCGGCGTCTCGCCGGATCATGGGGCTGGCACCCGCTGGCCCAGCAGTTGGGTTAGTTGCCGACTTGCTGGCTGTGCGGGCAACGACGTTGCGCGAAGCCGTGGCGTCAGCGCCCGCCGACCGCGTGGTGTTCAACGCAGGGATGCTCGTCGCCGGATCTGGTCTGGGCTGAGTTGGGCTGGGCTGAGCTCGGCCTCTTTGGTGCTTCGGTCGGGCAGGGCGAGCTGTCTGACATCGGAGGCGTTGGGGGTCACGGTGAGGCGCAGCGTCGATGGCCGTTCACTCAACTCCACCAGCGGGCCGAGTACCGGCCCGGGATCGGCAAATGACTGCTTTTCAAGCACCAGAAGGTCGACGGCCAATTCCGGGCCTGAGGCCACGGGCACAAGCCATCGGCGACTCAACCAGTGAATGGCCTGAGCGTGCAGTCGCACGAGGGCATCGGTGGTGCTTCGGGCGTGGCGATTTACGACGAGCATCTCGTTGGGCATCACAAAATCACTGCTGGTGACGACGATGCGACCGTCGTTGAGCCGCGAGATCAACATTGGTTCGACCGCCGGACCAGCAATCGCCAGGGCGACGCGGCTGGTGGTCTGGAAGACGGCGACGCCCGGTTCATCACTGGTGGCGTTGATCTGAAGCTGACCGAGGGGCCAGAGGTCATGGTGGGCCAGGATCGACCCAGTTTCAGCGTGCTGGTTGCCGATGGGTGCAAGTTCGAGTGTGGTGATATCGAGTTGACTCGCGCGGGTCAGATATGCGGTCCTGCGGCTGTTGACAGCGACGGTCGCAGTCAGCCGGGTTGCCACCACGAGCTGAGCGCCAAGCAGGGAGCCGAGAAGGGCCAGAGCGATCGAGACGCCGCGGACCTGCAGTATCACGGCCAACATGGTGGCGACGGTGCCCGCTTCGAGCAGGAGGCGCTCGCCGACCGAACGGATCGTGAGATCCCTCAGCCAGCGCACATGACGATCCATACCGTGTCCCGTCGGCCGTAGCCGATCGCCCATAAGGGCGACCGACGCCGCGCATGTAACACGCCTTTCACATTCCTTTCGTGCATCTCCAAATACCTAGGCATACTGTGAGCCTCTTCGTGCAGGAGCTCATTGATTTGACTGAATTGGAGAAGCTTGGCGGGCCTCCCGCACTGCTCTTCGATGGCGTTGGGAAAACTTTCCCTGACGGCACGGAGGCGCTTCGTGACGTCTCTTTTGAGGTCCGCTCGGGCGAGTTCGTCACGGTGGTCGGACCGTCGGGTTGCGGCAAGAGCACCCTCCTTCGGCTGGCCTCGGGTCTTGACTCCGAAACCGCTGGCCGGTGTGTCGTCGATCGTTCCAACATCGGCTATGTCTTCCAGGACGCAACACTTCTGCCCTGGCGCTCGGTCAAGCGCAACGTCGAGCTCATCGCCGAGCTGCACGGTGAGTCGAAAGACGAGCGTCGGCCTCGTGTTGCCAGAGCTATCGAGAAGGTCGGTCTGGCCGGCTTCGAAAATCACTACCCGCGGCAGCTGTCCGGCGGCATGCGCATGCGGGTCTCGTTGGCTCGATCGCTGGTGATGAGCCCTCCTGTGTTCTTGTTCGACGAGCCTTTCGGCGCTCTCGATGAAATCACACGCGAGCTGATGAACGACGAGGCGCTCCGCCTCTTCCGCGACGAGGGTTTCGCCGGTTTGTTCATCACTCACTCCATTACTGAGGCCGTCTTCATGAGTACCAGGGTGCTGGTGATGTCGGGTCGGCCCGGTCGAATCGTCGATGAGTTCGATGTTCCGTTTGACTATCCCCGCTCGCCCGAGTTGCGTTTCGACCCGGCATTTGCCGAGCTGAGTGGCAAGGTCAGCCAGGCGCTACGAGGATCCCACGCATGACTGATGTGAAGACTGGTCTGTCGGCAACCGGCGGTGACGCCGGTGCTGCTCTTTCGGTGATGGCCGAGCAGCCGCTTACTCGAGACCGTCGAACCAAGCGTTCGTTTGCGTCGCGACTTGGACCGTTCATTGTCTTCGCTGCGTTCATAGCGTTCTGGTACTTCATGCACTACGTAGTGCTGAGCGAGAATCGCCGCTTCATTCTTCCGACCCCCCACAAGGTGATCCAGAAAGGCTTTATCGACGACGTCACGATCGGGCAGCTCTGGGAGGTCGTGAAACGAGTTGTTTCCGACCTCATTCCGTTCGCCGATGTGCCCTTCGAGATCGAACGGGGCACGGTGCTGATCGAGAACCTCCATGCGCTGTGGATCACCATCGAAGTGTCGATGCTCGGTTTGCTGCTGGCCACCGTGCTTGGCGCTCTTGGAGCTATGGCGATGGCTCAGGCAAAGTGGGTCGAGGCCGCCTTTTTCCCCTACGCCGTTCTGTTCCAAGCGGTTCCCATCTTGGCCCTCGTGCCGCTCATCGGTAACTTCGCAGGCTTTGGGTTCACCGCTCGCATTATCGTCTGTGTGCTGATCTCGTTCTTCCCGATCGTGGCCAACACTCTTTTCGGGCTCAAGGCGGCCGAGACCGGCCAACACGAGTTGTTCGCGCTTCACACCACCAGTCGGATTACCAAGCTGGTGAAATTGCAGATCCCGGCGGCGTTGCCTGCCTTCTTCACCGGCCTGAGGATCTCGGCCGGCCTCTCGGTGATCGGTAGCATTGTCGGCGGCTATTTCTTCCAGCGGGGCGAGCCTGATATCGGCTCGTTGTTGTTCCGCTACTTCAGCCGGGCCGACAACCCAGAGTTGTTCGCCGCCATCATCCTGTCGTCGGGTCTTGGCATCGGTGTCTTCATCATCTTCGGCTGGCTGAGCAACCGCATGGTCGGCAAATGGAACGAAGAGCAGTAATGATCTCGTCGCCCCGGCGACACCCCATTTCACAACACCGTTTCACAACACCACGTTCTCATAACAAGGAGAGGCACATGAGAAACCCGTTAGTCCGTTTATTCGCCCTGTTAATGGCATTGGCACTTGTCGCGGCCGCATGCGGTGGCTCGTCGTCCGACGACGCCAGCGCTGACGCTGACACCGATGCTGATGCTGAGACCGATGCTGATGCTGATGCTGATGCCGACGAGTCAGCGGGTGTTGATCTCTCGGGCGTCTGCCCGGCCAATGTGGTCTTCCAGACCGACTGGAACCCCGAGTCCGAGCACGGCAGCCTGTATGAGTTGGTTGGCAAGGACGGCTACGAGCTCGACGCCAATAACTTCGTCGTGAAGGGCGATCTTGTTGCCGGCGGCGAAGCGACTGGTGTGACGGTCGAAGTCCGGTCCGGCGGCCCTGCTGTCGGTTTTCAGCCGGTCGAGGCTGTGGCCTTCGCCGACACCGACATCACGCTGTTCTATATGAACAGCGATGCGGCGTACAACAACTCCGAGGAGTTCCCGACTCTCTCGGTCATGGCCCCCCTCGACAAGAACCCGCAGATCATCATGTGGGATCCCGAGACCTACGACGTCGATACGATCGCCGATCTGCCCGACGACACGACCATTCGGATCTTCGGCGGTAGCACCTACGCCTCGCACCTCACTTCGGCTGGCATTGTGAAGCCAGAGCAAATTGACGAGAGCTACGACGGCACACCGGCCATCTTTATCAGTGAGGCCGGAGCGATCGCTCAGCAGGGCTTCGCATCGGCCGAGCCATACGTCTACAAGAACGAGGTTCCTGAGTGGGGCAAGGACGTCAACTACCAGCTGATTCACGACACTGGCTGGGAGATCTACGCCGCTGCGTTGGCCATTCGGGCCGACGAGAAGGAAGAGCTCGCTCCGTGTCTCGAGTTACTCATTCCGGTCATTCAGCAGGCTCAGGTCGACTACATCAACAACCCGGCTGCTACGAATGCCCTCATCGTCGAGGCTGTTGAAGCGAACAACAATGGCTGGATCTATACCGAGGGAGTCGCCGACTTCTCGGTGCAGGCTCAGCTCGACAACGGTTTGGTCGGCAACGGAGGGAACTCCACGCTGGGCGACTTCGACTTTGACCGCATGGAGAAGTTCTACGAGATTCTCGGCGGCGTCTTCCCTGACGTTGGTCCGCTAACTCCGGAAGATCTCATGACCAACGAGTTCATCGATACTTCGATCGGGCTCTAATTCCAAGCGCGTAGCAAGTCCAAGCGCGTTACTTCAACGATTCCGTTCTGGCATCGGTTGACCATGCTTTGGCCTGGTCACCGGTGCCAGTCCGCGTTCAGGGACCTGCTGCGTTCTAAGACCTATTGGCGTGTCGGGAGCCTACTTGTGGCGGAAAGTTCGTATTTCGCCGAAGGCCTCGACTAGTCGGGCGACGGCACCCTCAAAGCTCTGCTTGCCCCGTTCGGCCGTTGCCTTGGTTGGGTCGCCGATAAGGCCATCGGGGCCGAAGTCGTGGGCCAGCCAACCGAAGGTGACGGTGCCGCCAAAGCGCACATGGTCGTTCTCGGCAAGGTGCTCGGGTACGTTCCGCAGTGCTCGATCCATCTCGACCAGGTCGGGACGCAGATGCAACATCATCGAGGTCTCACCGAGACCACCGTGGATACCCATGCCCAACTCTTCTTCGGTTGAGACACCGCCTTGATCGGGTGGGACATTGGGATGTAACAAGAAAGTTTCAAAGCCGTGATGCAAACGGAGTTCGCGGCAGGCGACACTTAGCAACGAAGAGTTGCCGCCGTGCCCATTCAGAAAAGCCAATTTCCTGGCCGGAGTGGTGGCCAGGGATCGGCCGATGTCGTCGAGCACTCGTAGGAGGGTTTCGGGGCCAAGCCACACGGTGCCAGGTGTGCCTGCGTGTTCGTTCGATTTCGTGTAGGCGAGAGGCTCGAGCAACCAAAGGTCCAGGTCGGCCCCGGCTTGTTCGGCCACGGCTTCGGCGCAGGCGTTGGCGATCACGAGGTCGGTGTTGAAGGGAAGATGGGGCCCGTGTTGTTCGATGGCACCGATCGGCAGGACAAGTATTGAATCCTCGGTCAGGTGATCGAGCAGGTCGGAAGCTCGCAGGTCGCTGAGTCTGCGAGTCGATGGATGTGAGGCCGTCATGAACACACGGTACCCCTGGGTCAACGGGGCAAAGCCGTGTCTATGGTCGGGTTATGAGCGATGCCGATGTCGTCGTTGTGGGTGGTGGCCACAACGGTCTGGTTTGTGCCGCATACCTGGCAAAGGCGGGCCAGCGCACCATCGTTGTCGAGGCCCGGCATCAGGTTGGCGGCTGTGCCGGATCTGATGATGCGCTCGGTGCACGAGTCAACATCTGCAACTGCGACCATTCGATGGTCCGGTCGAATCCGCTGATCGGCGAACTCGATCTGGCTGCTCATGGTCTCGAGTACATCGATCTCGATCCAGGCCAAGTTCATCTTGGCTGGGACTCGCCGGGCGGCATCCCGTTCTTCCGCGATGTCGATCGCACGCTCGAGGCCATGGCGATCCACCACCCCGAATCGGTGCCGCAGTACCAGGCGTATTTGGTCGACGCGTTGCCGGCTGCCCGCTTGGCGTCGCGTCTCTCGGCCGAGTTGCCATCGGCCCGAGGCTTGCTCTCGAAGGTCGTTGGCAGGAACACGCCTGCGGCGCTGACCGTGCTGCGCTGGTCGAAGAAGTCGTTCGCCCAGGTGATGCGTCAGTACTTCACTTCCGAACACCTCTTGGGCCCGGCAATGGTGGCGGGCCCCGCGGTGTGGGGTCTGTCTCCCGATACGCCAGGGTCGGGATTGGGTGCACTGACGCTGGCCATGAAACACCTCGGATCGGTCGGCCGTCCCGTTGGCGGATCGGGGCGTCTCACTGACGCTCTTGCCTCCGCTATTCAGTCGACGGGAGGCGACGTGCGGGTTTCATCGCCCGTCGCTTCGATTCTCTGTGAGGGCGACAAGGTTCGCGGCGTCGAACTGGTGGGTGGCGAGGTGGTGGAAGCTCCCACTGTTGTTGTGGCCTGCGACCCCCGCGAAGCGATTGTTCGGTACCTCACCGGAGCTCCAACCTCGGCCCGTTCGTTCGTGCAGAAATGGACCGATCGCCAGCCTCAGGAGGGGTACGAGTCGAAGATTGACGCTCGGCTATCGGGCCTTCCCACGTGGAAGTACTTCGACGCAGACTCCTACGCGTCGGTTGGTTTCACCGATCCCCACAGCCCGACCACCATGATTGGTCCGACGCTTGCCGATATAGATCGAGGGTTCCGGCTGCTCGCCCGCGGCGAGGTGCTTGACCGGCCAATGTTCTTGATCAACATGCCGTCGGTACTCGATCGATCGTTGGTCCCGGGCGACGATCACGTGTTGAGCCTGGAAGTTCTGTTCACGCCTTACAGCCGGCCCGGCGGCTGGCAGGGGTCGCCCGAACCGGAGCGTTGGATCGATGTGGCGTCCACCCTTTTCGAGCCGGGATTCTCGTCGCTCATTGATGATTGGCGAGCCGTCACTCCCGATCGGTACGAGCGCGATTTCCACCTGCCAAAAGGCCACGCGACATCGTTTGCCGGTGGTCCGCTTGCTGCGCTTCTTGGGCGAGAGAAGGAGCTGACTCGCTATACCTCGCCTATTCCCGGGTTGTATCTGACCGGTGCCGCGACATTCCCGGGCGCCGGGGTCTGGGGAGCTTCGGGCCGCAACTGCGCGGCGGTAATTCTAAAGAACAGCTGAAGTCAACCTGGCAGGTGTCCTGGCCAGTGGTCCTTGCAAGCGAGTGGTCCTGGCAAAACGCAGAAACCCGACGCCGTTAGACGTCGGGTTCCTGGCTTGAGCGGAGAGGGTGGGATTCGAACCCACGGTGGGCGTGAACCCACACCTCCTTAGCAGGGAGGCACAATCGACCGGACTCTGTCACCTCTCCAAGGTTGGCGAGTGTATCGGCGCACTAGGCCGTGCCGGACGGCTCAGCGCGTGCTTGTCTCATCGACGGCCCCTGCCTGAGGAAACTGTCGATCTGTTCGGCGGGGAGAGCCTCGGCGAACAGGAATCCCTGGGCAGCTCCACGTCTTGATGAAGCAGCGCGAGCAGCTGCTCTTCGTCTTCAACGCCCTCGGCAACCACAACAACATCGAGGGCTCGAGCCATATCGATCATGGCTTGGAGAACTGATGCACTCTGATGGCTGTCATCGTCGCTGAGGCGCTCGATGAATGCCCGGTCGATCTTGATGCAGTCGACGGGCAGCGTCTGGAGTTGGGCCATGGATGAGTAGCCCGTGCCGAAATCGTCTAGTGCGATGCGTACGCCCAGTGAGCGAATGAGCTCGAGAGCGGCGGCGACCTGGTACGGATCTTGAGCGATCAGGCTTTCGGTTACCTCGAGCTGGAGCGACGGCGGGTCGACACCTGTTTTTTTGAGGACCTCGGCGATAATCGCTGGAAAGTCCTGGTCGACGATCTGGCGAATCGAAACGTTCACCGAAACCGAGAGGTTGCGGTCGGGAAAGTCGTTGCGCCATTCGGCGACCCGCCGACAGGACTCTTCCAAGGCCCAGCGTCCCATTCGTAGGATGGCACCGGTGCGCTCGGCGATCGGGATGAAGGTCGTTGGTGGGACGATCCCGAGAGTGGGTGAGTGCCACCGCATAAGAGCCTCGAACGCGACCGTCTCGGTGTTATGGGTTGAGATCAGCGGTTGGAAGGCGAGATGGAACTCACCGTGGTCGAATCCAGACTCGACCTCCCGCAGCAGACGAGCCTCGATCTCGGCTTCCTGAGCCATATGTTCGACGAAGACGACCGAGCGGCCGCGACCATTTCTTTTGGCTTGATAGAGCGCGATGTCTGCGTGTTTCAGAAGGTCGTTGGCTTGAAGGTCGTCACCGGGTTGGGAGAGGGCTAATCCGACGCTGCCGCCTACGGCGATCAACTGTCCGTCGATCTCGAGTGGGGTGCGCAGGACCTCGAGCGCCCGATCGGCGAGCGCCAGGGCTGCTTCTTCGCCTGCCACGTCTTCGGCGACAATGGCGAACTCGTCGCCGCCGAGACGGGCCACTATTTCGCCGGCGCGGGTGGCGGCGGAGAGACGCTCGGCCACGGTGCAAAGCAAGGAATCGCCCGCAGGGTGGCCGAGTGTGTCGTTTACTCCCTTGAAACCATCGAGATCGATGAGAAGCAGCGCTGACGACTTGCCGCGTCGGCGACTACGAGCCAGCGTGGCTTCGCTGGCGGTGTTCAGGGCTCGGCGATTCGGGAGGCCAGTGAGTTCGTCGACCAGCGCTTGGTTGGCCAACTTCCTCGTCAGGTTTTCTTCGTCCGTGATCTCGCGGCCGGTGATGATGATGCCCTGCACGGCCGGGTTGGCTGTTTGGTCGTTGAGGTGCAGCTCGATCCAGTGTGAGCCCAGGGCTGTTTCCAACGGAACCTTTAGTACCCCGGTGGCCTTGGCCGTGTCGTAGAAGACGGTGCGGGCGATGTCTCGACTTACGCCGCTGAGCATGTCGAGAAGGTCGTTCAGATGCTCTGGGGGATTGTCGCCTCCGGCCATAAGCACCGAAGGCGAACGGTAGGTGATCTCACCGCCAGGGGCGATCACGAAGAAGAAGTCCTTCGACTCTTCGATCAGGGCCTGGAATCGTTCGTTGGCAGTGTCTTCGACCTTGCGTCGATACTGCTTGCGTCGTGTCACGCTGCTTGCCAGTGCCGCGGCGCTGAGAGTGGCTCACTTCTGGCCCTGGGGAAGCACTTGTCGCCACAAGATTGTCACCCTGACTACGTCGGTCGGTTGTTCCCGATTATGAGCCTCGTCGGGTTCCTGGCTGGTTGCTGGGAGACTGGTCCGATGGCCTCACCAACCGACGATTCCCTCAGCAACGCTGGTATCTACGCCGACCTACGAGCCGACATGATTGAACTTGCTCGGGCTCTTTCAACGACGGACGAAGCTCGGTTGGTGCCGCAGTGTCCGGAATGGTCGATCAAAGGGGTGTACGCCCACGTAGTGGGGATCAACGCCGATGTGCTCAGCGGGAACGTGGACGGAATTGGTAGCGATCAATGGACGGCGGCTCAGGTGAAACAACGAGCATCGATGACCTTGTCCGAAGTGTGTGACGAGTGGGAAGAACTCGCACCGACGTTTGATGCCTTGGGTGCCGCCCGGCCATTGACGGCTCGAAACATCACGGGCGACCTCATCACTCACCATCACGATGTTCTTGCCGCCCTCGGTTGGCCTGGTGATCCCAACTCTGCTGCAGTTCGCGTGGCTCTGGGGCGTTACGGGCCGCTTTTCGTCGAACGTGCAGCCGAGGCAGGTCTGCCGGTGGTGCTGGTCAATGCCGGCGAGCGTTCGTGGAAGTCCAACGACGGCGACCCAGTGGCCGTTGTGCGAGCGTCGGAGTTTGAGCTCTTGAGGGCCTTCACTGGCCGCCGGAGCTTGGCGCAGGTCCGAGCCATGAGCTGGGAAGGTGACAGCGAGCCCTACTTGGCCGTTGTCACTCCCTACGGGTTGCCGACCGAGGACGTTGTGGACCTGCTTGTCTGAGCCGGTGTTCTTGGGGCGTTCATGTTCCGTTCAGCCGTCTGAACAAGCTCGTAACGATGATGTTTTCGGGACGTAACCGGTGCTGTCGACCGTTCGTGTCCCCATCGCCCGAACTATCCGGGCCGGATGCAAAGGACAGCAACAATGAACGAGACCACATCGGGCTCTGCTCACAAGCGCAAGCGCCTGCTTGCCCTCCTCGTTGGCCTCTCGTTGGCCGCGGCAGCGTGCGGTGCGAGCGACGCTGCTACCGACACCGCGGCTCCGGCCGCCGATGCCAGCGACTCGACCGACGAAGCAACGGAAGATGAGGAGGCCATGGAAGACGATGCCATGGAGGATGAGGGGGCCATGGAGGATGACGCCATGAGCGAGGGTCGTCCGATCCTCGATGTCTCCTTCGACGGACTCGAGCCTCTCGGCGACGACTACGAGTACGAAGCCTGGGCGATCGTCGATGGCGACCCCGTGAGCGGCGGCATCTTCGATGTCACTAGCGACGGTTCGCTCGAGATCGCGGGCCAAGATCACCTTTATGGTCACGAGGGCGCAGCGGCCGTCGTCATCACGATCGAGCCCGCCGTTGGTGACGATCCGGCCCCGGCCGATACCCATGTGCTGGCCGGCGACATTTCCGATGAGGGTTCCTTCGAACTGTCGATCAGCCACCCTGCTGCGTTGGGCACCGACTTCGCCGACGCCTCTGGCAGCTTCATCCTGGCCACGCCGACCAACGACCCTGACGGCGACGAGCTTTCCGGCGTTTGGTTCTTGCAACTGCCCGGCCCCGACACCCGCCTGGTCTTGCCCGAACTGCCAGCTGGATGGGTCTACGAGGGCTGGGCCGTCATCGACGGCCAGCCAGTCTCGACCGGTCGGTTTGTCGACGGTGCAGCGGCCGATGACTTCAACGGATTCTCCGGTCCCAATGACGGACCGAACTACCCGGGCGAAGACTTCCTCACGAACGCTCCCGATGGCCTGTCCTTCCCGATCGATCTGAACGAAGCCACCATCGTGATCAGTGTCGAACCCGACGCCGACAACAGCCCGGATCCGTTTGCTCTCAAGCCCCTCGTTGCCGAGGTGCCGGCCGGAACTGCCGACCACGAGAACGTCAGCCTCGCCGCCGGTCCGGTTGCCATCACCGGATCCGGCTCAATCATGAGCTGACCATTCCAAACGCCATCCGGCCATCCGGCCATCCGCCCGGCTGCCCCAACCCCCGTTCCCCTCAGTCTGGCTGCGCCAACCCCCGTCCCCGGGGCCAGGGGCAGCCAGTTCGGCGTAATCGGGGCCTCAGGCAGCCAAGTTGCGACAAGCATTCGGTCGGATGCCGCTATCCTCGCTGGCGGAGAGATGGCAGAGCGGACGATTGCGTCGGTCTTGAAAACCGTTGTGGCTTCACGGTCACCGGGGGTTCGAATCCCCCTCTCTCCGCTAAGTTTTCCCTGGTATCGTGGCGCGATGCGCCGATGGGCTCTGTGCTAGAGGGTGGCGGGATGACCGCTCGAATCGAAGCGATGCCACTGTGGTGCCACTGGCGAGGGCTCGTGAGGGTGCGCCGCGGCATCCAGTGGCACGAAGGTGTCGAAGGTGCGGATGGCGTGTTCAGCGCAACCGATGGCCGGTTCGATCGTCGACGGTTGGCACGATGAGGCAGCGCATCCAGCTGTTCTCGTTGAAGAGCACTCCGGCCGGGACGGCGAAGGACAAGCGGCGTTGGCGGCTGAAGTGGCGCATCGACGGTCGCGACTTCAGCCGATCGTTCAAGTCGAAGGCCGAGGGCGATCGACTCCGCTCGCAGTTGCAGGTGGCGATCAACGAAGGGTGTCGCTTCGATCTGGCGAATGGTCGGCCGGTCGAGTGGATCCGCTCCGATGCCACCTGGTGGACGTGGAGCCGGGAGTGGTTGGGGTTGAAGTGGCCGAGGTGGGCCGGAACGACACGTAGCACCGCCGTCGAGACGCTCGTGGCGTTGACTCCGCACCTTGTACGTTCCGGCGCACCCGAGCCACGGAGTCGCTCGGCGAGTGGTTGCGGGCCTCGGGCTATCGGCCCGACCAGGAGCCTGCAGTAACATCGACGGAATTGTCGTGGCTGGATCGATGGTCGGTGCCGCTCGAGGATCTTGGCCCGGGGTTGCTCGAGTCGCCGTTGACAGCAGCGACCGCGAAGCTCGACGGCAAGGCGATGTCGACGCCGGTAGTTCGTCGTCGTCGAAACTCGTTGAAGACCGTGCTCACTGCCGCCGTGCGACGAGGGATCATCGATGCCAATCCGATGGACCGCATGGAATGGGACATGCTGCAGCAGTCCCTCCAGGTCGATGTCTCGACCGTGCCGTCGGTGAGCGACGTGGTTCGAATCGTGCAGGTTGTGGCCGCGCTCCCGACAGGCGGCGCTCGCTACGCCGTCTTCTTCGCTGTCATAGGACTGGCTGGGCTCCGGCCCTCGGAGGTCGCAGCGCTGACGTCGGCTAATCTGGACTTGCCGAAGACGGGTTGGGGCTCGGCTCGTTTGCGGGGAGCGATCACTTCGCCCGGCGCCCGCTACACCGCCGATGGCGAGGCGTTGGGGCACAAGGGGCTCAAACACCGACCGGCGGAAGCGACGCGCGAAGTTCCGCTCTCGCCCGATCTCGTCGCCCTCTTGCGCTCGCATGTATCGCGCTTTGCATCGGAAGCTCCGCAGGTCTTCACCAACCTGAGCGGCCGTCCGGTTGCAATGAGCAACTACAGCCCGGTGTGGAGCCGGGCACGCGCTCAACTGTGGCCCAAGGGCCATGCGCTTTCGAAGACGATCGTCTACGACCTTCGCCACACCGCAGCAACGACGATGCTGCGTTCCGGAGTCATGCCCTCGGCTGTGGCTCGCCGTCTCGACCATTCAGTGGATGTGCTGATGCGTGTCTACGCCGGTGTCTTCCAAGACGAGCGTGACCGCTCGAACGTGTTGATCGAGGCGGAGATGGCGGCACAGCGCTGTGAAGGCTGAACAGCTCGGATGAAGCAGCGACGGTCAGGCTGGGTGGCGCGGGTCGACTCGTTGTTGCTGGACCCATTGGTCGAGTTCGTCTTGGTCGAAGCGGACGAACTTCCCGATCTTGAGGTAGTTGATCCGCCGCTGGGCGATGAGGCGTCGGATGAATCGTGGGCCGACGTTGAGATGGTCGGCTGCTCCGTTTATGTCGAGAAGGGTCATGACCGGGAAGGCGCCGGCGGAGTGTCAAACGCGACGGCCCGTCGAGGATGTTGTCGGCGCGATCGGAGGATCTGGGCTCTCGGGGTCTGTGAAGAGAAGAATCATGACTCGACTCTCTGCCGCACAACCCAACTTCGATCGTGGCCGATCCGTAGCTGGCGGACGACACAGGCGATCCGGAAAGCGCTGTTGCGTGATGGATGCCGACTGCACCACTTCGCACTCCAAATGTCCGGCACAGACTTGCCCCTTCCGCCTGGCGGCGGAAACGGCGATCGACTTTAGCCCACTTCTCGGCCCGGCGAGTTGGCTCGCGGACGCGGTGTCGTCTCATGGCGATTCGATGTCTCGGCGAATGGTCATGCTCCCGCGATCTCCGCCACCGGCGGAAGTCGCAAGTCTGTGCCGGACATTTGGAGATGAGTTGGTGCATCGGGCGCGGACGGGGGCGAGCGACGCGTCACGGGCTCGGCGGCAGGAGGTCAGCTTGCGCGATTCGGACGAGGTCTTCGAGGTGTCAGCGCGCTCAAGGAGAGGCGGCCTTGCCTGCTTGACGGTACGACGCCGCCCCGAGCGCACGCCGAGCGCAGGCTGCTCTCTGGGGTCACAGCGCTCGACTACGACGGTTCAGCGGAGGCCGAAGTGCCTTCTGCACCCGTGGTCGTCCCCAGTGGGACCCAGGTGACGAGCGCTGCGACGCACCCCACCCGATGCGCAGTGGCGTGGCCAGCTTTGCCTCCGCGGCGTCGATCATTCGAATCGTGCAGTCACTGGTGCAGCGCTCAGCGTGGTTGGTGCAGTGGTCAGTGCGGTGGTGCATTACACCCCGCTGAGTGCGTGGCGGCGGGAACTGTCGAGCAAGTTGTCAACGCCGGATATGCTCGGCCAGATGGTCGTTCATTCAGTGTCGTTATCGCGCTGGTCACGGTTCTGGCGGACCGTCCTGTAACGGCACGATGAGTGCGGCGTCCAACGACGCGGGTCGCAGAGCGTTACCGAGTGGTTATGTCGTCGTGTCTCGGGGTCTGCGTCTTTGGGTGCGGTAGTGGTCGAGGGGCTGACGCGGCAGGGAGCGACGCGACGATTCCAGATGGGATCGTGACGTTCTCGTTCACGGATATCGATGGGTCGACGCAGTTGCGGGCTCAGGGCCCGGAGACGATGTCGGCCAGTCTCAAGTCTCACGACCAGAGGTGATTGCGTTCCTCCGGTCAGCGGCCACGGCCGAGTTTCGGACAACCACAGGCTTTAGCGTCCCGCTGGGGGCGCGGATCCCGCCCCTCACCAAGGTCGAGCCCGGAGTGGTCGGCCAGTACACCGGGCTGGTGTGGTCGGCATCGGTTGGGGCCGTCTGCTGGGGCGACCGGTGACGCCGACGATCAGGGCTTCAGGATCTCGATCGACCCGGCCCCCTGGTCGGCAGTGAAGACGACCGACGCTGTCTTCTTGGGGATTCCGCTGAGGGTGAAGGTGCAGGTGCCGTCGACACACGATGAGGTTTCAACGCCGAGGGGTGGCCATGAACCGGAGGTCGCCGCTGTCGTGGTGACGATGGCCGTCCAGGTCTTGCCGTTGTTGACGGCTGAGCCTTCGAAGGTCGGTGCCACGACAGCGCTCACGGTGATACTCGCCGAGTCGGTGGCGGTGCCGCCGTTGCTGTCGTCGGCGGTGGCCACGATCGTGTAAGCGCCATCGTCTGTCGGGGTCCACGTCGACTGGACGGACAAGCCATTAACGGTCCAGGTCACCGAGACGATGTCGTCGGCGTCGACGTCGTTGGCATCGGCGGCAAGGGTCACCGTCCCCGCCTCCAGGTAGTTCACACCGTCTTCCGGGCTGGTAATGGAGATGGTCGGCGGGTTGTTGGCCGGATCGACCGGGCCACCGCCGCCACCAGCCACGAACATCGGGTTGAACGTGTGTACGTCGAGCAGGGGCTCGTGGATCTCATCGCCGGACTCATCGGTCCAGCCGTAGTTCCCCGAGTTGATTACCGCGTTGTACAGGGCGGTCACGTCAGCTGCGTTATTGGGGTTGTTCGCCGACGCGAGCAGGGCGAGGGCCCCGGCCGCGTGGGGACTGGCCATGCTGGTGCCGCTGATGGTGCCGGACCCGCCCCGCTCGAGGGGGTAGGTCGACAGGATGCAGACGCCCGGTGCCGCGATGTCGACGGCCGGGCCCCAGTTGGAGAAGTTGGCCAGGGTGTCGTCCTCGTCGGCCCGGCAGGTGGACGCCGCCTTGCCGCCGGGTGCCCCGTTGAAGTCCGCGAGGGCCGACACCGTGAGCACATTGTCGAAGGCAGCGGGGCTGTAGTTGCTGGCATCGTCGCTGTCGTTGCCGGCAGCCACAGCGAAGGCCACACCGCTTCCGACGGCACCCTGGATGGCGTCGTACTCGGCCTGGCTATAGCCGCCACCGCCCAGGCTCATGTTGGCCACCTCGATGATGTCGGCCCGGGCAGCCACCCAGTCGATGCCGGCCACGATCCATGAGGTGTAGCCGCTGCCACGGGAGTTGAGGACTTTGACGGCGTGGATCCGGGCGCCGGGGGCCACTCCGACGACCCCTGAATCGTTGTCGAGGGCGCCGATCGTGCCGGCCACATGGGTGCCGTGGTAGTGGTCGTCGTCGCCCCCCGGCCCGCAGGCTCCACCGAAGGGTCCGCCCGAGGCGCAGTTGACGCCGTCCACCACGTTGAGGTCTGGGTGTTCGAAGTCGACGCCGGTGTCGATGACGGCCACGTCGATATCGACACGCAGGTCGTCGGTGCTGTCGATGTCGATGTTTGTGTTTCCGGTCGCGTAGATCCGGTCGATACCGGTCGGCACGTCCTGGGCGGCCAGAGTGATCTCTTGGTCACGCTCGACGTAGGCGACCCGCGGGTTGCGGGTCAGAGCGGCGGCTGCCTGTGGAGAGGCAGTTATGGAGAAGCCCTGCAAAGCGTGCTCGTAGATGAAGCCGACCTTGCCGTCCACAGCAGCGGAGAGACTGGCAGCCACACCGGGAACGTCGGCCGTGCCGGGCTCGAGAACCACGATGTAACTGGCGCTCTCTCGGTCTGGCGCCGCCGATGCATGGCCAGTCAGCCCGACCACCAAAGCCAAAACTGATAACACGGCCGCCATCGTCCTACACCTAGACCTAGACATGAGTCCCCTTCGCACGAATCCGCCTGGATTCAACGTAAACCCATCGAAGTGACCACGAAATAGGCCGTCCAACCCATGCTCTGACGTGTCGATATCGAACCTGCCCGTCGACCCGTGACGGAACGCACAACTTGCCGAAATCCGCCATCAACCGCACCGCCCTATATCGCTCACCGCACGTACAGTTCGGTGTTCTCCGATGCTGGTCGCTGAGTTATAGCGGGTGGGCAACGGGAAGTACCCGCCCTCAAGTGTCGTTGTGGGTGGCAGGTTCGAGCGATCTCGGCTGGATGGGCGCGAATTGGGAGGTGTTCTGTCAACCGATGGGATACCCAATGCTCTCGGTTGGATTCGTGGCAACCGTTCGAAACCACGGACAACCTCCAGCCCAACGCTCCACGGTGGTTTTGGTCAGCCGATGGGCGACCAGTTCAGGAGGACTTCGACAGGTGGGCCGTCGATGATGCTGACCTGTGCGGCTGCGGTGTCCGTTCCAGCCAGGATACCTCCGAGACCGATTTCGAGCAACGCCATGATCTCCATACCCTCCGCGGAAAACCAGTCTTCGTAGAAGGCGAGCGCTGCGTCCGCATCGCCCCGTGCGATCTCGAGTTTGACGATGAACGCCGACCCGGCACTGGTTTCGCTTGTGATGACAGCTACAACCGTAGACGGTTCGAATACCGGCATCGGGAAGTCGTCCGGTATTTCGCTACCACCAACACTGGTACTGAATTCGTTGCCCTCGGTATCGGTGCCCGAAATGGTTCCGGTCTCTCCGTCGTCGTCGGACTCGATACTGATCGACCCGGAGCCGTCCTCGGATTCGAAGCTGATCGATTCGCCGTCGTCACTGACGTTGACATCGCCACCCGATTGCCTCTCGATGGCTTCCTCGGTGACCATTTCTGCCGCCTTGCCACAGGCTGACAAAAGCAAGGTTGCGGCTACGACCATGACGATGAGTCGCCGGATGCCTGAGAGGCTGGTGTTGCTTCTATTCACAAGTCTTCTCCGCATCTGGGTGCTTGGCCGTTGATCATCATGATGTCTGTCTCCTCGCTGTAGGTGAGGACACAGACATCAGCGTTCGCCGAGGAGGCTCCGATCGACAACCCCCGCCCTGAATACCCGGCGAACACGGCCCTACCCGCTCATTCATGTGCCGATATCGAGCGGGTTAGGACTGCTTCGTGGGGTTCAGGCCCAGCCGAGTTCGGTGAGCGACTGGACGTCATTCCAGATCTTGGTCATGTGCCGGATGCGGTCGCCGTCGAACTCCATTGCATAGACGTAGTCCGCGGCGACGGACTTGCCCGTCGGTGGGTCCACCGGGCCTGGGCCGGTCTGGGTGCCTTTGAACACGGCGAAGGCCGTGACCACCGACCGCTCTTCATCGGTCGAGAATGATTTCATTTCGTAATGGCCGTCCGGGACCGGGGTCAACAGATCCCGCATCCAGTCCGCGTAGCCCTCGAGTGTTGCGATGTCCGCGATCGCGCCCGCTTGGCACGAGAACGTTGCGCCGTCGTGGCAGAACTGGGCGCAGCCGTCCCAACCCTTGCCAGTCTCGCAGGCATCGAAGAATTCGCGGCCGGTATCAGCGATGGTCATGTGCTTCCCCTGTGGCTGTCTGGATCCCATGTCCAGATCAGATCGGACTGTACACGGTGACGTTTTCGCTTGCTGAAGAGCCGAACTCGCGCTGCGGTTTCCTGCCCGCTGAGGAGTTCTCGCTGATGGTCCACTTCTCCAGCAACCACGCGAACCCGATGGTTCGGAAGCTCGCCTCTGCCCCGGATACTCAGCGCCTATAACCGGCTGGAAGGACACGTCCCCCCTCAGACCAACCAGCGCGATAACGCTCGATGAGGGACTAGAGAATCCGGCGTTGCGGACCGTCCCACTCTGCCGGTGAGCGCGCTACCGAAGCCCGGGGTGGTTGGTTCGTGCGCCGGTCGGATGCGATTGGTGAGCTAGCGGCGCCCGGCGGGTCGGCTACTGGGCCAACTTGTAGGTGTCT
>JBLINY010000080.1:0-21273 GCA_047638695.1 Acidimicrobiales bacterium | reverse complement strand
TGGATTTCTGCCCGATTTCGGGGGACGACCTGTGGATTACTGCCATCGACGGCCAGAGAGTCGGGATAACTATGTGGAAAAACGCCCTAGCCTGTGGATCAAACCGGTTGGAGCAAGCTGCTAATAGGAGGAGATCGGTCTAGCCGGCGACGACGTCAACCGACACCGGGAACTGCACCTCAGGGTGTAGCTGCACGGTAACGGAGTGCGTACCAACGGTACGAATAGCGTCGTCGAGCGCGATCATTTTGCGATCCAGTTCGACGCCAGTCTGGGCCGCGATCGCTGTAGCGACATCGGCGGCTGTGACCGAACCAAAGAGCTTGCCCTCTCCCCCGGCACGGGCCGGAATCGAGACAACGGCAGTCACCAAGACCTTTGCTACCTCTTCGGCAGCCTCACGATCCTTGGCGTTCTTCATGCTCCAGGCTTTGCGCATCGAGTCGGCCTGCTGCTCGACACCGGCGCTCGCCAGCTGAGCCATTCCCTTGGGAATGAGGAAGTTACGGGCGTAGCCGTCGGACACGTCAACCAGGTCGCCCCGATTGCCCAAGCCCTTCACGACCTCATGCAATACGATCCGCATCAGACGTCTCCTTCAGCGGCGACGGCCTCGACGGGCTGCTCGACCGGTGCTTGCTCGGTGGTAACTGCATCAGTGTCGGTCAAGACGACTGCCTCTTCGGTGCCTTCAGTCGACTCGTTGTCTGGGCGCTCCTCGGAATCACGACGAGGGCCGCGATCGCCACGGTCGCCACGGTCGCCGCGCTCACCGCGGTCGTTGCGTCCACGACGTTGCGTCGTTACCTGACTGGCGTAAGGCAGTAGGCCCATCTCGCGAGCGTTCTTGATGGCGACCGACACAACCCGCTGCTGCTGGCTGTCGTTGCCGCTTGCGTGACGACCACGGATCTTGGCCCGGTCGGACAGAAAGCGACGAAGTAAGTCGACGTCTTTGTAGTCGACGAATTCGATGCCGTCGGAGTTGATTGGGCTGATCTTGGGTTTCCCGCGGCGGCCGTTGTCTTTCGGCTTGGCCCTACGGGTGCTCTTTGCTTTTGCCATTAGAACGGTTCCTCGTCAGGTTGGTAGGCAGGAGGCTGTTGCTGTTGCGGCTGTCCGCCGCCTGCAGGAGCACCGAAGGAGCGGCCAGCCTGGCCGCCTGCGGGTCCGTCGGCACTATCGCGTGGTGCATTCTTGATGACCGACGCAGTGGCCCAGCGCAGACTGATGGCGATGTCGTCAGCGACGATCTCGACCTTCGAGCGCTTATCGCCATTGTCGGTTTCCCAGCTGCGTTGATCGAGACGACCGGTGACCGTGACACGAGTGCCCCGACCAACGGATTCCGCCGCGTTCTCAGCTAGCTGAGCCCAGCAAGTGACGTCGATGAACGACGTTGCTTCTTCCCACTCCTGGGTTTGACGATTTTGCCACCGTCGATTGACGGCGACCCCGAAGCTCGCCACTGGTTGCCCCGAGGGCGTAAACCGAAGTTCGGGCTCCCTCGTTGCATTGCCCGTGATTGTCACGGAGTTATCTATGGCCATCGTTGGTCCCCTTGCTACACGGTTGCTGCGGCCAGCCCACGCTTGTGAGCCTCCCCAAGGGGGAGCCGCATGAACTTGTGGCGGATGACTTCATCCGCGAGTCGCAGCGTGCGATCGATTTCAGCCAAAGCGTTTGGTGACAGG
The DNA here is from genome assembly GCA_047638695.1 of Acidimicrobiales bacterium. Classification (GTDB taxonomy): domain Bacteria; phylum Actinomycetota; class Acidimicrobiia; order Acidimicrobiales; family SZUA-35; genus JAHECQ01. The sequence continues at coordinate 19,579 of JBLINY010000080.1, read as the reverse complement.
AATTCGAGGACGACGTAAAAGCCCTCCCACTGGTGCTGGATCTCGAAGGCGAAGCGCCGGATGCCCCACTTGTCGACCTTCTCCATCGTTCCGTCCATCTCACCGGCGAGCTCTGCGAGCCGGTTGATAGTGGTCTGGACGTCCGATTCCTCGGTGTCAGCCTTGAAAACGATCATGAGTTCGTATGCCCGCATGTGGCCACGTACCTCCCTGTGGACCCGGAACGAACCGGGGCCCCGTCCTTCGGGGCAGGGTCTTCAATTGAAGTAGTGAGGTTATCGCCATGTTGAGCGATACTGACGCCCATGTGTGACAGTTGCGGTGACGACGACGCCGATCTCACCAGTGTTCGGCGGGTGTTCCTCTCGCCCGCGGCCTGGGACAAAGAAGAAGAACGACGGGAATCGGAAACGGTCGAACAATGGTGCGCCGTCTGCATGGTGCACTATCCACACCTTGTCATCGACTAGCCGGTGGTGATGGTCGTGACTCACTCGGCTCGCCATCGGCCCCACCCTCGTCCTCACCGGCCGGCGGTGGGTCAGGCTGCTGGCACGGTTCTGTCGTCGGAGGGGCTGTCGGTGGCACCGTCGTCGAGGGAGTCGTCGTTGAGGGGGCTGCTGGGCCGGTAGTGGAGTCTTCTGGGGTTGTTGGGCCGGTAGTGGAGTCTTCTGGGGTTGTTGGGCCGGTAGTGGAGTCTTCTGGGGTTGTTGGGCCGGTAGTGGAGTCTTCTGGGGTTGTTGGGCCGCCCAGGGGGACCACACATGGCGGCAACGTGGTTGTCGACAACTCGGGGTTGAGTACGACGCCATCAAGGTCGGTTAAAGTGGCCAGCTGCTCACAAGGCGGGTTCTGCGAAGCCCAGGCCGACTCCGAGGCGCGGCGCATGAACTCGCCCCACATCTCGGCCGGGAAACCACCGCCCTGCACCTCAGTACCCCCGAAGTCCGACATGGTGCGTACCGGCTCACCAGGCGCGCCGACGTAGCCCATCCAAACCGCAGCAGTGATGTCACAGGAGAATCCGACAAACCACGCATCGCGGTTGTCTTGGGTCGTGCCCGTCTTTCCTGCTGCCGGCCACGCCAAGTCCTCGCCGGCAGCCCGGCCCGTGCCCGCCTCGACCACCTGAGACATTGCATAGGTGACGACCTGGGCGAACTTGGCGTCCAGAGCGTCGGGGTCGGTCGGCGAGCGCCCTTCGGTACGGGTACAAACGCCGCCGACCGGATACCAACAGGTGGGTCGACCATCAGCGAACTCGATTCGCTCGATCAAGATCGGCTCATACCGGACACCCTGATTGGCGATGGTCGAATAAGCGGCAGCCATGTCGAGCACCGAAACCTCACCCGATCCCAACACCAGTGAATTGACCGCAGGCAACTCGGCGCTGACACCTAGCCGCTGCGCGAGTTGCACCACCTTCTCAGGTTTCAACTGCACCATCAGCTGGGCGTACACAACGTTGGACGACACCCGAAGGGCATCGACCAAATCACGGTAGCCCTCCTGACTGCCACCCCCGCTCACAACCCAATCGGCCCCATTGTTAGCGTTGGGCAAGGTGATCGTGGAGGGGGCAGAAAAGAACGAATACGGCGAATAGCCCTGCTCGAGCGCTTCAGCCAACGCGAAGGGCTTGAACGATGAGCCGGGTTGTCGCCCGGACCCGCCACCAGCACGGCCCAGCGCCAGGTTCACCTGCGATTGCTGAAAGTCGTAGCCGCCCATCATGGCCACGACCTGGCCTTTTCGGTCGACGGCGACGAGCGAACCGGAAGGGTCATCAGCGCTGGTTCTTGGATCAACAACATCAGCGACGGTCGCGAAGGCAGCCGACTGAAGCTCAGGGTCAAGGGTGGTGTAGACCCGCAAGCCTTCGGTGTAGAGACCGCCATCAGGGAACATTCGAGCCAGCTCCTGACGCACCGCCTCGACGAAGTACTCGGTGCCGAAGGCGGCGCCGAGCACGGTGCCGAGGCCTTCCCGATTCGCGGCTTGGGCGACACCTGACCAGTCTCGTACGGCCGCTTCGTCGGCCTCGGCCTGGGTGACGTACCCGTCTTCGACCATCCGGACCAACGTCGTCTGACGACGGCGCGTCGCCTCGTCGGGATCATCCGCTGGATCAGCTCGGCCGGGCGAACGAATGAGCCCAGCCAAAAACGCAGCATCGGCCAAATCGAGTTCGTCGACGTTCTTGCCGAAGTAGCTCTGGGCCGCGGCCTGGATTCCGTAGGACCCTCGGCCGAAGTAGATCCGGTTGAGATACCGCCCCAGGATCTCCTCTTTCGACCATTCGCGCTCGAGCTTCACCGCCAGAGTTGCCTCGCGCAGCTTCCGCACAAGCGTGCGATCTGAGCCGGTGAAGGTGTTCTTGACATACTGCTGGGTAATCGTTGAACCACCCTGGCTGGCGCCGCTGCTACGCAGGCCCTGGTACGCCGCTCGGCCAATACCGACCGGATCGATGCCATGGTGGCCGAAAAAGTCTTTGTCCTCGGTAGCGACCACTGCCCAAATCACGACATCGGGGATGCGTTCATACGGCACGACCTCGCGATCCTCGCCGGCCGAGAGGCGAGCAGTCGCCACATCAGGGCCACAGTCAGCCGCGACCTCGGCGGTGCAGATATAGCTGGTCTGAGCCAGCTCGCCGAAGTCGTCCTGGTCGACATCGAGTTCGATCCGCGACAGAACGAGCACTCCACCCAGCAAGCCACCGAAAGCCAACATTCCCAGAAGCAGCAGAGCACGACGAAAGCGCCACAGCGGGTTGCGCCTTCGATCGCGCGACGGCGAAGGCCCGGAAAGAAATCGCAGTCGGCTCACGCTGACGCGGCGTCCTGGCCGTTCACCTCGAACGACTCACGGAGGTGATTCCACCAACACTGACGGCAGACCTCTACCCGATAACAAGTAGCAAACTTGCCCCGCTGCCGAAGGGCTCGAAGTTCGTTTGCGTCGGCCACTAGCCGGCCTGCAGTCGGAAGCCCTTGACCAAAGGCGAACGTGACTTCGACCAGGTCATCGCCCTCGCAGATAGGACACGGCTCGCCCAGGGAAATGGCGTGGTGGTGAGCGACTCGCCGTAGTTCGGGCTGAGCGTCGCACACGTCTTCTTGCTTACGTCGGCCCTGTTCAACGGCGCGGATCGAACGCTGCCGGGCCAGCTTGTAACTGACCACCGCTTCGCCTTGGGAGCTTCGCCATCGGGGCACAGTCAGTCAGAGTAACCGGCCGAGAAGTCAGCCAGTAGCGCGTAGGCCCGCTCGACATCGAAAGGTCCGTGCTCGACGCGGTACTGCCAAAGATGGTCAAGCGCTCTTCCAACTCGAGGACCAGGGCCATCGCCGAGCACCGCCATCACCTCATCTCCCGACAACGGAACGTCCATTCGGTCTAGATCCTCAGCTTCTGTCAAGGCTTTGAGATCCTCGGCCAGCCGTGCCGGCGCCGAGCGAGCGATCTCGGCGACCGAAAGAGTCGTTCGTACCAACTCGAGGCCGTGCGGCTGAGCGGCTAAGACGAGCGAGCGCAGCGACGGTGGGCGCCCATCGCTGGAAGCCATCGCCGGCACAAGGTCGATGACCCGCTGGGTCGCGGCAATATCACGACGCGAATATCGAAGCCGTTCAAGTTCACACTTGGCCTCAACCGAGCCGAGCTCGAGCAGCATCAGTGCTCGCCTCGTGAGCACCCCCTCGGCCATCGCGACCCACGAGGTCGCGGCAGCCCACCGGTCCGGGGCAAGGCCCGCCACCACGTGTCGGGCCAGGCCGTGTTCGGAGAGGAATACCAGCCCGGTCGTCGGGTCATCGACGGCCAGCAGCCGTTCGAACTCTTGGCGAATTCGCTCGGCCGACACAATCGACAGTCGATCGGCGTTTGACGCAGCGGCTGCCGAAAGATCGACAGTGGCGGTCAACCCAAATCGGGGCAGGAACCTGGCCGCCCGCAGCATACGAAGCGGGTCGTCGGTGAAGCTGATCGCGGCCGCCAGCGGGGTCTTGAGCCGTCGGTGTTCGAGATCGATCCTCCCTCCGAAAGGGTCATGCAAGACACCGTCGAAGACAGACACCGCCATCGCATTGATCGTGAAGTCCCGGCGCGACAGATCGGTTTCGAGGTCGTGACCAAAGACCACCTCTGGCTTTCGACTCTCATCGGCGTACGTCTCTGCTCGATACGTCGTGATCTCGAGATCGATTCGCCCGATCCGAGCACCAATAGTGCCGAAACGCTCACCCTGGGTCCACAACGCATCAGCGACGCCGGCCAACAGTTGCTTCGTACGTTCCGGGCGCGCATCGGTCGTGAGGTCATAGTCGCCCTCGAGGTCGGCCCCGAGCACATGATCTCGAACCATGCCGCCGACCAGGAACAACTCGTGCCCCCCAGCGCGAAACAGCTCGCTGACTGGATCGAGAGCCGCCAGAAGTGGCTGGAAGTCGGTCACCGTCCACAACGTACCCCGGTCGCGGCCAGCCGATCGTCAAACCCGGGTCGATCCCGCACCGCCTAGTCTGGCGCTCTGGTGGAACACACCTCGCCGACCCCGGGCCTGCCTGGCCTCAGCCGATCCCGGCTCAGCCCGTCCGGGCTGGGCTGTCTACGCGTTGTGCCCTGGCAGGGCGACCGGTTCACTGCATTGGTCGGACCTCGGCGGGATGGGCGTCTGCCGCGTGGACACGACGTCCACCATTGCCTCGACACTCTGCGAGCGCGCGGCGTCTGTCGGGCCGTAACACCTGCCATGAGCCCCCTCGACTCACGGCCCTTTCTCGATGCCGGCTTTGTTCTCCACGAGCGCCTCCATCTGCTGGCCCGCTCGCTCACGTCGCCTCCGCCGGAACCGGCCCGACCCACCCACCGCGGCTTCCCGTGGCATCGTCAACCAGTGCTCGACATCGACCAACGGGCGTTCGAGCCGTTCTGGCGGTTCGATGAGCTCACCCTTCGAGAAGCTCGAAGGGCCACCCCTTCCAGCCGCTTCCGAGTCAGCCGAGACGATCGATCAAGCAGGGTCGTTGGCTATGCGGTCACCGGCAGAGCGGGCGACCGCGGCTACCTCCAGCGACTTGCCGTCGACCCCACAACTAAGGGCCATGGACACGGCACCGATTTGGTCAACGATGCACTCACCTGGCTCCATCGCCGGAGGGCGCAAACGGTGCTGGTCAATACCCAGGAGCGAAACACACGCGCCCTCGCGCTCTATGAGCGCCTCGGATTCGAACGCCTAGCCGACGGACTTGTCGTTCTGCGTTGGGAAAACCCGACATGACATCAACGACACGTCACATGTATCGAGGTCTGGTCGCTGCCTTCGTCGCTTCGCTACTGATGATGGCCGCGGTCGTTGGCGGCGCGCCGGCTGCAGCGAAGACAGCACAGACTTCGGGCCGGCTCGAACTGGCAGGCCAGACCGCCTACGTCAGCGCCGATGGAGCATTTGCGATGGCTCTCGAATGGTCGGGCACCATCGACCCTGAGCTCGAGGTATCGGTCATCGTCCATGGTCGTGTCTCTTCCGTGGCCGAGCTCGATGATTCTCCCGGAGAGATCCTCGATCGAGTTCGATTCCCCGTCGCTGAGTTGTCGCGTAACGAATTCGGCCAGCTCGAAGTCAGCGTTCCGATTCGAAGTTTCTCGCCCGGTGATCCCGACCGGCTCTGGCTCGAAGACCCCGGGGTTTATCCGGTCACCGTCGAGATTCGTGGACCCGACGGACCTCTTGCATCCGCACGCACCAATCTGATTCGTCTACCGACCGAGCTGGCCGAAACCGACTTTCTGCCCGTGGCGGTTCTGCTCACCGTCTCGTCCGCCGATGGCCTCACGTTGGCCGCGGCGTCCACTCTGCTCGAGAAGCACCCGACGGTCTCCGTCGCCGTCTTCCTCGGTGACGGCGTAGTGCCGCAACTCATTGACGACCCCATCGCCGCAGAGCGCTTCCGCAGTGCTCTCAATGGCCGCAGCGTGCTCGCCACGCCCGAACTCGACCTTGATCCGTCCGCCCTCGCCGCGATTGGCCAGGGCGACCTCTACGGGTTTGCCCTCGAACGTACGGAGGCTGACCTGGCATCACTCGGCCTAACCGCTGTACCGGCGACCCATCCTGTTGAGGTTGGGCTCACCGTCGCCGGCGCCCGTCTACTCCTCGATAGAGGAGTCACCACGGTTGTCGACATCGGTGCTGTTCCTCAACCGGGCGGCTTCATCCAGGTCGACGACCAGAAGCTCAGCGTCGTGCAGATCGACGATGACCTCACCGCCGAGCTAGCCGGGCGGAGTCGCGCCAGCACTCGGGCACATCGGCTCCTCGCCCGGCTCGCCATTCGATCGCAGGCCGACCGATCTCCCGTCGTTCTCGGTGGCGTCAACATCGCGGACGCGGGCGTCAATTCACTCGACATTCTTTTGTCTGCGGTCGACCAGATCGGGCTGCTCGAAACCACCACAATCAACGCCACGGCGGGCGCTGGGCTCCCGATCCGACCAGCGGAAAGTCCTAGCCAGGACCTCCAACCCTTAGCCGAGAACATCGCCCAAACCGTGGCGACTATCGGCACCTACGAGAACTTCTACATCTCGGGCGGAATACAACCGCAGCGGTTGAGAAACGACCTCCTTGCCGCACTGAGTCGCGACTTCAACCCGACCAACCGGGCCACGGCTGTGGCCCGCGTCGACCAGAACATCGCAGATGCGCTCACCACCGTCTCGATCAGCAACAGCAACTCCGTCACACTGGCCGCCCAGCAGACTCAGATTCCGCTGCAGGTCACCAACCAGTCGGCGGGGCCACGCGCCATTCTGCTCCGGTTCGAGACCGACAAACTCGAGGTCGAAAACGACCGGGTCGTCGAAATTCCTCCCGGTGTCTCACAGCTGGACATCGAGGTGCGGACCAGAAGTCTCGGCCTCTCGCGCCTCAAGATCATCGTGCTGACCCCGGATGGGCAGCACGAGCTGGCACGAACCACATTCCAGGTCAGATCAACCGCTGTACCGGGGCTTGGCATGTTGTTGTCTGGCACCGCGCTCGTGCTGCTCCTGGTGTGGTGGTGGCGCTCGATCCGGCGCACACGCCGAAAGCGTTCACCCGACGGTGCCGAAGATCAAGCCGACCCGGAGGACCAACGACTCGCCCACCCGGTTCCGAGCCAATGACCGTCCCTATACAACCCGGGCCCGGTAGGGGCTATCGGATTGGAGGCCGGTACGAGCTCACCGAACCGATCGCGACCGGGGGCATGGCCAGGGTGTGGCGAGCGATCGACACGGTGTTGGGTCGTCCAGTCGCGGTGAAAATCCTTCATCCGCACCTCGCAACTGATCAGGGATTCCTGATCAGGTTCCAACGCGAAGCGGTAGCTGCGGCCCGGCTTTCACACCCGTCGATCGTGGCCATCTATGACACCGTCTCCCATCGTCTGCCGAGCCCAACGGCCAACCCCGCGGCCGATGGGATTGAAGCCATCGTCATGGAACTGGTCGATGGCCAGACACTCAGGGACGTTCTCGATCGAACGCCGATCTTGCCCATCGAGGATGTTCTCCACATTGGTCGTCAGGTCGCCGAGGCACTCAACGCCGCTCATCTCGGGGGCGTCGTACACCGAGACATCAAGCCATCGAACATCTTGCTCTGCGAAGACCGGCGCGTCATGGTCACTGACTTTGGAATCGCCAAGGCGGGCGAAGACACCGATCTGACCGTGACCGGCACGTTGCTCGGCACGGCAAAATACCTGTCACCCGAGCAGGTACGCGGGGAAGACGTCGATCCGCGGTCGGACCTCTACGCCCTCGGCGTTGTTCTCTACGAAGCACTGGCCGGCGTCCCGCCCTTCAAGGCCGAGACCGACGCTGCTACCGCGCTCTCCCGACTTCACACCGATCCGTTGCCCCTTGCCGATCACCGACCCGACGCACCTGTCGATCTACAGCGAGCCGTCATGCGCCTTCTGGCCCGTGAACCCGATCGCCGGTTCGACCGGGCGCTCGACGTCCGAGCGGCCTTGTCCGCTATCGGAACACCCGACGACGGCAGCCCCCCGCTGGGTCATGCAGCCACAAGCCTCGACCCGACGCTGATCGAAAACACGACGGCAACAAACGTACTGCGACGATCACCCGACCAGCCTGACCTGGACCAGTACCAGCACAACGACTACCAGCACAACGACGTCGCCGAAGAGCCCACGGTCAGCGAAAGCAACGGCTTCGTGCGGTCCGAGCGATCGTGGCTCATTCCCGCTTTGGTCGTGCTCCTTCTCGCGGGAGCGCTGATGATTGCGGCCGCTCTCTTCTCGCGGTCACCGCTGGCATCGAGCTCAAACGGTGGGAAGTCGGACCCGGCTGCAAGTGATGCTTCGTCGGACGGTGCCCCATCACAAATCGACCAGAACAGCGTCGGACTCGCCGCCGTCGACGAACAAGTGGAAGCAGGGATTGTCGACGCCACCACATTCGATCCGGAAGGCGACGGTGAGGAAGGACCGGCGACCGTGCGTCTGGCGTTTGACGGCGACGACGAGTCAGCGTGGCGAACCGAGACCTACAACGGGCCAGGCTTCGGAGGTCTCAAGAGCGGCGTTGGGATCCTGCTCGACCTGGGTGGCACGGCTGACATCAGTGCAGTGGAACTCACCACCACAACTATCGCTTGGTCTATCGACATCTACGTTGGCGACGACTTCACTGGGCCAACCGCGGCCTGGGGCGCGCCAGTAGCAACGGCCAGGTTTACTGGCGACACCAACTACGACCTCGACTTTCCCACCGCCGAAGGACGATTCGTCTTGCTTTGGGTAACCGACCATGGCATCTCCGAATCGCGCGACGACCTGGCGCTCCCTGCTTTCCGATTCGAGCTGGCGGAAGTCTCCGTCTCTTAGCGACCGTCGCTTAGCGACCGCCTCGCAAGGCGCTGCTTTTGCAATCACCGTGCCAGGAACACGTCTCTCCTAGACTCCCAGCCATCGAACGGACAGACGAAGAGCTCGTTGAGCGAGCCCAACAAGGCGACCGAGCAGCCCTCGATCTTCTTCTCGGCCGCCACTACGACCGTCTGTACGCAGTCTGTCGGGGAATGGCCGGTAACGACGCCGACGCGGCCGACGCCTGCCAGGAAGCCCTCCTGGCAATTGTGCGCGGCGTCGAGCGTTTCGATGGACGCTCGACCTTCCGAACCTGGAGCTACCGGGTGGCGACCAATGCCTGCCTCGATGAGTTGCGACGCCGCAAACGACGACCACTCGCCGTCGTTGATGATCCCGAGAGAATCAGCGATCGACCCGAGGTCGACCAGCAGGTCGCCGACCGAGTGACTATCGAGGACGCGCTGCCTCAACTGCCCGAGGAGTTCCGTGCCCCAGTCGTGCTCCGCGACGTCGTCGGCATGGACTATGACGAGATAGCAACCACGCTAGACCTTGCTCCGGGAACGGTGCGATCACGCATCTCGCGGGGTCGCAGACACCTCGCCAACATTCTGGGGAACCAGACAGCCTCCGGAGAACGTCAAAGTTGATGCCATGAGTGAAGCATTCGATGAACTGGCGTCGGCCTATGTCGACGGAGAGGCCACCTCGGAAGAGGTGGCTCGGATCGAAGCCGACCCTGAACTCATGGCTCTGGTGGCTGAACTCCAGGCGGTCAGCCTGTCGTCGAGCCCGCTCCCGGAGCCGGATTCCACCCTTCGCATGGATCACATCGCCAACGCCTTGGCCACATTCGACCAACAGCAGACGGTCCTAAGCAAGGCTGAACTTCCGACGACCCCAGTCGCCTCCATTGCCCGGGCCAGAAGACGCCGCACTCCCCCTGCCTGGATGTTGAATGCAGCCGCAGTTCTTGTTGTTGTCGGTGGCATCGGACTCGCCGTTCAACAACTCCCCTCGGACACGGAGTCGGACGCTTTCAGCGCCGACGCCGGTTCAGCGGAGCAGGCCGACGACGCCTCCGCTGGCGAGGCATTCGCGTCAAACATGACCCGTGAGGCCACCGCCAGTACAACAGTGCAGACGGACGAGGCTGCATCGCAGATGGCCCAGGCCGCTGAAGAAACAGCGCCCGTCCCCGTGGCGCCCGCCGTTCCAATCGCTGCATCCGGCGACGAATCAGCGTCGGCTCTGCTCGAGCGACTCGCGTCCGCTGGCACCGTCGACGCACTCCTACTCAGGCCCTCATCGACGAACTGCTTCTCCTCGATTGAGGCTCCCACCAGCGGAACCGAGGCCGGGTGGATACCAATCGACTACGGCGAAGGCGGGGCGTTGCTCCTGGTCTTCGAGGCCGACGGGAGCCTCTCAGCCGTGCTCGTGAATGAAGCCTGCGTCATTATCTCGATCGACTGACGTCCGCTCTCAGCTGCCCCGGGCCTGGCCAGACCGCTAGAGTCACACCGATGTCCGACGAAGCGCTCACCACATCCTCACCTGAGGCTGACGCCGACTGGCCGGCCAAAGCCACCCAGACCGTGGTCGGCTATGTCGATACGGTCCGCACGGCGACCACAAGTAAAGCCCTCATCGCGTCCCGCGCTGTGGTCTATTTCCTCGCGCTCGGCCTCGTCGCCATGATGACCGTGGTCATACTCTTGGTTCTCGTCATTCGGGCCTTGGTCAGTTTGACGTCCTACCTCCACTTCATCGATTCCGGTGAGGTGTGGCTGGCCTACCTCATTCTCGGGGGCCTCTTCCTGCTCGGCGGCATGCTGCTTTGGCGCAAGAAGGAAGCCTGACATTTATCAGTCCGCGGGAATAGGTCGGTGCCAGGAATGCCAAGACCTCCTGCGCAGTTCTCTCACTAGCCAGTGAGAATCTGGATCCACACCAATCCCCGGAGTAAGCAGATATGGCCGATAACAGCGACGGCGTTCACGAAGTACTCATCCTCGGCAGCGGTCCTGCCGGCCTCACCGCCGCCATTTATGCGGCCCGCGCTTCGTTGGCTCCACTCGTGATCGAAGGCGAGCTCTCGTCTACTGGTGATCAACCTGGCGGCCAGCTCATGCTCACCACCGATGTCGAGAATTTCCCCGGATTCCCCGATGGGATCATGGGCCCCGAGCTCATGATGCAGTTTCGGGCGCAAGCCGAACGCTTCGGCGCAATGCTCAAAACCGAAAAGGCGGCTCGCGTAGACTTGAGTGAACGTCCATTCAAGATTTGGGTAGGAGATCCTACAGCACCCGAACCTACCTACCGCACCAACGCCCTGATCGTGTCAACCGGGGCCACTGCCCTGATGCTCAATCTCCCAAACGAGCAGCGCCTTCTCGGCCACGGGGTCTCAACCTGTGCCACGTGCGATGGGTTCTTCTTCCGCGACCAAGACATTGCCGTCATTGGCGGCGGCGACAGCGCAGTCGAAGAGGCCACCTTTCTTACCAAGTTCGCCAGTTCGGTCACCATCGTCCATCGCCGTGACGAGCTCCGCGCCTCCAAGATCATGCAAGATCGTGCGTTTGCCAATCCGAAGATCAAGTTTCTGTGGAACACCGAAGTTACCGACGTACTCGGAGCTGAGAGCGTTGCCGGCCTCACCGTGCGCGATCGAGTGAGCAACGAAGAAAGCACCCTCGACGTCACCGGCCTCTTTGTCGCCATTGGTCATCGTCCCAACACCGACCTTTTCACCGGGCAGCTCAACATGAAGGACAACGGTTACCTCATCACCGATGCTCCGAGCACCCGCACGAACATCGATGGAGTATTCGCCTGCGGCGATGTTCAGGACGATACGTACCGACAAGCGATCTCGGCCGCTGGCTCCGGCTGCAGCGCGGCTATCGATGCCGAACGCTGGCTCGAAGACCAGCACGGGGAATAGACGACGTACCTGGTCGGTTTTACAAGCAAGAGCGAACCGGTCCTAACCAATCTCAGGAACCATCCAGACAAGCGAAAGCAGAGTCCCATGTCAGAACACACCACCGACATCACCGATGCCACCTTCGAAGAGGTTGTGAACAGCGCAACCACACCGGTCGTCGTCGACTTCTGGGCCGAATGGTGCGGGCCATGCAAGATGATTGCCCCGATCCTGGACGAGATCGCTCAGGAACAAGGCGACGCAGTGCAGATAACCAAACTAAACGTCGATGAGAACCCGGCCATGGCACAGAAGTTTGGCGTCATGAGCATCCCGACGCTGCTGGTATTCAGGGACGGCGAGGTCGACAAGCGTATTGTTGGCGCCAAAGGCAAGGCTCAGCTTCTTGAGGAGATCGGCCTCTAGCCACCGCGACCTTCGTGCTTGCTCACCGAGCAGGCGCGCCAAGATCCAACAACGATAAAGGCCGGCCCTAAGGGGCCGGCCTTTATCGTTACGAGGTCAACCTCGACCGGGCCTGGGTCCGCTGGGAAGTCAGCACTCCTGAGCCCTCGACTCTCCATCGAGAGTCCACCTTTACACAGTGTTACCCACAGCCTGGGGATTTCGTCCTTCCCGGTCGCTCACGAGTCTCCGCGACTAGGACGCTACCGCCGAGTTCTGCATCATCAGCTGGTAAATCCGCTTGAGATCCTCGAGGTCCGCGAAGTCGATCGCCAATCGACCCTTGGATTTTCCGAGGCTCACGTGTACTCGAGTATCGAGGTGGTTTCCCAGAAGTTCCTCCAACTCGATGAGGCCAGCCGGGCGTGTCATGCCAATATCGCCCGATCGATCGGTGACATCTAGATCGGCCTTTTCCGCACGCGACGGAGCAGCCTTCGCCTCGTCACTCACTTCGGCTCGTACTCGTTCCTCAACCTGGCGAACGTTCAGACCACCGTGCACTATGTCTCGAGCAAGTCGTTCCTGGAAACTACGATCTGGACTTCCGAGAAGAGCGCGCGCGTGCCCGGCCTGCATCTCTCCACTTGCCACCATCTTTTGCACCGAACCAGGCAATTGGAACAGCCGCAGCGTATTCGACACCGCCGAGCGAGACTTGCCGACGCGTTTCGCGACCTGATCTTGGGTCAGCTCGAACTCGTCGATCAGCTGCTGATAGGCGGCTGCCTCCTCAAGTGCATTCAGATCCTCGCGATGCAGGTTCTCGACGATCGCCTGTTCCAACGAAACACGATCGTCGACCTCTCGCACCACCGCCGGAATCGTCGGCAGACCGGCACGTCGCGCCGCCCTCCACCGTCGCTCCCCGGCAATCAGCTCATACATGCCCTCGCCAGCGCTTCGCACCAAGATCGGCTGCAGCACGCCGAGCTCTCGAATCGAGTCGGTCAGCGAAACCAAGGCCTCTTCATCGAAGCGGGTACGCGGCTGATTCTCATTGGCCGAAATCGCAGAGACAGGGATATCGACCAGATTCCCCGAGCCGTCGGCGTTCGCCTCCGACGGGATCAACGACCCGAGGCCACGTCCAAGACCGCTACGACGGTTCACCGGCAAACTCCTTCGCCAGGTCCCGGTACGCAATCGCGCCGCGGGACGATGGATCAAATACCGTGATTGGTTGTCCGAAACTCGGCGCCTCAGACAGGCGAATATTCCGAGGTATCACGGCTCGACACACTTTCGAACCAAAGTGCTCTCGGACCTCTTCTGCCACTTGGGCAGCCAGGTTCGTACGGGCGTCATACATCACCAAGACGATGGCCGACAGATCCAGCGATGCGTTCAAGTTCCGCTTGACCAAATCGACGTTCCGCATCAACTGACCCAAACCCTCAAGGGCGTAGTACTCACACTGAATCGGTACCAACACCTCGCTAGCAGCAGCAAAGGCGTTAACGGTGAGGAGGCCAAGCGAAGGCGGACAATCGATGAGGACCAGATCAAAGTCTGATGCCACCGTTGCGATGGCGTTCTTCAATCGAAGCTCCCGACTGAATGCCGGGACAAGTTCGATCTCTGCCCCGGCCAGATCAAGATTGGCTGGGGCCACAAAGAGATTTCTGACCTCGACGGCCTCGATTGCTTCATCGATGGGAACGTCATGCAACAACACGTCGTACATCGAGGCTTCGAGACTACGGGGGTTGATTCCGAGACCCGTCGACGCGTTGCCCTGAGGGTCGAGGTCCACGATGAGCACTCGGTGCCCGAGCTCGGCGGCGGCCGCACCAAGGTTTACGGTTGTGGTGGTCTTGCCCACGCCACCCTTCTGATTGGCAACGGCAATGATGCGCGGGCCTCCATCGGGTCCCCGACGAGGAACACCCAACACCCGCGACGCTGCGGGTTCTGGCCCGGCAGCTGACGGTACATCCGGCTGCGGTGTCACTGGTTGTGTCACCGCGGACCCTGAAACGGCAGGCTCCGGAACTATGGGCTGCATCACCGCAGGATCTAGAGAAACAGGTTCTGGAACGGCAGGCTCCGCTACAACTGCCTCTGGGGCCACCGGTTGCGGGACCACGGGAGGCGTTGTCACGGCCGCCAGCACCGAGGATTCGGGTGCCCCTGGGTCAGCTACGGCCGGTCGCCGTGCAGCCGGTTGAGATGTCTCTGCTGGCGCCACTACGGTCTCTGGCGGGCCGGGTGATGACACAGACGGTTCTGATGCGGCGGGCTCCGGATCATTTTCCGTGGAAGCACCGACGTCCAGCGTGTCGGCAGACGATGACGAACTCTCGGGCAATCCCGCCTCAAGGTCCGACACCTCCTCCGGGCTGGTCAGCCGTCCCGGCTGACCAAAGGTCCGGCGGGGCACACCACTAGCCGGGGTATCGGCGTCCTGGCCAGGATCTCCCAAACCACTCACGCACGTCTCCTCGTCGTCATTCCCCCGGCGTGTTTCACGTGAAACAACCGGTGTCTCCCAGAGTTTAGCGGCTCGTTGGTCCCCCGCACGAGAATGAACCCGACAAGTCGACGGGAACCACGCTCTCCGACGCCCACGCCTGAGGGTTTCACGTGGAACATCCGACTTGAAGCTTGATCGGTGCCCGGGTGATGGTCAGCCCGGCACACGCCTTCGCATGCCGTCGGAAACTCGGACGCCGAAGCGACAATCCCTCCGATAACACCCTTAGCTCAGCTGAACCGAGGCGCGGTTTCTGAGCCAGCTGCTGTGGGACTCGATTGCCCCAGGACGGCGAACGAGGAATATAAAGACGGTGAATAGCAAGCGTCGGCGTCACAGGTCCGAACAAATCATCTGCAAACTTCCTGAGGGCAAAAGCCTTCAAGCCGCCGGCCAGAAACTCGACGAGGTGTGCCGAACCCCCGGGGTCACCCCATCAACCTGGCATCGATGGGTCGCCCAATACGGCGCCATGAAGGCAACGACGCCAAACGCCAGAACAAACTCGGGGGGCGGGAACCCCCGAGTCACGAAACTGGTGGCGAAGCAGGCGTTGGATATCGACATGCTCCAGAAGGTCATCGACGGGGAATTCTGACCCGAAACGGAGACGCAACGGCGAACCCAGTTCGGGTTCTCCCGACGCCCCGCCTGCCAAGTCATCGGCCAGCCACGATCAACCCAACGCCTCACGCCAACGCCACTCAGCGAGGACCAGCAAAAGTTGGTTGAGTTCTTGATCGCCATCTCAAAGGAGGAGCCCCGCTACGGGTGGCGTCGTGCGGCGAAGGCTACCCGTCGTCGTGGCTGGGCATTGAACGACAAGCGTGTGAAGGGTCTGTGGAAAGTGCATGGGGAAGATCCGCCTATCTACGGTTCGACATTCATAGTCAGTGGGGACCCGATCGCTCTGTCGTGGCGCAGCTGACTGTGTAGTGTCGGTCGGGTTCGACGCCTGCTCGTCGTTACTGCGATTCGATTGAAGCCGATCCTGCTGGGGCTGGACTTCTTGCCTGTTGATCGTGACGGCGAGCAGGGCTCACGTCGCCGGTTGGTGTGGTCCTGTTAGGAACCTGGTGACATCGAAGCATTTGTTTCGGTGATCCCTGATGGCCTCGACTTTGACGCGCTCGCCGCGGACATCGCCGTTGAAGCCGCTCTTGCCCTTGAAGTGTCGGAACAGATCGCTCTGCTTGATCGGCGGATCAAGGATCTCTACGTCGAGGCCGACCCGCACGGGATCGTCCTTTCAGCTCCCGGTGTTGGCGATATTCTCGCCGGGCAGATCATGGGCCGGCTTGGCGACCCAAACCGTTTCGCGAACCTCGCCGCGGCACGATCGTTCACCGGCCTAATCCCAAGCCAGAACTCTTCCGGGCTCACCAATCAGGCTGGCGGGCCAACCAAACGCGGTGATCCTTGCCTACGAGCTGCTCTGTTCCAAGCCGCCGACCGGGCCCGCCTCGTCGATCCCCAGATCGCGTCCCGCGACCCACGACTCATATGTGAGACGGGCAGGCATCACACCTCTGCCACCTGCACCATCGCGACCGTCCTTCTCACCCGGATCGTGTCGTGCCTGCGCCAAGGCGTCGCCTACGAACTCCGCGGTGTGGGAGGCCGGTCAATCAGCGACGCCGAAGACCGAGCAATCGTCAACGAGCGCTACAAGATCCCCGACGAGGTCCGAGCTGCCCGACGTTCATTCTCGAATGCACGCAGCGCGAAGCGAAGGGACGAGCGGGTCGAGAAAGGAGTCGCTGAGCGCTCCGAGACACCGCTCGTCCCCGAACAGAATGAACCCCTCCGCTGGGCTGGACAACGGTTAGGAACTCAATGGTGGGGAGTTTGTTGCTCACGCCGTGGCTGACTAGGCCCGGTTCAAGACTGTCGACTCGGTCTTCATCGATCCCGCCTCGCTGCGCCACAACGCCTGGATTGTGCCATTCAGCGGTCGACTCCGCGACGAGCTGGTCAACAGGTGGCGCTTCGGACAGTCTGCTCGAAGCCCGAGTCCTGATCGAAGACCACCGCATCGACTACAACTCCACAGACCAGACGCCGCCCACGGCTCAGGGCGACCTCACACCTACCGAGTTCGCCGCCAACTGGCGGCACAACCATCAACCCCAGGTCGCATGGCAACTGGCACACCCACCTGGCTCCTCTCAGGGCTCCCGACGGCTTAGGCAGGGTGGCCTCCCCGATCGGCGTACCTCGCACACACGCAGCGGAGAGAGGTGGCACCCTGCTCTCTACGAAGTCCGTGCCTCCAACGACGTACGCCTTGACGACGATCCGATCGAAGTGGTCGCCCGATCCGCTCTCTTCGATCGAGAGGGTCTCGGTAAACGGTGGCCTTCGATCGGAAGTGACACATTGTCTAGACGTAGTCGCCTAGACCTCCTCGACTGATGCGACGAAGCAGAGGGAGCCGAGGATGGCAGTGTGATCGGCCCAGCCTCAAGCCGGGCCGAAGACATCGCGAGACCCCATGCCGACTATCGGACCCTCAGGGATCTAGCGAGAACAGAGGGTTCCGTCGCTGGGTCTTGATGGGGCGAGGCCTTGGCCGGACGGAATCGTCCACAAGATCGAACGACACGAGGCCAGTGACAGAAACGTCCACCGCAAGTCCGAGCTCCCGAAGTCGCTCGTGGGGCCAAGGTCGCCGTTCCGGGGGCTCACTAATGACGATGCGCCCGTTGGCCGCCGTGAATCCGAGCGCACACTCGACCGTCTGGGCCGGTGGCCCAAAGCCCCGACACAGGACATGATCGAATGCCATCGTCTCGGGACCAGCGAGATCCTCCGCACGGCCTTCCCACACATCAACACGAGATGCCAAGTCCAGCTCGGTGACAGCCCAGAGCAGAAAGGCACAGCGGCGGGCCGAAGCGTCCAGCAGAACCCCCGAGAGCCCCGGCGAAGCGGCGAAGATGGGCAATCCGGGCACGCCGCCACCCGAGCCGAGATCGAGGAGTCTCGAGGCACCCGGGTGTAGGGCCTCGGCGTATCTGTCTGCGTGCGCCATGTGAACGCGAAGCGGGCCCGGGCCGAGGAATCCCACGGCCCGGGCCCGCTCGAGAACGGGGAGTAGCTGACGGCTAGACGTCGTCATCTCCGGCATCACCATTGCCGCTATCGGCGTCACCATTGTCCGTCGTCGGTGGCGTCTCGTCGTCAGCCACATCGGAGCTCTGGACCTCTGCAACCTCCGCCTCATCATCAGCTGTAACATCGGGAACGACGATCACTCGACGACGGGGGTCGTTGCCGGCCGACCGTGTTGAAACGCCGGCTACGTCGGTAAGGGCGTCGTGCACGACTTTGCGGTCGGCGGAATTCATCGGCTCAAGCACGATTTCGGCCTGTTCGGCGATGGCCCGCTCGGCGGCTTCCACGGCAAATCCGGCAAGGGCGTCGCGGCGGGCCTGGCGATAGCCACCAACGTCAACCTTGATGCGAGTTCCCGACGGCGTGGCCCGCTGGGCGGTCACTCGTGTGAGTTCCTGTATCGCATCGAGTGTGCGTGCCTTCGGTCCGAGCAAGATGCCGTGCTTGCCCTCGATGCTCGTCATCAGGTGCTCGCCGTCAATTTCGGAACTGATCGTGGTCTCGATCCCGAAGGCTGTAGTTAGCCCAGCGAGGAAACCCTCGACTCCAGCGACCACATCTTCGATGGGACTGTCTTCCACGTCCGGCCTCGCTTTCCTGGCGCCATTCGAACGCCCTTCATTTCGATTATCTCGCTTCGGACGACGATCGCCGTCGTCGCGTTCGCGGCCACCACCGGGCTTGCCGGCGCTAGCGGCTGGCGCTGGCGTATCTCCATCGGTTTCCTTCGTCGGACGGTTGTCCCCGGACTTGGCCCCAGCCGGCTTGCCCTTCGGTCGGCGCTTGCGATCGCGCCGATCATCTTTGTCTCGAGGAGTCTTCGGTGCGATTCGGGCCCGAACCCGGGCCTCGCCTCGCACTCGACCGAAGAGGCCCTGCTTTGGCTCTTCGAGTATCTCAAGCTCTATCTCGGAGTCATCAACGCCGAGCTTGTCTAGCGCCAACTCCTTTGCCTCGGCAATCGATTTCGCCGTTGTCTCGACCCACTCCATGGTCACCTCTTTCGTTTCTTCTTGCTCATGCTGGCCTTGGTTCCCTTTGGGGTCAGCCTGCTGGATTGGCTTTCGTCAGCGGTCTCGCCGCTGCTTTTGGAATTGCTCGACACAGCACTTCGCTTTGCCGATGAGGTCTTGGCCTTCTGCTGCCGCCGACGTTGCCACTCGGCGTCGCGATCCTCAGCAGATGGCTTCCCGTCCGCCTTTTTGGTTCCGTCACCGTTCGACGTTCCGAGTTCCGGCTGCTGCTTCTTGTTCTTAGACTTCGGTTTGGTCGACTCGAGCTCGGCTTCATCCTGGTCGGTCGCAGACTCATCAGCGTCGTCGTCTTCGTCCGGGCTCTGCTCCCGTAGACGCTGGGCCGTCGCCTCGATCTCGGGTGCTTCCTTGCCGTAGATCTGCATCGTTATGTAGCTCTGCTGCCCGATCCTGAACAGGTTGGAGGTCGCCCAGTAGAGGACGAGACCTGCGGGGAAGAGGAAGGACCAAACACCGGACATCAGTGGAAGCACCTTCAGCAGCAGCTGCTGTTGTTGCATCATTGGTGTTTGTTCCGCGGCGGGATCAGTCGTGCGGCGAGCAGAGACTTGACGCTGCTGGTAGTAGCTCGAACCAACAACGAAGATGATGAGGGCTACGTATGGAAGTGAAGCGACGAAGTCGGACTGAAGAACATCGAGGGCCCTCTCGGCCAAGT
>JBLINY010000079.1:0-21285 GCA_047638695.1 Acidimicrobiales bacterium | reverse complement strand
CTTCAGGGTCTGTACGCCACAAAAGTCCAACGGGGCGGCAGAGAAACTATCTTTGCGGCTGGCGTCGGAGATCATGAGGTCTCCGTCGAACAGCTGCTCGATGATGCCGACGATGAACCAACCGCGAGGTTCGTCAGCAAGGCGGTTCACAACGTCGCCGGGAACCACTTCTTCCAATCGGATTCGGGCCACCTGGACAAGATTGCGTTGCATGTACTCCACCGTTTCTTCTGGTCTTCCCAAATAACGGCAGAACATCAGTCGTGGTTAAGGAATGGCGGTCTAGATCCCGAGCATGGGCCGGTCGAACCATTCGCCAAAAACCGCATAACTACCCCCCTGGTCGCGCCGATGGATGGCAGGTATGACGGACGTGAAGTTTCAGCCCGCCCTCGTTCGCACGCCGAACAGGCCTGACGAACTTGGTCTTCCCATGGGGATCATCGAGGACCTCTTCATGCGTCGCGTTTTGGTGGAACGCCAGACGACCATCCATGCGGTCTCCGAGGGTCTCGGCATCACGATGCCGGTCGCCAAAGACATCGCCGACTCGCTTCGAGACAAGAAGATCCTCGAGTACTACGGCATGGAAGGGCGCGACTACCGCATCGGCCTCACCGAGCACGGTCAAAAACTGACCTCCGAACGGATGGTTGGTGCCACCTACGCCAGCTACCTGCCCGTCGCCCTGACGGATTACGTCCGTGTCATCAATGCCCAAAAGGTTGAGATGGTGCTGAATCGCGAGACCATCCGCAGCGCCTTTGGCGATCTGGTGGTAGCTGACGAGTTGCTCGATCAGCTCGGACCGGCCTTCCTGAGCGATGGCGCAATCTTTCTCTACGGTCCCCCAGGAACTGGCAAGACCAGCTTGGCCGAGCGAATGATCCGGTTGTACGACGACAAGGTCTTGGTGCCTCACGCTGTGCATGTCGACGGCGCCATCATCACCGTGTTCGACCCTTCGACCCACATCGCCGTCGAACCCCAACCCCCCGGAATCGACCCCCGCTGGGTGTTGTGCGATCGACCGATCGTGATTGTCGGTGGCGAGCTAAGTCACCGGATGCTCGATCTCGAGCACGACGCGGTATCGGGCACTTACACCGCCCCGATCCAGATGCAAGCCAACAACGGCATCCTCGTCGTCGACGACCTTGGACGGCAGGTGCTTCGGCCCGACGAACTCCTAAACCGCTGGATCGTGCCCCTCTCGCGAGGGATCGATTTCTTGCGCCTCGTCAGCGGCTCGAAGTTCACCGTTCCGTTCGAACTCAAGTTGGTCGCATCGACCAACCTTGACCCGAACTCACTTGGTGACGATGCCTTCCTGCGACGTCTGCGGAACAAGGTCTTCGTTGGTCCCATCACCGAAGTGGCCTTCAACTGGATCCTGGTTCGCTGCGCACAGTCACGTGGGATCGAAGTAACGGCTGAGGCCGCCCAGCATCTCCGGCTTGTGTGCGAGCACTACATCGGCGAGCTCCGCCCCTACGTTGCCATCGACTTTTGCGATCTGATGATCGGCATCTGCATCTACGAGAACGTCCCGAAGAAGCTCGATGCCGCCATGATCAACCGAGTCGCGTCGATCTACTTCGTCACCGATGGCATGAGCGGTCCGGCCGACACTTTCCCGACCGAGCTCACCGCTGCTGCTCAGCCGCAGCCAGCGGGCACCGGTGCCCGCTCCCCTGCCGGGGTAAGTACCCGCACAACCAGAGCGGCGAACAACGACGAATAGATACAGCGTCGGAGACGCCGGGACAACAGCGTCGGAGACGCCAGGACTACAGCGTCGGAGACGCCAGGACTACAGCGTCGGAGACGCCAGGACTACAGCGTCGGAGAGTCGGTCCATCGATTCGGCGTCGACGGCAATGGTCGCGCCGCAGTTGCGGCACGTTCGGTTGTCGTCTGTTTCGTCTGTCGCGAGAGGCAGGAAGTGTCGGTGGTCGCTCGGACTCGCCGACATTCCGCAGGTCGGACAGGTAATTCGGGCGGCTAGGCCCCCTGTCGTTCTGATGTTCATCCGCTCCTATCGGCGCCCGCAAACCAAAGATGAGCCTTTTGGCCCACGTAGGGTGAGTGAGCGCCTACCCTTAGTCAATGGCCACCCAACTTCCGGAGCTCATCGAAGAGTTCTTTCTGGCCCGCCGGCCAAAGAAGCACTCCGAACACACGCTGTCGGCATACAAGCGGGACCTCGACGTCATCGTCCGAGCTCTCGAAGGGCTCCTTGGCCGACCCGCAGCCGAAATCGATATCGACGAACTCGATGTACGCCGGCTTCGCCGAGCGTTCGCCGAGATCTCCCATCAATCGGCCGCCACGATCTCGCGCACGTGGTCGACTTGGAACCAGTTCTTTACGTTTCTCGTCGCCGACGGCGAAATACCGGGTAATCCTATGGCGGCTGTCGAGAAGCCCCGAGTTCCCAAGAGCCGCCCGAAGTCGATCACCGGCGACGACAGCGTTCGTCTGCTGCTGGAGACTGCAGCCCGCGGCCGAGAGGGCGCTCGCGACCCCTGGCCCGAACGAGATTTGGCCATTGTCGCCACCCTCATCACCTGCGGACTTCGTTTGGCAGAGTTGCTCAGCCTGTCGCTCCGGTCGCTCGACGGCCCGAAGGGCGAGCGGGTGATCGGCGTCCGGGGCAAGGGCAACAAAGAACGAACGGTGCCGCTCGAGCCCGAGGTCGAGGAGCTCCTGACTATCTATCTCGAGAGCCGTCTGCGTCGATTCCCCGGTCGTATCGCCGCTGATGCGCCACTATTTGTGAACAACAAGGGCGAGGTCATGGGGCGAGGCGGCTTGCAGTATCTGATCGAACAGCTCTATCGAGAGGCCGGCATCCGTACGCGGGTTCCCGCAGGTGCGTTGGTTCACGCTCTTCGCCACACGTTCGCCACCAACTTGGCTCACAACGGTGCGAGCGGCACCGAGTTGCAGCGTCTCCTCGGCCACGAGTCCCTAGCGACCACGCAACGGTACGTCGACGCAACCGCACGCGAAGTACGCGATGCTGCCCGTGCCAACGACGCCTACCGACTTCTCGCTGATATCTCGACCAGCTCATGACACCCTGGCCTTGTGGCCCGGGTAGGTTGGATTGATTATCAGGACCGGGCACGATGCTGCCCCAGTCGATGAAGGTAGGTAGGCATAGCAGATGGCTCGTCGAATCGAGGTGGAGCTCACCAGCTCTCGTGAAGATGGCACATGGACCTGGCGCGCCGCTGGGGCCCGCAAGCCAAAGGGCGATCTTGCCAGCAGCCTGCTCTATACCGACGCGGCGGTGGGCGATGTCGTCAAAGTTGAGGCCGAGTTCCTCCTGGATGGCATCGAGATACTCGAGGTGTTCCCGCCCAAGAAGCGACGAGATCGCAGTCTCGACTTGCTCGAGCTCAAGAGCCGACCACTGCGCGATGATGAACTGGTCACCGAGGTGCGTGCTCCAAAGGGACGCGGCGGAGGCCGTTCGGATGACCGTGGCGGACGCGATGGCCGGGGTAAAGGCCGAAACGAACGCTCAGGCGAAGGTCATCGCGGTGGGTCTCGCCCGTCCGATGCCGAGGCTCGGCCGAAACCAAAGCGGTTGCGTCCACGTCGCGATCACCGCAATGCGGTTCTGGCCGAGGTGCCCGAAGAGCATCGCCCGATTGCAGAACAGGTTCAGCAGGGCGGCATGCCAGCCGTTCGGGCAGCCATCGAGAAGCAAAACGAAGAGGCCAAGGCTGCTGGCTCGCCGGTAATCAACGCCGATCCAATCATCGCCATCGCCGAACCACTTGTGCCAAAGATGCAAACGGCCGAATGGCGCGATCGGGCCGATGCCGCTCTGGCAGACATGGCCGAGCTCGATCTTCGCGACCTCCGCAGTGTGGTCGTGGCATCAGACTCTGCCGCCCGCGATGAGGAAGGGCGCGCCCTTGCGGAACAGCTCAAGGCTGGTCTCAGCGAACGTATCGAGCAAGACCACACCCAATGGCTCACCGACCTACAAGAGGCCGTTGACGGCGGCCGTACGGTGCGCGCACTCAGGCTCAGCTCGCGTCCGGTCAAGGCCGGCGCACCGCTGCCGACTGAACTAGCGAATCGCCTGTCGGCCGCGGCCGCTGCTGCACTCGCCGCAGACGTGATGCCCGATCGTTGGGCCACGGTGCTCGACGCCCTGGCCTTCACCCCGATCCGCAGCGCGGTGACTCCAGCCGGCTATCCGGCCGAGCCGACTCCCGAGCTGCTCGAGGCCGTCCGGCGGGTTGCCGACCGTGTGCCGGTTATCGCCGCCCACTTCGGCATCGATCCGGCCGAGGCCACCAAAGCGAGGAAGCGCCGCCCCAATCGCCGCAAGCCAGCGTCGGGAAAAGGTTCGACCCCGGCGGCCGCCAAGGCAGTAGCGCCCACCGATGCCGAAAAGCCGACCGAGGCCTCAGCCCCCGTCGAATCGGAAACTCCAGCCGAAGCAGTCGAAGTTACGGCGCTGGCGCCGACCGAAGCTGTTGTCGACGCCACCGTCTCAACAGAAGCCCCGGTTGAGGCAGCTACAGCCGAGGCAGCTACAGCCGAGCCGGCTGAAGCCAAAGCCCCAGTCGAGATGGACGTTCCAACCCAAGCCCCGGTTGAGGCAGCGACAGCGGAACCGGCTGGAGTCGAGGCCCCAGTCGAAGCCATTGCTGCAGAGCCGACCGAAACGGCCTAGCCCCAGCGAAGAATCAAGCCCTCACCCGAACGAGCGGTGCACCACCAGAAGGCGTGCCTTCAGGCCAAAGGACTCAAAGAAGTTCTTGGTGTGCCGATCGCCGGGAAGGGCCGTCGCGTCGACGCCAATACACCCGTCCGAGCGCAGCCGTTCGAGCATCGCATTCATGATCGCCTCGCCAATGCCAGAGCCGCGCCCATCAGCCACGACGGCAAGGGCTGTTATCCGACCGAGCAACGAACCATCGTCGAGTTCCTCGGTAATGCCAATCCCATAGCCGAGCACAACGTCGTCATACGTGCCCACCACACCTTGGCCGGCCGCTACCGCCTCTGGGATCGATTCGAGGGCACCGGCCGCCTCCCGGCGTTGAAAGAGGTCTCCACCACGCGCATCGGCTTGCTCGTGCAGCACCTGCTCCGCAACCCAGCGCATTGCGCCGAGATCGGATTCGACAGCGAAACGTGCGGCTTCCACTCGCTAGCTATCTTCCGAAGCTGTCAGACGGTCGATCCGTGCCAAGATCGTCTTGCGACCGCGGGTAGCGTTCTCGTAGCTCGCGACTCGAGCAAGCTGCCCTGCACCCAAGTCACCCAGCAGTACGACGATCTCCTTCGCTCTGAGATCATCGTAGCCGGCGATCGGAAGCGGCTTACCTGCTGCTGGTTTGGTGGGGGCCTTCGTTGGTGTCGGTGACGTTGGTGTCGTCCCCGCCGCTGGTGCGGGAGCTTCAGTTGGCTGAACTTCAGTCGCCGCGACATCTGGTTCTGATGGCGGTGCCAGTCCGACAGCGACACCGAACTCGGTGATGCCCCTGGCCAGGGTGGCAGCAACGCCGCCGACCGCCTGACTCAGGTTCTCCTCAATGTCGCCAGAGCCACGCTGCGACGCCATCTTGCCCATGACCTTCGCCAACTGCACCTGGCTGCGTCCCCGGGTCACAACTTGCTTGAACACGTTCTCATACTCGTACAGCAGTCCCACAGGGGCGTAGACCAACAGTTCGACCAGTTGATCTGCCGCGCTCTTGTCGTCGGTGGACATATGGCTCCTCTGGAACGTGTACTTCGCTCCGCTACATCATTGCTCGACGCGACGGTTACCCGACGCTACAAGGCGACGTGAGGCTCGACGCCGTCACCCATGGGGCAGGGAATTCCTTGCTGCCCCCGGTTGACGACGAGGAAACAAACGCCGCAGACAAACTCATCCTTGCGTTGCTTCGCTACATCGGCCGGCTTCACGCCGTCTTGAGGATCGTCGTCATCGTCATCGTCATCGTCATCGTCATCCGACGCCGCCATCCGGTCACGGAGGATCTCGTCGAGATCTGCCTCGACGTCATCGGGGTCGGCCTCGTCGTCGTCATCCTCTTCTTCGGCTGCGACCCGACGACCTTTGGGACGACTCCCCTCATCGTCGTCGTTGTCATCGGCGGCCCCCTCTTCCTCTGCCACTACGGCCGAATCGGGGATCACCTCAAATTCTTCGTCCTCAAGCCCGGCGCCCTCGATTTCCTCGATGTCGTCGTCATCAACAAGATCGTCGACGTCAGGGACGTCGTCGACGACTTCTTCGGCTTCGTTTGGTGTTTCGATGTCGTCTTCGGCACTCATGATGCGACCCACTCGTTCTCTGCGATCCGGGCGGACTCTACACACTCGAAACCGTGCTGCGGGGTACCACTGGTCACAAAC
The DNA here is from genome assembly GCA_047638695.1 of Acidimicrobiales bacterium. GTDB lineage: Bacteria > Actinomycetota > Acidimicrobiia > Acidimicrobiales > SZUA-35 > JAHECQ01. Next base: position 14,886 of record JBLINY010000079.1, on the reverse strand, counting down.
GCCAAGTAGACGCTCTGTTCACACCCCTCCACACCATTCGGGGCGGGCCAAACGAGGCCTACAGTGTGGCGACGAAGAACTGGCGGTGGACTTGCACGTTGGCCACATACAGCTCTGTCGAGCCGAAAAGCTCGCCCTGCGACACCGACCCCGGCCCCTGGTAATAGCCCGCTATGGCGAGGTTCTCGTCTTCCTCGACGTAGTCGAGGAGCCAACGTATGAAGCGGGCACTCATACGGATGTTGTCTTCAGGAATTGTCGGGTCAAGCTCGGGCCGACCGATCAGATCGGTAGCGACCCACACACCAGTGGCCGGCATGATCTGTCCGACGCCAACGGCTCCCTTAAAAGAAACGGCCTCGTTGTTCCAGCCCGACTCTTGCCACGCAACCGCCATCAGCAGATCGACGGGAACGCCGTTGGCTAGGGCCCATTTCTCGAAATACGGAACCAGCGCCAGTCGCTCAGGGCGACTGGTGATTCGGTCAGGCAGGCTTCGATACTTGGCTGTGCCAACGCTCGAGATGCCTCCACTCGTTGGGACCTGCAACTCCTGCCCAACCCGAATGGCGTGACGATCGCTCAGACCGTTCAGGTCGGCAAGCTCGCGACTGCTCGATCCTGTTCGTACCGCGATATGGCTGAGTGTGTCACCCGACTGCACCACATAGACGACCGTCGTTCCTGCGGGCGAAGCTCCACCGGAGGGGATGGTCAGCGCAACATCGACCTTGATGTCGTGTGGGTTGTCGAGGCCATTTGCAGCCACCAATTCGGCCACCGACACACCCGTTCGCACGGCGATGTGCGACAACGTGTCCCGCTCACGCACGATGTAGGTGGCTTCTTCTGCTGATGCGGGCGCCGGAGCTCCCAGTAACGCTGGGACAAAACAGACCACAGCGAGCAACACTCGCTTGAACCGCAGGATCGAGGACATACCCCTCCATCGGCCGTAGTCCGAACGACCTAAGCGGCCTGGCCCAAAAGATCGTAAATCAGCAGGTCGAACAGATCAGTTCGTCGACCAGATCAGCCGTGCAGCTTCGAGACCGAGGCCCGGCGCTCCTCGGCCCGGCGCTCGGCATCGAGCCGCTCCAAATCCGTCTCGGTCGAGTGATTGACGTGGCTCATCATTTCAGCGAGGGCATGGTGCCCGGCCACCGACGCTATTTGTTCGTGCATCTGCTGAGCGACCTGTCGGTACGCCGGGTGTCCCTGCGGCGTTGTACGAAGCTCGAGCATGTGCATGGCCGCTCGGGCATTGAGATTGAAGTTGAAACGCACTCGATATGCCAGCGAAACAGCGTACGAGGCTTGGGGGCCGAAAGCTGGCTCGAGAGTCTCGTAGAGCTCGGCCGAACGTTCCATCGCCGCATCGAACTTTGCCGTGACTCCGGCCTCGTCTATGAGCTCCGGGCGGGTGTAGCCATGCTTGGTCGACAGCTGCTGCCACTCGACCGTAAGGAGTCGATGACGCTGCAGGTCGCGGAACGCTCCATAGTCGGCGAGTACGTCAAATCGATAAAAGGGACGTTCGATGGCACGTCCGGGTTGGTGCCGGCGATTGCGGCGATCGCCGGTATAGGCCTTCACCACACGCAGTCGATCCTCGACCGACATGGCTCTGACCTGATCTTCGATAGCCCGCTCAGACAACCGCGAGTGCGGGTAGAGCATCGACGCCACCACCTTCACCTCGGCATCGGGATCAAAATCGACGAGGTCGACATGGGCCTCGATGTCAGGTGCCGCCGTTTCGTCGAGGAGGTCCTCGGCCAGCTCACTGACCCCATCGCTGGTGTCGCTGAGATAGTCGACCCAGGCACCGCCCCGGTCGGGTAGATCGATCCGCCGAACGAAAGATGGAATCACTTTTCGCAGCTCGGTGAGAATGAGGTCGGCGTACGAGCGAGCCTCGGGTAGCGGGTGCGATCTCATCCGCAGCAACAGCTGCTCGTAGGCCTGCCCCGAGCCATAGATGCCGACGTTCGACTGAGCGGCGGCCGGCAGAATGCCCCGCACCGCGTCGAGTGCCTTGGCCTTGATGGCCATCCGGTAGACGAAATCACTATCGCCAGAGCTCTTCGGCGTTGTTTTCTTGACGTAATCTTGCACGATCGGTGTCAGCCCTGCGTAGCAATCGAAGAGACGGTCGAGGTCGCCGACATACCGGGTGCCCACCTCTGATGAGAGGATCTCCGGGTCACGGAAATAGCGATATCGGCCATCGGCGCGGCTGTCGTACGCGATGTAGCGGGTCGATTGTTCGAGATACGAAGCCAGGCGACCCCGCTCGAGCACCTTGGTCAGTAGGTTCGAAGCTTGCTCGCACGCCAGATGCACTCCGCCGAGCTGGGCAACCGAGTCATCGCCATACTCAACGAACACCCGCTCGTACAGCTCTTCGGCTCGATCGAGACCAATAGTGGCGTCGATGCTGGCATCACCTTCGATGTCGAGTTCACCGACGAACTCATCGAGAAACAGTCGGCGAAGGCTCTTTGACGAACGCGAATATCGAGCAAAGAGAGCGCCCTTGACCACCTCAGGCAGGTTGACGAGCGCAAAAACTGGCAGGTCGAGATTGGTGAAATAGCGCCGCAGAACATCCTGTTCCTCGGCGGAAAAATCCTCGACTACATAGGCACCCACGGTGACCGAGGGTATTCGTCCCAACGCGCTGAACGGCGGACCTACCAGTGATTACAGGCCGACCTCGAACCGGTCGGACTCAATCGTCGCCAGGAGTTGCCGGACATTGCGATGGCGAACCCCGTCGACCCATACCGACACTGCGTGATCGAAATGGTGCTCGAACAGGGCAACACGCCGCTCAACGAGCTGCGGATGAGGAACGTGCACACCGGTCTTGGCCCGCGATCGAGCCAGGACGAACTGCTGTGCTGGCAACGTTCCCACGGTGACATCCAGGAGACCATCGTTCGGGTGCGCTCGTGGCCCCAGGTAGAGCTGCCGGTGCCATGCGGCATTCATCACCGCCGCCACCTCACCTCGCCACATCGGGCCCCGCGCCACCACGTTGGCAACGAATGGAAGCCGCCGTTCTCCGTCGAGCGTTACCCAACCCAGATCCATCGGGAACCAATGGAACTCGGCGGCGTCCGGACGCCCACCGCCCAGGGTTGTCAGCAGATCACCGCCAGACAGCGAGAGCCGTTGAGTTCCGGACGCAACGAGGCGGGCGGCCTCAGCATCATCAGCTGCGGATGGCAGGTGTTCGGGCCGGACACCGGGGTGCCCCCATGCCTTACCCTTCGAGATCACCATCGGGGGCTTTTTCGTCAGCAACGTCGAGGATCGATGATGCCGAGACCAGATCGCGGAACACGGCCTCGGCGGCCTGGGACGCGGCCCGCCGCGTGGCTGGCACGGAAGCCAACACAGCAAGCTGACGGAGCAGGTCAATCAACAGCTTTGCGGTACGAACAAAGTCCCCCGCTGTAATTTCTTCGTCCACCAGCACCTCATCAAGATCCCCGCCTGAAGCCCACGCATGGGCAATAGCGATGAACCCGGGATCGGGCTGACGGGTTTCGGGGAGCTCGCTCGCCTGCTCGTTGGATCGCAGCTCGTCGTGGAGTCGGCTTAGAGCGCTGAACCGGCGCCTGAGCTCGCCAGAGGGGTACCAGGGCTCGATATCTGGGCCTGACCGGCGGTCTTCGAAGGCAACGGTCGAGGCCAACCCGGCCAGCTCGGCCGGGTTCAGTCCATCAAACAACCCTTGATCGAGTGCCTCGACAATCAACAAGTCGCACTCGTGATAGAGGCGGGCCAGACGTTGACCCGAGTCGGTGAGCTGCCACTCGTCTAGATGACCGCGGTCCTCGAGAAGCTGAATGACTCGGTCGAACGTGCGGGCCAACGAGTCGGCGCTACTGCGCACGCCCTTGATCGCCTCGCCGATCTCGAGCTCGATCTTGTCGAGCCGCTTCAAACCCCTCCGGGCTCCGCTGGGCAAATCAGCGATCGACCCAATTGCCCCCGTGGGGCCCAGTTTGCGTCGGCGTTTTGCGCTGAGGAGCTGAGCACCGTTCATCTCTTGCACGGCTTCGTGAATGAACGAGACGCTGTGGGGCAAATAGGGCTCGGGAAGCTCGATTTGGCCGATGACCAAGGGAGGTTGGTCGAGTTGGGGTGTGGTCAGGTCGAATGCCTCTGACTCTGCGTCGGCAACCCGCACCTTCACGCGACCACCCTTACGGTAGGCGATAGAGAGAACGACCACCGGTGACGGAAGCTCAGGTCCAGCCAGTTCGAGAATCTCGCCCCGGATGAGTTGGCTCAACGCGAACGAGATGTCCTGCGCGTCGCGATCGCTTGCCTCGGGAGTTGCCAGCGCAGCCCGCAGCTCGGCAATCGGCCCGAACTCGGCCTCAACCCGGCCCTCGATCTGTCGGCGCCGGTCGTAGAGACGTTCTAACCGGTGCTCGGTGCGAACCACATCGGCGTCCGCACGGAATTGGGCGAACGACAAGTTGAGTAGTTGGCGGGCCCGATCGGGCTCGTATCGGCGGACGAGATTTGCTGCCATGTTGTATGTCGGCCGAAAAGCCGACTTCAGGACGAACTCTCGGCTCGAGGCCAACTGCGCGACCTGCTCAAACCTGACCCACGGCGACCACAAGACGATGGCCTCGCCGTGCGTGTCAATCCCTCGCCGACCGGCCCTACCCGTGAGCTGCGTGTACTGGGCCGGTGTCAAGAACTCGTGACCGTCACCCGTCCACTTGGTGAGCTTGTCGATCACCACGGTCCGAGCCGGCATGTTGATACCCAGCGCCAGCGTTTCCGTAGCGAATACGGCTTTCGTGAGACCGCGCACAAAGCAGGTCTCGACCAACTCCTTCATCATGGGCACCATGCCTGCATGGTGAGCGGCTACGCCGGCTTCGAGACCAATCAGGAACCGATCGAACTCGAGTACCTCCAGGGAGGCGGCGCTGAGAACCGCCGACTTCTCGGTTGCCAGGGCACGGATTTCAGCCTGCTCTTCCGACGACGTGAGACAGATCCCGCTATCGACCACGGCTCGAGCCGCATCGGTGCAGGCAGCGCGACTGAAAATAAAGTGGATCGCCGGCAGCATGTCGCGTTGGCGAAGCAGCTGGATCACGTCGGCCCGATGTGGCGTCCGAAAGTCGTTCCGCTGACGATTGCGACCGCGGGGACCGTGCCCGCCATTCTTGCTGCCCCGCCCACTTGCTCCCCGGCCCTGCCGCGGATCGTTGTCGAATCGAAACCCCTTGCTGTTGGCCTTGCCACCAACAATCGTGCGGATCAGTTCGACATGTGCGTTCTTCTTCTGCGCCACCATGTAGCGGTTCGACAACTCGACTGGGCGTCGCGTCTCAACAACGAGCGTCGTCGATCCCCGCACGGTTTCCATCCATGCCGCCAACTCATCGGCGTTCGACACCGTCGCCGACAGGCAGACCAACTGGATGTGGCGCGGCAGGTGGATGATTACTTCCTCCCAGACCGGCCCGCGGTAACTGTCCTGGAGATAGTGGACCTCATCGAGCACTACTGCTTGCAGCGTGTCGAGCGACCGGCCCGCATACAACATGTTGCGGAGCACTTCGGTGGTCATGACCACCACTGGAGCGTCGCCGTTGATGACGTTGTCGCCCGTCAGAAGGCCGACGTTCTTCCGTCCGTACTCGGCGACCAGATCGTTGAACTTCTGGTTCGACAGAGCCTTGATGGGGGTGGTGTAGAAGACTCGGGACCCTTTGGCCAACGCCCGATCGACGGCATAGGAAGCAACCAACGTCTTGCCTGCACCCGTGGGCGCCGCAACGATGACATGGTTCCCCTGGTCGAACCCCTCGAACGCCTCGGTTTGAAACCGATCAGGCTCGAACCCCAACCTCTCGACAAAGCTCGGCTGGCCGTCCACTAGGTAACCGACGGCCGGTTCCGAGTGAGCCTGCCGCCGATGATGATCGCTATCTCGAAGAAGAAGTACATCGGGACCGCCAGCACCAGCAACGTAAAGGGGTCGCCGGTTGGGGTTATGACGGCGGCCAGGATCACGACGGCTACCACTGCTATACGCCGGTTCTTCTTGAGGGTCTGTGTCTCCATCACACCGATCATCTGCAGGAAGACCAGAACAAGCGGCAGCTCGAACGCCAGCCCGAAGGCCAACACCATCTTGATGAAGAAGCTCAGATAGTTGTTTGGTGTGAAGAAGCTCTCGAAACGCTCCGAACCAATGCCACTGAGCACCTCGAGGGCCCGGGGCAGGAACAGATAACCGACCGTGATGCCGCCGACCAACAAGATCACCGAGGACAAAAGAAACGGGAGGAGCCACCGCTTCTCGCGTGGATACAAGCCCGGCATGACGAAGCGGCCAAGCTGATAGAAGATCACCGGCAGGGCAACGATCAGCCCGCCGTACCCGGCCAGGGTCAGAGAAACGTTGAACTCACCCAGCGGGTCGGTAACGATGAACGAGCAGTCGTCTTCTGGCCGCAGGTCGCAGTAGGGCTCTGACAGGAAGTCGAAAAGCGGCTCACGATAGATCCAAATGACAATGGCTGCCGCTATCACTGCCATGAACGATCGTATGATGCGGGTTCGTAGTTCGCCGAGGTGCGCCACCAGCGACATCTCGGCCTCAGGGGAAACGGGTTCCGACCTACGAATCTTGAAAGGAAGCTTCACGTCGTTTCCTCGGGCGGGTCGAGATCGGCCGGAGTACCCGCCTCGGCGCCGTTCGACTCTTCGTTGGACGCCTTCGCCTCAGCCTCGACGGCGTTCGTGTCGGCCTCCGCATCTGTGTCAGCCCGCTTGAGTTCGGGGTGGTAGTCCTTGGCCAGGTTGTCCTCAGACACCTTGGGACCCTCGGCGATGGTGTTCGCTGCATACCCGCGAGGGACAATCGGCGAGTCATCGCTGCCGTCGCCCATCCAATTGTTCGGGTTGATCTCGTCGACCCCCGACATGAACTCGTCGCGGAGGCCGGTCGTCATGCCTCTGACCTGTGAGACAAATCTGCCCACCTTGCGCATGACCGCTGGAAGCTGTTCGGGCCCAACGACCACGAGGGCGATCAACGCGATGACGAGAAGCTCGGCACCGCCAATGTTGAACATCTCCTCAGACTACCGAATACGACTCGGGGAAAAGAGAAAGACCGCTGGTTCCCCAGCGGTCTTGCTCAACGAATTTGGAGGATTTGATCGATTAGCCGGAAAACTCGCCCAGCGCCTTCTCAAGCGCAATGTCGTTGTGCAGCAAATCATGGAAGTCCAACAGGTCATCGTGACTGATGGGCTCGCCGATGCGTGGCTCGTTCAGCTCCGCAGGCAGACGCCATGTGGTGAATGAAACACCACTGGCGACAAGCAAATCGATGGTCCGCACTTCAGCTGATTTCACAATTGTCATCAGACAGTGCGGACATCGGAATGAATATGTGCCTTCGTTGGTGTCATCGCAGATACGTACGTGTACGTCGTGCGTGGTGAGCTCAACGTCGCCGCAATCTGGACAACTCGCTCTGATGGTCGCCATAAAGGTGGCTCCTCCTACCCAAATCCTCGTGTACAAGTACATTCGGCAGGAGGTCAGTCACTCTTAAGGGAATGGGCAAGAGAACCTGTCTCCTGCCCGAAGAGAGAGTTAAGTCGGTTCGCTCACCTCGGGGGTGGATACCCCTAGATTGTTTCTGTGGCACCACGCTTATCACCGCTTCTGGAGCGGCCAATTGGCTTTGCACATCGGGGAGCCCGAGCGTTAGCACCCGACAACACTCTCGAATCGTTCGAGTTGGCAGCCAAACTGGGCGCGACCGGTATGGAAACCGACATTTGGGTCACTGCCGATGGCATAGCCGTGCTCGACCACGACGGAACCGTCGGCGGTCGGCTACGCAAACGCCCTATCGCAGAGATCGATCGGAAGGATCTTCCCGAGCACATTCCCAGCCTCGATGATTTCTACCAACACATGGGCACGCAGTGGCCATTGTCGGTCGATGTCAAGGACGCGGGAGCGTTCGATGCCATCGTCGGCTCAGCCCGTAACGCTGGTGGTGACGCCGAGGGACAGCTTTGGCTCTGCCACCCCGACTATCACCAGCTGGTGCCATGGCGGGAGCACACTGGCGCTCGCCTGGTCGACTCAACTCGACTGAGCAAGATAAAGGAGGGCCCCGAACGACGGGCGGCGACCTTGCGAGATCTCGGTATCGACGCGGTCAACCTCCGCCACGGCGACTGGAGCGGTGGATCAATCACTATGTTTCACCGGTTCGATCGCCTCACCCTTGGGTGGGATGCGCAACACCCTCGAGAGCTGGCGAATCTCATCGACAGCGGCATCGATGGGGTGTTCAGTGACCACGCCGATCGATTGGCGGAAGCTCTGCATCAGTTCTTCCCGCCCGACCAGTCTTCAAACGACGCCTCTGCCCTGACACCGTGAAACAACTCAAACCCGTCCTAACCGCTAGCACCATCCTCATTGTTGCTGTCGTCCTCTACCTGATCGGTGCCCAGTCGGGTGGATCTGACACGAGCGCAACCGACGCCGTTTTCCCGTCGGGGAGTCCTACAACTGCAGTCGCCGTCGCAACGCCGCCCGAGACCAACCGTCCGGCGGAGCAGGCCACCTTTGTTCCCTTCTCCGATTTGGAGATCGTCGCCCGTAGTGAGCTACCGGCCGAGGCCCTGGACACGTTGGCCGATATCGCATCCGGCGGCCCCTACGACTTCTCGAGAGACGACTCGGTGTTCCAGAACCGCGAGGGAATCTTGCCCGACCGCCAGCAAGGCCACTACCGGGAGTACACGGTGATCACTCCAGGATCAGACGACCGCGGTGCTCGCCGAATCGTTGCTGGTGCCGACGGCGAGCTCTATTACACCTGTGACCACTACGGGTCGTTCCGCGAAATCGAAACATGACCTCCGTTCTCCCCCTGCTCTTGCAGCGTCTGGCACCAGGCATATGGTCGGCCATCAGTCTTCCCGCCGACACGGCGCTTCAGCTCGGCGGTGTCTACAGCTCGTTGCTCGACCTCGACCTCTCCGGCGTTTCCGAGAAGGAAGGCGTGCTCGAGCGTTTGGCCGCAGCAGGAAACTTCCCTGACCACTTCGATCGAAACTGGGATGCGGCCTACGACTGCCTCACCGATCTCGACGTCTCGCTCCTTCTTGTTCGAGGTACCGGAGCGTTGCCACCGGACGTCTACCGCACACTCCTCTCCATCACCACCGACGCGGTCGACTATTGGCAACGGCAGGGTCGCCGGCCATATTTGGTGTGGGAGAGCCTTGCCGATTACCCGGTCATCCCGCTCCCCAACGTCCGCGGTCACACGGTGTACTGACCACCGTTCACATGCAGCGTTTGGCCGGTCACGTGCCGGGCCGCATCCGAAAGCAGGAAGACAACAACGTCGGCGATGTCGGCGGGCGTCGCCATCTGGCCTCGGGGCACCGTTGAACTTGCGTCAGCGATTTGCCCTTCGGACATGCCGTCTCTCGGCTGAGCCGTATCGACGAGACCGGGGGCAACGCAGTTCATCCGCACCCCGAGAGGGGCCAACTCGACCGCAGCAGTGTGGGTGAAGCCAACAATGCCCCCTTTGCTCGCCGAATAGTGGGCACCCCGAGGAGAGGGCCGATAGGCGGCAACCGAGGCCAGGTTCACGATGGCGCCCGTGCCCCCAGCCTCTACGACACGCCGTGCCACCAGCTGACTGCAGCGGAAGGTCGACGTGAGGTTCGTGGTCATCACCGCGTCCCAATCTGCGTCAGTGAGCTCGAGAAAGGGTGTGCGAGGAAAGATGCCGGCGTTGTTCACCAGAAGGTCAACACCCCCGAGCGCATCACCCGCCGCAACCAGGTTCTCGCAGTCGTCGCGGCTCGACACATCACCCTGGACAATGACAGCGCCAACCTCGAAGCCTTCGACTTCCCGCGCCAGCTCCTCTGCAGCCGCCGGGTCGTTGAAGTGATTCACCACCACGGAGGCGCCCGCCGCCGCTAGGGCGAGCGCCGTCGCCCGACCAATCCCCTGTTGCGCTCCAGTTACGAGCGCGGTTCGTCCTGTGAGTGACTTCTCGTCCATGGTCCAACTCTTTCAGAGAATCGCTGGCGCAGACATCACGGGACCGATGTAAACCGTGCAGACCCGACCACAAGCCATCAACGTGCGCGAGACTCGGCTGATGAAACTAGGACTGTCCCTTGGCTACTCGGGATCGCAACTGCGCATTCCCATCGATCAGATCAAACTGGCCGAACAGCTCGGCTATGACTCGGTCTGGACGGCCGAGGCCTATGGCTCGGATGCCATCACGCCGCTGGCGTGGATCGCAGCGCAAACCGAGAGAATCCGTTTGGGTACCGGCATCATGCAGCTGGCTGGCCGGGCTCCGGCGATGGCAGCCATGCAGGCGCAAACCGTCGATGCGTTGGCTGGAGGCAATCGGGTCATTGCCGGGCTGGGCGTCTCAGGTCCACAAATCGTTGAAGGTTGGTACGGCGAACCATGGGGCAAGCCCTACTGGCGTCTTCGTGACTACATCCAGATCATGCGAAAGGTCAATCGTCGCGAAGATCCGGTAACCCACGAGGGCCGCGAGTACCAGCTGCCCTTCACGGGCGACGGTGCGCTGGGTCTAGGGAAGCCGCTGATGTCGATCATGCACACCAACCGCGAGCTTCCCATCTGGATGGGCAGCGGCTCGGAAGCCACAGTGAAGCTCACGGCTGAGCTGTGCGATGGCTGGCTACCCATGCACTTCGTCCCCGGTCGAATGGACTTCTATCGCGACTGGGTGGAGGAGGGATTCCGTCGGGCCGGCAACGGCAAGTCGTGGGACACCTTCGAGATTCAGGCACGGGGGCCCGTCCTGATCACTGAAGATGTCGGCGCCGCGCTGGCTGCGGTCAAGCCAAGCATTGCCTTGTATGCCGGCGGGATGGGCCACCAATCGGTGAACTTCCACAACGAACATATGAAACACCGGGGTTACCCAGACGTGGCCGAGCGGGTCCAGGAGCTCTACCTCGCAGGCCGCAAGCAGGAGGCGATCGATGCCATTCCCGACGAGTACGTCGACGACGCCGGCCTCTACGGCTCGCTCAAGCGAATTGAGGAACGATGGGCGGGCTGGGCAGACTCCGGCATCACTGGTTTCACCGTGGTCACCAACCAGGACGAAGCCATTCAGCTCATGGCCGACCTCGCTCGCGGCTAGCTGGTTGCACTCGGTCGACCTGGTTTACCGCGCACCGACGCGGTCAACCTGGGTTACAGCGCACCGACGCGGTCAACCTGGGTTACAGCGCACCGACGCGGTCAACCTGGGTTACAGCGCACCGACGCGGTCAAGAGGCCAGAACAGGACGAAGGCTCGGCCAACGATCTTGTCCGTATCAACGGTTCCAAAGAAACGCGAATCAAATGACTGCGTGCGATTGTCACCCATCATGAAAACATGGCCTTCCGGCACCTCGACCGGACCAAAGTCGCCCGTGAACGTCTCCGGTAAGAGGTAGGGCTCGATCAACCGTTCGCCATTGATGTAGATGGCGTTGTCCTCACCCTCGACAACATCGCCGCCAAGCCCGATCACTCGCTTGATGAGATCTCGAATTTGACCCTGCTCATAGTCAGGGCGTTCAAACACGACAACGTCGCCGCGATTCACGTCGTGTAGGCGGTAGCTGACCTTGTTGACGAGCACTCGATCGTCGACTTGGAGTGTCATCTCCATCGACTCCGATGGAATCCAGAAGGCCTGGAAGAGCAGCGCCCGTAGCACCAGTGCGACCAAAACGGCACCAACCAGCACCATGGCCCACTCGGCGACCGCCTGTCGAAGGGGGGAGCCGGGGGGCTCCTCGGCATCGGAGTTGTCCTCTTCAGCGCTCTCCTCGGTCGAGGTGTCCGCAGCTTCCTCTTCAAGAGGAGTGCCGAGACCCAGTTCAGCACCCAGTGCGCTGAATTCGTTGTCGGCCGGCAAGGTTTGGGGCATTCCCCCTCCATCGGACGCCGACGACAAGCTTTGAACGAAGCGGTCGTCGCCGGTGGGGGCAGGCATTATTCCGAACCCTAGTTGTAACGGCCCAGTATCCGGTGCGCGGCATCGGACGCCATTGTCGCTGCCGCCGGCATCCCCGCAGCGGCTATCACGGTGGCATCAGGGCCTAGCCGGACCAGAAGGCGCTCCAGCCAAGGAGTCGCCGTTATGGCCAACGTTGTATCAATGGTGCCATCGGCGTTCTGAACAACTTCTTCGCATGGATAGGTCTCGATGACCCATCTGGCCGGCCCTTGCAGGCGAAGACTGACCCGGGGATCGCCCTGGCGTGGATGAAACACCGACGCACTTGGCTCGGAGCCGTCGGGCCGCTTCTCGCTAAGCGCACCGGTAGGACGCGCTGACTCGATGCGGTCGACCCGGAAGATCCGCTCGTCGTTGGCCAGGTGACACCAGCCTTCGACGTACCACGCTCCCCCGGATGCAGTGATTCTCCAGGGAGCGATGGTTCGCTGCGTATGGTCGTCGCGATTGTACGAGTAGTAGGCAATATCTACTTCGGTGCCCGCTTCTGCGGCCTGTCGCAGGTGGGCCAGTACACCGGCCTCAGCGGCGCCGAGATCAACGTCAATGGCTTCGTCAGGCCCGACCCCGAGCGCTTCGCCTAGTTTCGCCAATGCTCGAGCCAGGGGGCCGTCCGGTTCGGTGCCCGGCATGGAAAGCAGCGCATCAGACGAAGCCAGCAAGGCTAGCGCTTGGGCCGGAGACAGCTGGAGGGGGCGTGAAAAGAAGTCGGCGTATTTGATCCAAACTCTGCCCTCGTCGAGAACAACCTCGACGAGGGTGTCAGGGCTGTACGGAGGCAAACCGACCATCCAAACCACTTCCAGGTCCCTGATGAGCTGGTCTTCGCTTACACCAAAGCGGCCGGCGACGTCGTTTGTTGTCTGCCCTGGGTTGGCGACAATCCACGGCACCATGGCCAACAGCAGCCGAAGTCGCTCGCCCGCAGTCGCGCTCATGTGTCCACCATCGCCGTGAGCCAACCGACGACGTCGGCGCGAACCTCGGACGGCTCGAGGACCTCGGCCGAATCGAGGAATCCCAACACGAACGACCGAAACGCCTCGCGATTCACGACGGGGACGTCGAACACGACGCTGCCATCTGCTCGTTGTTCGCGGCCGACATCGGCGGGGAGCTGTCTGGCTGCGACATCGACCCGGTCCGCGTCTACCAACAGCCGAACGATGGTGATCTCGTCGTCGCCCATCTCCCAGGCCTGGAGCGTGTGGCCATCGGCCTGGCGAGGCGGATGGTGCGACCATGTCGTGCCGGCTATGAGCTCGACATCGTTCTCGACTCGGTCGAGGCGGTAGTTTCGTTCGCCGCCGCGCAAGTGGTCGTGACCGCTCAGGTACCAACGCCCGCGCTGAAACGAAAGCCGCCAGGGGTCAACCCTTCGTTGCTCGCCCTTGTAGAGGAAACCGACCTGTTGTCGGGCCCGAATGGCGGCGAACATCGGGATGAGCGCTGGGTCGCTGGGCAAGTCGGCCAACTGTGGCTCGACGAGAGGTGCGCCTGCTTCTTGGTCGACGCCTCCCAGCTTCCACAGTGCCTCAGCCTCGGTCCCCCCAAGCCCTTCGAGCTTCACCGCGAGCGAGGCCAGATGTAATGCGGCCAGCTCATCAGGCGACAAGCCTGGGTCGGGCAGGTAGTACTCGTCAGGAGGAATGCGATAGCCGTCGAGCGGAGGATCGGTGAGCGGAACCTTTTCTATGCGCAGGGGAATACCCAGCGAACGCAGATCGTCTTTGTCCCGCTCAAACGAGCGTCGAAACGACGCGTCGGCTGGCGGGTAGCCCTCGACGAGCGACCGGATCTCTTCCGCTGTGAGGGGCTGGGCCGTGTCAAGCAAGACGGCGGTGAGGTTCAGCAGCCGTTCGAGTTTCGACATCGATGCTTTCGCTGAGTTGTCAGCTGAGTGGTCATCACAAGCTCTGGATGAGCTTGGCTACCCGATCGTCCTCGCTCTTGAACGGGTCTTTGCACAGCACCGTCCGCTGGGCCTGATCGTTGAGCTTCAGGTGCACCCAATCAACGGTGTAATCGCGCTTGCGTTCCTTGGCCATGCGGATGAAGTCCCCTCGCAGCTTGGCCCGGGTCGTCTGCGGCGGCGTGTCGATCGCATCAAGCATCTCCGTGTCGGTAAGCGTGCGATCGACCAGGTCCCGATCTTGCAGCTTGTAGAACAGCCCCTTCGACCGTCGAACATCGTGGTACTGCAAATCGATCAGCTGAACCCGAGCGTGACTGAGCGGAAGGTCGTGCTTCTCCCGGTAGTTCTCGATCAGATTGTGCTTGATCACCCAGTCGAGCTCGCGGTCGAGCTGGAACGGGTCGATTTCGAGCTGCGTCATCACGTGCTCCCACATGCGAAGCGCCTTCATCTCGTCGTCGGGGAGACCCTTGGTGTCGGCGTATCGCAAGGCCCGATTGAGGTACTCACCCTGGATGTCCATGGCCGAGGCTTCGCGCCCGTTGGCCAATCTCACCTTGCGTTGCAACGTGAGATCGTGCGAGATCTCCCGAATAGCCCGGATCGGATTCTCGAGCGTCATGTCCCGCAGCACACACGACGGGTCTTCGACCATCCGAAGCAGCACCGCCATGGCGCCGACTTTCAGGTAGGTCGTGTACTCACTCATGTTCGAGTCACCGACGATTACGTGCAGTCGACGAAAGTGCTCGGCATCTGCGTGCGGCTCATCGCGAGTATTGATAATCGGCCGACTTCGCGTGGTGGCCGACGACACGCCTTCCCAAATGTGTTCGGCCCGCTGACTGACCGCGAA
>JBLINY010000078.1:0-21510 GCA_047638695.1 Acidimicrobiales bacterium | reverse complement strand
GCCCACTACGCCACGACTACTTCAACGCGACCCGACCACCGATCCAGCCAGACCGTCCGCCACCAGACCCTCACAGGCACCCGCAGCCCCGACCTTCAGAAGTTGATCGGTGGATCGAGGCTTAGGGTGAGGACGGTTACCTTGTCGTTGGTTGTTCAGACAATCGCAGCGTCCTGGCTCGGGAAAATACAGTCCGGAGGGCTTGAGGGTTCATGCTCCAGGCGAGACTTGGCTGGTTGCCGAGGTCGGTCCGTCGATCTGGTCGTCCTCAGGTTTCCTCAGGTCGACCACATGATCAGCTTGATCGGTCCATTCGCTTGCCGCGAACGTTTGGTATGGGGCGACTGATATGCCGTATCGCTGGAACAGCAAAGAGATGGCCTCAACATGTTTGGGATCTGCTGCCTGGCGGACCGCGTACTGCTCGACCAGTTTGAGTGCAACATCGGGATCGGCGCCGTCATTGATTCGTCTGCCATACTCAGCAGCGATCACCGCGAGCTCGGCCTCACACCCGAATAAGTCTGAGTGCGGGTCTGCCATGGACGCATAGTCATACCAAGAGCGTTGTATGTTCGAGCCGGCACGAGCTACTACCCAGGTGAGCTGGCCCCCAAGGTCTGCGACCTGTCGGGGGATGAACGCGAAGGGCTGGCTGTCATCGATGATGACCTTTCCTGCTAGGGGTTTGTTGTTCGTTGACCCCGGCAACATCTCCTTGGCCAGGTCGATCCTGGTTGTGATCGCCGATACCACGATGTCAGACTGGGCGATCAGATCGACTGCCGAAGCAGCTTTGTTAACTGAACCTGTCGGTGTGCCTAATGCAGACAACACCCGCTGAGTTGAACGCTCGTCGACATCGTAGACGAGCAGCCGATGGCCAGAATTGCCGTACCGTGCGGCGAGATTTTTGGCTATGGACTGGCCAATCGAGCCGAGGCCGAGCACCCCAATAGTGCTGGCTTGTTCGTCGTCAGGTCTTGCCTTGATCGCTAGCTCTACGTGCGAGCCCACCAACGAAATTGTCCCCGCATGACCGGTCGTGATTACGGCGTTTGGTGCCTGGACGGTTTGTCCATATCGAGTGAGGGATGGGAGCACTCCACCCAAACCAATCAGTCGAGCGCCTAAACGCTGTGTCGCGAAATCGACCGCTCGTTGCGCGTCGCCCCTGGCAGACCGAATGAACTCATTCCGGGTACGACTTAGCCCTTGCTCGCCATAAACAGGACAGCACACGAGGTAACCGGGGAGGCCACCTGCGACGGTGTATGAGTCAATGATGTAGGGCGGAACGCCCATCACCATCAGCGATCTCAGATGTCCCGGCACGTAGTGCATTGCTGGGACCAGCGGGACAAGTTCGTCTTGGTACTCCGGGGTTGCCGTTGACATACGCATAGAGACGAGAAACACAGAGCTGTCTCCGACCTCAGCCTCGAGACCGTGCTCGTAGCAACCAAAGGCCATCTCTACGAAACGCTCGGTTGCCTCTAGTTCGTCAGGCGACACGAACTCCGGAAATCGATCCCGTAGCAACGAGACCAAGATAAGAAGCTTCGACTCGACTCGCTCACGGGAATATCCCGCCGACTCGAACTCTGTCGTGCCGAGCATGTCAGACAGTACTTGGCCAACATCCTCGCGGATCATGGCCAACACCTCAGGAGCGTGATCGGAGCGAGATCGTTCCTGGCGGGCCCGCTCACGCACCACTGTGTACTCGGTGAACAGGTCCTCAACCCCGCCAACCGTTGGTATTCGCGTTCCTATCACCAAGTTGCTACCCCAACCGAAACCGACCACGCGCCAACGCCTGTGTCTCCGGACTGGTTTTGTCCACCCCGCCGGCGGGCTGCCGACGTTCGACCGAGTGGCGCGTAAATGAGTGAGCCGATCGAAACGACGATCAGGCCTCGATGCAAAATACGATGAAGAGGGAAGATCCGACGGTGCGGAGCGAGGGGCGAGTGCACGAGCGCTTACCCTAGATGTTTCGGTTCGAATGACGGTAGGTCAGGACGAAATGCGGCTGTAAACGGGGCAGGTCTAACTCTCACCGGCCCGGTCGGCAGATGTCGTTCGATATCGAGCTGACCAACCGGCCAAGGCCGGTGGGTTGTTGTGTATCCGCCGAGCTAGCTCTCGCTGCCGTCCATGGCGGCAGCGACGTCGGATGTATTCGTTGCCGCGTCTTCCCAGGTCAGAGTTCCGTTCGCTGCGGCGCAGGTGAACGTCGGCTGTCGACCCGAGTGGTGAGGATGACGATCCGGTTGGGGCCGGCATGGCCCGTCCAGGGGTTGACTGTTGAGTCTGTCCAGGGGTTGGCTGAGGAGACTTGCCTAATCGTCGAAGAAGCCAGCTTGGTCGAGGTAGGCTGCTGCCTCGACTGCATCCAATCGAAATTTAACAACGTCGCCAGGGCTGATGAGCCCCACAAGACGGCCTTCGTCGGTAATGGGGAGGTGACGGATACGTCGGCGGGTCATCAGGTCCATGGCTGCCCCAATCGGATCGCCGGTGGTGCAGGTGACGACGTCGGTCGTGTCGAGGGCATCAACGGTGCGGTCGAGTAGCTCGTGGTCGCCCTCAGCGAGAGCAAAGAGGACGTCGCGCTCTGACAGAATTCCGCTGATGTGTGTGCCGTCGGCCGTTACAACAACGGCACCGATCCGTTGCGTGTTCAAGACACCAATGGCGTCGCGTACGGTCTGGTCGGGCCGCACGGTGAAGACGCCTGCCGGCTTCTTCTTGAGCAACTCACCCACCGTTGTTCGGGACTCGACCGTGCGGTGATTGCGGGCGATGCTTCGGACGACGTCGCCGGCCGTGGCGCTCAGCCGGTCTACCCCGAGATTGTGGTGGAAGCCAAAGTGTCGGTAGTAGTCGCCGACCCGTTCGAGGTCGAGTTGGCCCAGCGGATCGATCTCGATCACCGCCGTGGCGACGGCTCGTCTGGCCGCTTCGAAGAGCAAACGTCGGCCAAGGCCTCGGGTGCGATGGGAAGGGACGACGAGATGCTCCCACAGCAACATGCCATCGTCTCGCAAGTCGGTGGTCGCTATGTATCCCAGAGCGGTATCTCCCGACCATGCCACCAGAATCAGGTCATCAGGGCTCGCATCCCTGGCGGCGAAGAGATACTCGCTATCGGCTTCAGCCGACTGATGCAACGCCGCCAGCACCTCTCCCGGCCGGCTTTCGGTGACGATCACGTTCGCTGCGTCGAAGGCAACTACCAATGGACTCGATGTCATATCGATCGCTCCAGGTTCTTGTTTCGCACCATCGTGTTCCAAAGTCGGGCATGGCGCCAGGGGCAAAGGTCATTTCGACGTTCTTGCCATTCTCATCGCTGCCATTCTCATCGACTGAAGATGGCTCGGATCTCGGCGGTCGACTAAGAGTGGTGATGACGGCATCGCTGGAGAAGACAGCACCGCTACGACACAGAACTGGGAGTGCTTGATGGCAGAACGGGTGGCGTTGGTAACTGGCGGGGGGCGCGGCATCGGCCGCGGTATTGCCATCGGGCTGGCCGAGGACGGCATAGACGTCGCCATCACGTATCGAAAGAACGCCGATGCCGCCAACGAGACCGTGGCAGAGATCCAGGCCTTGGGCCGGGCCGCCATCGCTATTCAGGGTGATGTATCGGTCCCCGAGGACAACGCCCGAAACGTCGCCGAAGTAGTCGAACGCTTCGGTGCCTTTCAACTACTCGTCAGCAACGGCGGCATTGCCAGTCGCGGTCAGACCGTGGTGAACACTGAAGCGTCAGAACTCCAACGGGTGATGGCAACCCATGCCCTTGGTCCGCATCATCTGTGTTCGGTAGCGGTCCCTCATCTTCGCACCCACGATCGGGCCGACATCGTTGTGATCTCGTCGGTAGCGACACTCAGCCACGGTGCGAATGGTGCGCCCTACAGCATGGGGAAAGCGGCGCTCGAGTCGCTGGCCCTCACGCTGGCGAAGGAAGAGCGAGAGAACGGCATTCGGGTCAACATCGTGGCTCCCGGCCTGGTCGACACCGACATGGGTCAACGATTGGTGAAGGGAGCCGCCGGTATCGAAGACATCCACTCGCTTGACGACGCCATGCCATTCGGGCGGGTCTGTCAGCCCGAAGACATCGCCAACGCCGTGAGGTTCTTCGCCTCGGACAAAGCGGCCTATGTCACGGGCGAAAAGCTCAATGTCTGGGGCGGTGGTCAGACATGGCGGTGACACCCATTACCGACGGCGCCGATCTCGAGCGCCTCCGATCACTCACGGGTATCAAG
Source organism: Acidimicrobiales bacterium (assembly GCA_047638695.1). Classification (GTDB taxonomy): domain Bacteria; phylum Actinomycetota; class Acidimicrobiia; order Acidimicrobiales; family SZUA-35; genus JAHECQ01. Next base: position 17,221 of record JBLINY010000078.1, on the reverse strand, counting down.
TGGAGCCGTGACAAGGGCGACATCCTGGCCGCTTGGGTAGCCGACATGGATCTGGCCCCCGCTCCTGTTGCCGTCGAGGCGGTGCAGGCCCTGATCGACCGCCGTGACTTCGGCTACAACCGTCACGCCGCGGCACAGATCCCGGAGGCATTTTCGGCCTGGCAAGACCGTCAACACGGTTGGGCACCAAACGTCGAGGAGCTACTGCCCTTCAGCGACGTGTTGCACGCCATCGACATGGCGCTGTGGCTTCACACGAAACCGGGCGACGGCATCGTTTTGCTCACACCGATCTACCCGCCCTTCATCCGAGCGGTCGAGCACGGCGATCGCCGATTGATTGATTGTCCGCTCAATCCTGATGGGTGGCGGGTCGAACGGGAGGCGCTCGAAGCGTGTATCGACGACCGCACCAGCGCCATTCTCATGTGCAACCCGCACAACCCGACCGGTCGGGTGTTCTCTCTCGAAGAACTCACGACTGTGGCCGAAGTTGCTGAGGCCAACGACCTGCTCATTCTCAGCGACGAGATATGGGGCGATGTGGTGCACCCCGGCGCCACCCACATCCCAATGCCGATGGTCAGCCAAGCGGCGGCAGCCCGCACCATCACCATTTCGGCCGCCAGTAAGTCGTTCAACTTGGCCGGCTTGCGCACAGCCGTTGCTCACATCGGCCACGCTGAACTGGCGGAGAAGTTCGCCGCTCTTCCGGCCCATGCTCGCGGCGGTCTCAGCACACCAGGTGCCGAGGCAACGCTGGCGTCGTGGACGAAAGGCGGACCTTGGTTGGCCGAGGTGTTGGCTCATCTCACTGCCCAACGAGACCATCTCGCCAGCCGTCTGGCCTCCGAGCTTCCCCAAGTCGGCTTCCAGTTGCCCGAGGCCACCTACCTCAACTGGCTCGACTTCAGCTGCTGCAACCTCGGCCCTGAACCAGCAACCACGCTGATGGCCGAAGTTGGCGTGTCGCTGTCACCCGGCTCGGACTTTGGTCACGGGGGCGACGGCTGGGTTCGACTGAATGTCGCAACATCACAAGAGATTCTCGATCTCATGCTCGATCGCATCGTCGGCGCCGTCTCAGCTGTCACCTAGCCCCCGGCTCGCAGTACCTTCGGCAAGATGCGAGTGAATGTGGTGCAGCGTGGAACAGGTCGGCCGTTGGTGTTCTTGCACGGCATTGGGGCGTCGTCCCAGACCTGGGCCAGGGGCATGGAGTTTTTGGAGGATCGGTACACGGTGGCCGCCATCGATCTGATGGGGCACGGCGATTCGCCGGTTCCCGAGGACCCAGCGGAGTACAGCCGAGACAAAGCCCTCGACGACATCGACGAGCTGCTCGCCACGTTTGATCAGCCGGCGGTGCTGGTTGGTCATTCGCTTGGTGGCTATTTGGCCATGGCCCATGCAGCGACTCGGCCCGGTGTCGTGAAGGGCATCGTGGTGCTCAACACCGGTCCCGGCTTTAAGAACCCCGAGAAGCGTGAGGCGTGGAATGAACGATCGCGGCGCAACGCCCACCGCTTCGGCGTTGTTCCACAAGCGGCCGAGCTGAACCTGCAGGAAGACGGCGTGGTGATGGAAAGAGCAGGTGAGATGCAGACGCCGGTGCTGTTCCTCGCTGGCGATGCCGATCGGACCGAGTATGCGGGAGCCGGTCAGTACCTCGAGTCAAAGATGCCGAATTGTCGGTTCGTTCTCATCGCGGGCGGCGAACACGCCATGCACGAAGACACCAACGCTGACGAGGTCGCCGGCCTGGTCGATGGATTCGTGTCAGGTCTGGATTAGCGGAGGCGGTCCTCGGCACCCTCGAGGCCAGCGCTGGTGGCGCATTGGCGCAGTAGATCGAGCGTGTTGTCGTCGACGGGAATGCCGTCTGCCCGTTTGATTCGGCTGCGCTGCTCGGGGTCGCCGGGCATCAAGATCTCGTCGAAGCCCTCGCGTAGTTCGGCGCTCTTTACGTAGTCGAGGTAGGCGGTTGCCTCGTCGAGAAATCCGTCAGCTGCGCCCGTGGCTTCAGGGTTGATCACGATCGAGAGCATGTTGTTGATCACCATCGTGGCCGACCGTCTGTTGCCGGGCTGCATGGTTGCCCCACCAATCAGCGCGGCACCAACCAGCTCGGCCATGATGGCGAGACCTGAGCCTTTGTGATCACCCATGGCCAGCAAGGCCGAGGTGCGGGGCCGGTCGAACAGACCGGATGGGTCGCGGGTCACCTTGCCGGCCGAGTCGATCATGGCGTTGTCCGGGACTTGGCGTCCTTCCTCAAAGGCGACACGAGCCTTGCCGCCGGCGATGGTGCTGGTGGCCATGTCGAGCATGGCGAGTGGCCTTCGTCCTTCGGAGTCAGGGTGGCCGGGTACGGCGATGCAAACCGGATTGGTGACGAATCGAGCTTCGCGTCCGCCAAAGGGGGCAACGATGGGGGAGTGGCCTACGACGTTTACGAAGTGCAGTGACGCCATTCCGGCGGCTGCGCATTGCTCTCCCCAGTGGCCGATGCGCCCGATGTGATAGCTGTTTCGTAGCCCGATAATGGCTGCTCCGCTGTCGGCGGCACGGTCTATGGCCAGGTTCATTGCTTCGAAGCCATTCACCTGCCCGAAACCCTGTTTGCCATCGAGTATCACCAGGGCCCCACTGTCCTGGACGATTTCTGGGTGCTGGTTGAGGCGCAGTTCATCTGCCAGTGCACCGGCAACATACGTGGGCATCATGCCGACCCCGTGTGAGTCGTGACCAGCGAGGTTGGCGCCAACGAGCTGATCGGCAACGAGCGCCTGTTCAGTCTCGGAGCTGCCGAGACTGGCGCAGGTTTCTCGAACGAACGTGTGGAGCTCGGCGGGAGCGATGGTTGGCATGGGCCCTGTTCTAGTTGGACATCTAGACTCTCGCCATCGCTCATCTTGTCCCCGTCGGTCTCCGACGTGTCCTCTGGCTCGGCCTCATCGCCACATCGGTCATGGTCATTGGCGGAGTACTCGCGGGCGCAGCCGCGCCAGGCGCGAGCGGTCGGCTGTGGTCGGTGCCAACGATTCCGGTACGGCCGTCGGCCGATCTCCTACTGGCCCTGGTCGTGTTCTACGCCGGACTCATCCTGCTGGTGCGGGCCTGGTTGAAGCTACGGCGTGATGCACATCGGGTGGGCTCCACCGTTGGTTCGGTCGTTCTGATTGTCGTGGTTTGGTCGTTGCCGCTGCTTGCCGGCCCTCCTATGGGCAGCCGCGATGTCTATGCGTACGCGGCTCAGGGCCGGCTGGCCGCCGAAGGTTTCGATGTCTACGCCGAAGGCCCGGCTGCGCTTGGTGACGATCCGATTCTCGACGCTGTCGATCCGCTCTATCTCGAGGCCCCGGTTGTGTACGGTCCGGTGTTTGTCGCACTTTCATCAGCGGTCACGGAACGCACCGGCGGCGGTCTGGTGCTGCCGATCCTCGCCTTCCGGGCCCTTGCGGTTCTGGGTTTGGCCGTCGCCGCCTTTGGGGTGTGGGACATAGCGCGCGGGCTCGGTCGCGACCCCGTTGATGCCTTGGTGTTGGCCGTTGCTAACCCACTTGTGCTGCTGCATCTGGTTTCCGGCGCCCACAACGAAGCGCTCATGCTGGCTTTTTTGGTGGGAGGCGTAGCTCTGGGCCGGCGTGCCGGGTTCCGTTTGGTAGGGATCGGTCTGTGCGCGTTCGCGGCGGCGATCAAGATGCCAGCTTTCCTCGGCGTTGCCTTTTTGGCCTGGTCATGGGCCAGCGAGGCAGCCACGCCAAGTCGAAGAGCCGGTCGACTTGTCCTTGCCGGTGCTGAAGCCTTCGCGGTGATCGCTCTCGCCGGTCGGCTCACGGGCTGGGGCTGGGGCTGGATCGACGCTCTCGCGACGGCCAAGCCAGTCGACGCCTACCTCAGTATCACCCGCGTTCTCGGCGGGGCGGTGCAGCTCGCTACTGGCCTCGACCCCGTGCCGGTTCTCGCTGTTGCCCGGATGTCGGGTCTGATCCTGGCCGGGGCGATAACGGCGTGGCTTCTCTTCCGCCGTCAGGACTCGGCGACAACCGCGCTGGCGTGGAGTTTGCTGTTCTTCGCCGTTCTTCATCCGACCACCCAGCCGTGGTATCTCACTTGGGGCCTCATGCTTTGGGCCGCAACATCGGCTGGCAATCCAAATCGGGTGTTCCTGGCCGTCACGGCGGGTGCTGCGTTCGTTGTGCTTCCTGTGGGTCCACAGCTAGGCCTGGTGCTGCTCGAGAACAACGGCGCGCTCTCACTCGTGATGGCGGCGGCCGCACTGGCCATCCTAACGTTCAGCCCCAGCGGGGTCGGGGCTGCAGTCCGCCGCTCGGGGCTCGATCCAGATTTGGTGTCGGTCATCGTCCCGACGATGAACGAGGCCGACAACGTCGCCCTGGTGGTGTCGCAGGTGCGAGCTGCGGTCGCTGGCCCGCTCGAGATTCTTTTCGTCGATGACAGCGATGATCACACGGTTGAGGTGCTGCAGGCCCTCGCGGCAGAACATGACGAGGTCGTTGTGTTACACCGAGCGAGAGGCAACAGGTGGGGCGGGCTCAGCGGTGCCGTTGTAGATGGTTTCCGACGAGCGCGGGGCGCCGTGGCCGTTGTCATCGATGGCGATCTTCAGCACCCTCCTGCCCAAATCCCGTCGCTGGTTGCTGCGGTGCGGGTTGGTAACGGAGTCGCCGTTGCCAGCCGACGGGTCGCAGGTGGATCTGACGCTGATGGCCTGTCGGTTGTTCGCCGGTGGCTATCGCTGGGCGCGACTGGCTTGTCGAGAGCTGTCTTTCCTCGGCGAGTCGCTCGAGTCAGCGACCCGCTCAGCGGATTCTTTGCCCTTCGCCTCGATCGGATCGATCTTGCCGGTCTCCACCCCGATGGCTTCAAGATCTTGCTCGAGGTTCTGGCCACCCATCCTGAACTAGAGGTCGACGAGGTGCCGTACCGGTTCTCCGATCGGAGAACCGGCCAGTCGAAAGCCACGGCGGCCCAAGCCAGCCGCTTCGCGGGTCACCTGATCGATCTGCGGTTGCGAACGAGTCGTCCCTGGGCTGGTGCGCTTACGACCCAGCAGCTCGAACGGCAGACTGAACCCGCAGGCTAAGCGCGGCGGTAACCACCACCGCGATCAGAAGCATGTCGCGCACCAACAGCAAGAATGCGGCGGCCGGGTGATCGAGGTTGGGGGGTCCGAAAGCCGCCAATGTCGCCGCGGTGAGGCAGATCGATCCCGCCACCAGCCAGAACGGCCGACGATCGGTCCCTGTCCAAGTGAGGGCGGCAGCTGGGGTGAGCCAAAGCAGGAACTGTGGCGAAAGCAAAGGCGAAGTGATCATGAGGGCCGCTGTTGTTCCGAGCAACATCATGGCCATACGTTCGAGCGTCGACGGTCCTTGTTTGGTTAGCCATCCGAACACGAGCACGGTGGCCACCAAGGCCAGGCGGGCAAGCAGCACGATGGTGTCGTTCAGCTGGCCAATGCGGTAGGCGTTGGCCTCTAGACGAGGCTGTTCGGTACTGAACAGGGCGACCAAGGAGCCGGGCATCGACTCGAGATGCCAACCGGTGACGCCGCGAAGCGAGACAACTTGCTCGATCGCCTCGGTGCCTGCGAAGCCAACCCACGCCGCGGTGACGATGGCCGCCACGGTGGTTCCCACGAGCGCCTCACGCCAGCGGCCGGTGGCGATGGCGATTGGCAACAACAGTCCGGGAGCGATCTTTACCGCCGCCCCCGACACCGTCGCTGCGGCGAACGACGTCGCCTGTTTCCGATGCAGCGCCATCACTCCGATGGCGCCAAGCCCGGCGGCCCAAAGATCGAAGCGCAACAAGCCCGCCGGCACCAGTGGCAATCCGAGAACCAAGTAGGCGAGGCCCACCGAGCGAGATGCGAATCGAGCGAGGAGGGCCGCTATCGCCAGATCCACGAAGAGTGACCCGATAACGAGGGCCCGCTGGGTACCGACTGCGTCGTTGCCGGCCAGAGCTTCGATGAGTACGACCGAACCGGGTGGGTACTCGACCTCGTAGTCGACCCACGCTCGACCCGGCGTGTCGGCAATCTGCTGGAACCGCGCCGCGTCCCAACCGTCGAGTTCTTCGGGGGCGTCGGTCCACGGGCCAAAGACCAAAACCGCAGCGGCTATGACCCTCGCCGTGATGGCGAGGATCAGTAGCCCTTGACGTTTGCTCAGGCTGGGACGCCGAGGCGTTCGTAGGCAGGGGCGAGGGCCTGGAGATCCGGCATGACCTCGGCTGCGAAGAGGCGAGCGCTGGCTTCGGCAATGTCGGCTGGCATGCCGGCGTAGCTGAATACGCCCATGTAGCCGTCGTTGTAGGTGTTGTCTTGAATGGTGAGGATTTTCTCTTTCACCTGATCGGGCGTACCCCACACCTGCAGGCTCAGGAAGAACTCGGTCATCTTCTCCATGCCACCGGGGGCGTTGAGCAGATCGTGCATCTGGCCGTGGAATTCGTAGCCGGCCGTGTTCTTGAGGTGATCCTTGTCGAACTCGTAGTGCTCGATGATCGAGTCCCAGTAACCGCCGATGTACTGGCGGGCCATGGCCTCGGCCTTGTCGGCCGACGCGTCAACGTACGTCCAACCGGCGACGAGCGGGGGAGGGGGCTCTTCGCCGGTGGCCTCGCGGAAGGTGCCTCGATAGGTCTCCAGCTCTGCCCGGACGGTCTTCCACGGCTTCTGGGGAACGATCAGGATGCCAACGCCCATCTTGGCCATGATTTCGGCCGACTCGGTCGAGACGGCGGCAGCGTAGGTGCGGCCGCGAAAGCTCTTCTCGGGACGTGGTCGGATGTCCTTGCGTGGTTGGCGAACGAACTCGCCGTCATACTCACAGAAGCCTTGCTCGAGGCCCGTGAGTAGCATGTCAGCCGATTCGGCGAAGCGCTGGCGAGCCTCGGGCATCTCGACCCGGAAACCTTCGAATTCGACCCGGCCGGTTCCGCGGCCCATGCCGATGATGACGCGGCCGCCCGACATGATGTCGAGCATGGCGATCTCTTCGGCCACCCGCATCGGGTCATGCCAAGGAAGCACGCACACCATCGAGCCGAGCTGAATCTTCTCGGTACAAGCCGCCATGTAGGTGAGAAACTGAAACACGTCGGGGCACATCGTGTAGTCCGTGAAGTGGTGCTCGACGCTCCAGATCGAGTCGAAGCCCAGCGGTTCGGCGAGGCGAGCCAGGGCCAAGTCCTGCTGGTAGATCTGTGAATCTGGGACCTTTTCGCCCGGATTCTGGAAGATGACCGACATTCCGACATGCATGATGGGTTCCCCAATTGTCTTAGATGCGACTGTTTAGATACGACGTCCTCTAACCGTACCAAGCCGGGAATGGGGGTCGGGAATCCGGCGTTGGTACCATCAGACGTCAGCCGCTAGGAGAACGTGTGACCGTTACAGCCCCAGTAGACAAAACGCTTGATACGCCGGTTCTGGCGGTGAGCGAAACGGCCATGTCCACCGTGCTTGAGGTGCGAGCCAGCGAAGACGACCCTGCCAACACCGCGCTGAAGGTCGGTATCACCGGTTCGAACATGACCGAGTTCGTCTATGCGCTCGAGCTGGTTCCAGTTGCCGAGGCCATCGATACCGACGTGATCTACACCCAGGGCGACCACGATGAGCTCACGGTCATCATCCCGGGCGACTCCGTCGAGCGGATGTCCGGTAGCACCCTCGACGTTCCGGCCGGCAGCTCCGGTGGCGGTTTGGTCATCCGTAACCCGAACACCCCGAACCCGCTTGAAGGCATCGATCTCGATCTCACTGGCGCCCTTCCAGAAAAGGTGCAGGCTGTGCTCGACCAGGCCGTCAACCCGGCTCTGGCTTCTCACGGCGGTTTCGCCGCCCTGGCCGGTGTCGACGACAACGGTCCCGAGGATGTCAAGGTCTACGTGACCATGGGCGGCGGTTGTCAGGGATGCGCGGCAAGCGCCATGACGCTGCAAGAGGGCATCAAGACCATGCTCATGGATGCCCTGCCAGAGATCACCGAGGTTCTTGATGCCACCGATCATTCGGCTGGCGAGAACCCTTTCTACAGCTAGCCCCCGGTCACCTCGGCCCCAGGGTCGTCTTGAATTGACTGGGCGAGAGCCCTTCGGGGGTCCTAGACGAGCGCGCTCATAAGCAGCGTTCGAAACCGATCAGGCTGGGAACTAGGGTCAGATCGAACGCCGAAACAGGAGACAGCTCATGCGGGGAATCATTGGCTATGGGGCCTACGTGCCCTACAACCGCCTACAGCGAAGCGCTATCACTGAAGCCCTCGGGGCCGGTGGAGGCAAGGGCACTCGGGCGGTCGCCGGGTACGACGAAGATGCAACGTCGATGGCTGTTGAGGCAGGGCGCAACCTGATGCGCAGCATCGACGTCACGCCCGATTCGGTTTACTTCGCAACGGCAACTCCGCCCTACCTGGACAAGACCAACGCCAACGTCATTCACGCGGCCTTGGACCTCCCCTCGCATGTCTTCGCTGGCGACGTCGCCGGTTCACCTCGTTCGGTGAACGCCGCGCTGCGCAGTGCCCTTGAAGGGCAGCGGCCTACCCTGGTTGCGGCGGCTGATGTTCGCAGCGGTCGACCCAGCTCAGCTGATGAAGCCAACCTGGGCGACGCCGCCGTTGCCTGGCTGATCGGCAACGAGAGCGACGGTCCGGTGGTCGCCGAGTGGATCGGTGGCGCATCGTGCACCGCCGAGTTCCTCGATCGCTGGCGGCTACCAGAGTGGAATTACAGCCGAGTCTGGGAAGAGCGCTTCGGCGAGCACGTTTACCTGCCGCTCGTCACCGAGGCAGCGACGGCCGCCTTCAAGCAGACCGGCCTCGAGCCTGACGATGTCGACATCGCCATTGTCACCGGCCTGCATGCACGGGCCGTGCGAGGCGCGGCCAAGGCAGCCGGCGTCGACGCCGGCAAGCTGGCCGATGACCTGACCGCGACCGTTGGCAATACAGGAAGCTCGCATGCGGGCCTCATCCTGGCATCGGTGTTGGACGAGGCCGAGCCGGGCCAGACCGTAATGATCGTGCACCTCGCCGACGGATGCGATGTGGGTTTCTACAAGACCACCGACGCCATCACCGGCTATCAGTCGTCCAATCCGGTGGCCGCCCAGATTGCGGCTGGCAACGACTCCCTCGACTACAACAAGTTCCTCACCTGGCGTGGCTTTCTCGACCGCGAGCCACCGCGCCGTCCTGATCCCGCGGGACCGGCTGCGCCTCCGAGCTACCGGAGCGAGCAGTGGAAGTACGCCTTCTTTGGCTCGCGCGATCGTTCCAGCGGAGCGGTGCACCTTCCGCCTCAACGAGTGTCGGTGAAAGGCGGGGCGGTGGACGACATGGAGCTGGTGCCGATGGCCGACGTTCAGGCAACGGTCGCAACGTTCACCATCGATCGGCTGGCCTACTCGCTTTCGCCGCCCACCATTGCCGTGGTTATCGACTTCGATGGTGGTGGCCGCTTCAACTGTCAGCTGGCTGATGCCGAAGAGGTGAAGATCGGCGACCGGGTGCAAATGACCTTCCGTCGTATGATGACCGCGCAGGGAATTCACAACTACTTCTGGAAAGCCAAGCCTCTCGGGGCCTAGTCTTTTCCTAGAATTAGCGTTCGACCTATTTCATCGGGACCGCATAACTCCAGTAACACCCTTTCCGGGGACCAACCAAGGGATACCTCTCACATGGCTTCAAACGGCATCAAGGATCAAGTCGCCATCATCGGCATGGGCTGCACCAACTTCGGTGAGCACTGGGACAAGTCAGTCGATGACATGCTGATCGACGCATCACAGGAGGCATATGCCTCGGCCGGAATCGGCCCCGACGATGTCGATGCCTACTGGTTCGGAACCTTTGGTTCGGGCGTCTCGGGCCTGACACTCAGCTCGGCCCTGAAGATCGACTACAAACCGGTCACCCGCGTCGAGAACATGTGCGCCACCGGTTCCGAAGCCTTCCGCAACGCCTGCTACGCCGTTGCCTCGGGTGCCTATGACACCGTCATGGCCATCGGCGTCGAGAAGCTGAAGGACAACGGCATGTCGGGCCTCGTCACCGGCAATATCCCCGACGACGGCACCATGTCTGACCTCACGGCACCCGCCATGTTCAGTCTGCTGGCTCCCGCCTATGCCGAGAAATACGGCGTCGACGAGACCGAAATGAAGGATGTCCTCACCCGCATTGCTTGGAAGAATCACTACAACGGCGCCCGCAACCCTCGGGCCCAGTTCCGCAAGGAAGTTGGCAAGGACGCCATCTGCAACGCACCGCTGATCGCCGGCCAGCTCGGCATCTTCGATTGCTCAGGTGTCAGCGACGGCTCGGCCGCTGCCATCATCTGCAGGGTCGAAGACGCCCACAAGTACACCGACAAGCCGCTCTATGTGAAGGCCCTGTCGTTCACGGCCGGCCCTGCCGCTGGCCCGATCGATCCAGATTACGACTACACCACCTTTCACGAGGTTTCTCGTTGCGCCGAAGATGCGTACAAGCAGGCCAACATTACCGATCCTCGTAGTCAGCTGGCCATGGCCGAGGTGCACGACTGCTTCACTCCAACCGAGCTGGTCCTGATGGAAGATCTCGGGTTTGCCGAGCGAGGTCTCGGTTGGAAAGAGGTCATGGCCGGTACGTACGACCTCGATGGCGAGCTGCCGGTGAACCCTGACGGTGGGCTCAAGAGCTTTGGCCACCCAATTGGGGCGTCGGGCCTTCGGATGCTGTTCGAGTGCTGGCTCCAGCTGCGTAACGAAGCACCGGAGGATCGCCAGATCAAGAGCGTCACCGAGGCCGGAAAGACCTTGGGCATGACCCACAACCTTGGTGGAGCGCCAGGTGAGTGCGTCAGTTTCGTGTCGATCGTCGGCTCCGAACTCGGTTAGGGACGCAGGTTAGGGACAGGCCACCCGAACAGGTTCTGATGGCTGGGCCATCGCGTTGGTGAATTCGGCCGACGCGATGGCCCAGCTCGATTCTGAGGTTCGGCTGCTGGCGAAGACGACGCCGATCACTTGACCATCGTCGTTCAGAACGGGCGCGCCGGAATCGCCGGGCTGTATGTCGGCGCTGAGTTCGAGCGCATCTCGTTCGTCTTCTCCATCCAGAGTCGCCCGGGTTGCTCCGACTACATCGATCTGCTGGATCGAAGGTGCAGTCGCACCATCTGCGTACACGACGAGTCGTGCCGTCGACTCGCCGTCATAGTCGGCAAACTCCAAGCCCGTGTCCGATGGCCCGCCAACGGCCAGCAGGGCTATGTCGGTGGCGGCATCGAGAAAGACAATAGTGGCGGTCAGGGTTGGCCCCTGCTGCTGGTGAACTGTGATTTCCTCGGCGGTAACAGCGGAGCCGTTGGTGACCGTCTCTCCGGAGTCCTTGCCGCCTGCGACCGTGCGGTTGGCGTCGACAAAGGCGTGAGCCACGGTGGCGATGAACAGATCATCGCCAAGGCTGACCAGCACACCGGTTGCTTCACTGTGCGCGAGAGCACCGCAATGATCGATGTCGATGCGAAGCGTGGCGTCGAGCGGATCGGGGTTGCGTTCACCGTCGCTGTCGGTGGTGCACGAGGCCAGAGCCAACATGATCACCAACAGCGTCACCAATACGATTGGTGACGTCGAGTCGTGCGCCGTGTGTGGGCCTTTCATGAAGAGCGGAGCGAGAGTCGGTCAGGTGGCCTGAGGAAAGCCGAGGTCTACGCCGCGTTCGGACGGATCAGGCCAGCGCACGGTCACGGCCTTGTATTGGGTGTAGAACTTCACGCCTTCGGGTCCGTACACATGAGTGTCACCGAACAGCGAGTCCTTCCAGCCACCGAAGGAGTGATAGGCCATCGGCACCGGGATGGGGACGTTCACGCCGACCATGCCGGCTTTGACCTCGCGTTGGAAGGCTCGAGCTGCGCCGCCGTCGTTGGTGAAGATGGCCGCGCCATTGCCGTACGGGTTGTCATTGACAATGGTCAGGGCCTCGTCGTAGCTGCCGGCTCTCATCACACAGAGGACGGGACCGAAGATCTCATCTTCGTATATTTTCATCTCGGTGGTGACCCGATCGAACAGGCACGGACCCAACCAGAAGCCATCCGGATGATCGTCGACCGTGAGGCCGCGGCCGTCGAGCACAAGCTCTGCCCCTTCACCGAGGCCGAGATCGATGTAACTACTGACACGGTCGCGGTGAGCCTCGGTGACGAGCGCCCCCATGTCCATTGGGTCGGCCGACAGACCGGGACCAATCTTCAATGCTTCGGTTCGCTCGACGATGGCAGGTACCAGTGCGTCAGCGACGTCGCCGACTGCGACCACGACGGAGATGGCCATGCACCGTTCGCCGGCCGAGCCGTAACCGGCGCTTACCGCGGCATCGGCGGCTTGGTCGATGTCGGCGTCTGGCAACACGATCATGTGGTTCTTGGCCCCACCGAGTGCTTGCACCCGTTTGCCGTTTGCGCTGGCTCGTTGATGAATCTGGCGGGCGATGGGAGTGGAGCCGACGAAGCTGACGCCTGAAACATCCGGATGGTCGAGCAACCCGTTCACTGCCTCGGCGTCGCCTTGCAGCACGTTGAGTACACCGGGCGGCAGACCGGCCTCGGTGAAGAGTTCGGCCATCAACAATGATCCGGACGGGTCCTTCTCGGATGGTTTGAGGATGAACGTGTTGCCGCAGGCAATGGCCATGGGGAACATCCACATAGGAACCATCACCGGGAAGTTGAAGGGTGTGATGCCGGCGACGACGCCAACCGGTTGGCGCATGCTGTACGCATCGACCGACGACGAAACGTCGGGCGTCATCTCGCCTTTCAGCAGGTTGGGGATGCCGCAGGCGAATTCGACCACCTCGAGACCTCGTTGGACCTCGCCCAGGGCATCGGCGAAGACTTTGCCGTGCTCGCTGGCGATGGCCCGTGCCAGCTCGGCTCGGTTGTCGTCGAGCAACGCGCGATAGGCAAAGAAGATGTCGGTGCGCTTCGAGAGTGAAGCGTTTCGCCACTCGTTGAACGCGGCAACTGAGCTGGCGACGACGGTGTCGACGTCAGACGTGGTCGCCAATACGACCTCGCCGGTCAGCGTTCCGGTGGCAGGATCAGTGACGGGAGCCGTGCGGGTACCAACTCCATCGGTGCGTTGTCCATCGATCCAGTGATTCAGCCTGTTCATGACCGAAATGTACCTTGAAGCCGGAATCCGGTGGCTTCGAACTCTGAGGTAGACGACCATGGACCCGTGATTGATGCGCTGGTGTTCGACTTCGATGGTCTCATTCTCGATACCGAAACCCCACTCTTCGAAGCATGGCGCCGCACCTATCTGCACTTTGGGGTCGAACCGATTTCACTCGAGCAGTGGGTGCGGTCGCTCGGCCTCCCCTCGAACGATCCGGGTCATCTTGATCGCCGGGCCTTGCTCGAAGAACGGCTGGGGCGACGGTTGGACGAAGCCGACACGACGGAGATCCAGCGCCGCATGCGCGAGCAGATGCTCGACCAGCAGCCTTTGCTTCCTGGGGTGATGGCCTTACTCGACACAGCGGATCGCCGGGGGCTGCCGCTTGCTGTCGCTTCGAGTTCGCCGAGCGATTGGGTGCAGGGTCATCTCGAGCGGCGCGGGCTGCTCGATCGTTTCCGGCATTTCTCGTGCGCCGGGGCCGTGCTTGCGGGCAAACCCGATCCGGCCACGTACCTTGACGCGTGCGCAAATCTCGGCGTCGACCCATCCCGAGCAGTCGCCTTCGAAGACTCACCGCATGGCGTGCACGCGGCGAAGGCAGCGGGTCTGTTCGCCATTGCCTGTCCAAATCCGGTCAGCGCCGCCCTCGACTTCGAACACGCCGATGTCGTCGTGGAAAGCTTGGCAGCAGTAGATCTAGATCAACTGGCGGGATAGACGGCGCCGCCATCGATCTTGAGGATGGCGCCTGTGGTGTAGCTCGAGAGGTCGCTGGCAAAGTACAACGCAGCGCCGACAACCTCGTGAGGCTCTCCGCCACGTTGGAGGGCGATGGTGTCCTGGGCCACGCGGTTGAACTCGTCGAGGTCCCAGGCCTTCGAGATATCGGTGAGGAAGGGGCCGGGCATGATGCAGTTCACCCGCACCTTCGGGCCGTATTCGCGGGCAAGCGACAGCGTGAGTGCGTTGAGCCCGGCCTTGGCCGCTCCATAAGTGGCCTCATTGGGTGTCGGACGAACAGCAGCGACCGAGCTGACGTTGATGATCGAACCACCGTCGGCCTTGGCCATGCGATCGCCGAAGAGCGCCATCAGACGAAATGGACCCTTCAGGTTTACGTCGAACACCTTGTCGTAAAGGCTCTCGCTGATATCAGCCACCGAATCGTAGAGGGGCGACATGCCGGCGTTGTTGACCAGGATGTCGCAGCGCCCAAATTCCTCGTAGACCTTGTCAGCCAGGTCGTTGCACTGTTCCCAATAGCCGACATGGCATTCGACGGGCAACGCCTTGCGGCCCGTTTCCTTCTCGACCTCTTTGGCCAGAATGGCGCAGGCGTCAAACTTCCGGCTGGCGATAACGACATCGGCTCCAGCCGCTGCGAACGCCTTGATCATCTCCCTACCCATGCCGCGGCTGCCTCCGGTGACGACGGCAACCTTGCCGGTGAGGTCGGGATGGTTCGTGCTCATGGTGATGCTCCAGTCACGTCGGTCTGGTTGGCCGCGATAGGTCAGAACTTAGAGGTTTTTGTGAGCGGAGCGCATCAACGCGGCCACTCGACGATTGTCGTCGCGGTTTGACGCGGCGAGACCCTCGATGGCGCCAACCCGGTCTACGGCATCTCGATTCTGGCTCAGCTTTTGTTTTGCCTCGACGCGTTCGATTGTCAGTTGGATGCCAACGATCGCCCTTAGTTGGCCATCGACGAAGTCGGCTGGGGCATCTGAAACCTCCCAGGCCGGTTTGCCATCGTCGGATGACAACTGCCTTTCGTTCTGGTCGGTGAGATCGCTGACCATCTGCCGAGTCCACTCGGGATCGTCATGCACCTGGATCGTGCCGTGGAGGTGGATGACTTCGTAGTTCCAGGTCGGAACGACTTTGCCGTGTTCGGCTTTCGATGGGTACCACCGTGGCGAGACGTAGGCGTCGAGCCCAGGAACAATCAGCAGAGCCGGGCCCGGGTCGGCATCGAGCATTTGCCAGTGTCGGTTGGCGCGGGCGAGATGGGCCCGCACCGAGGTCAGACCGTCGTCGACGACAAATGGCAACGCAGTTGAGGCAAGGGCCGGTTCATCGGTTGGTTCGGCGTTGTTGGTCAAGGCGCCGTACGTCACGAGGTGACCGAAGGCCACCCGGCGGAGTTGGTCAAGGATCTGCCCGCGGTCATTGTTTGCGAAGGCTCTCGGTAGATACACCCGGCCAACCGTAGGTCAGTGGTCGTCAGGTACGGTCGCTGGATGGCAACACTGGATGAGGTTGGGGAGCAGGACGGTTGGCAGTGCTGGCTCTGTGATGAGCCCGTCGACCCCGACCGATCGGTGAACGACGACCGCGGACCCAGTGTCGATGGTCGGACGACGACCAAGAAGGCGAAGAAGGCAAAATCGAAGACGGCGGCTCGCCCGCGGCTGGCCCATCGAGCCTGCAATACGGGCAAGGGCAACGTCGAGGCCGTGATCCCCTGGTCGGGCGAGTTGTTCCTGATCGACCCGGTCCCGATTATTCCGGCTGCCGAACGTCTATCGGCCAAGGGCGGACGCGAGATCATGTGCCGCTGCCCCACCGAAGATGACGCGCTGGTGGCGACGTCATGGATTGTCGACCGGCTCAGCCGTCTCGAACCCGATCTCGATCTGAGCTCCGAGGTCCAGGAGGGCGGCGGTCAGTACTTGGTGATCGTGCGAGCCTGAGTACCTGGCCCGGGGCAAGCCGTTGTCCTCAGGTACTGCCGAGAACGAGTAAGCCATCCTTCGCTGCTGGGTCTCCCTGAGTATTCAGAACCTCGAACGGCACAGTGCTGCGGCCATCGACCGTTTGGTTTGCAGGCCAGATGTTGACCGAGATGCGCGACGGGAGCAGCACCATCGCAGCGAAACGGCAGGAGATCCGCCGAACCAGTGCTGGGTTGTCGTTGGCCGAGTTGGCGACCACCGCCGACACACCGTGGGCCAGATTCGCTGTCCCATGCAAGATGATGTCGGGCAACCCGGCGGCATGGGCAACGGCGCGGTCGGTGTGGATGGGGTTCCAGATCCGGGCGCACTCGGTGTAGATGTGTGCTGCGCCGGCAGCCAATTCGATGCTGACGGTGGTTGGCTGGCCTCGTCGTTCAATGCCCTCGATGGGGGCGGGCGGGGCCGGATCGGGTCGATCATCGCCTGCCGCCGGCACACCAAGGTAGATGCCGTTCTGGGTGGTGCTGGCCACTGGCTGGCCTTCAGCATCCACCGTTTCGAGCCGAGTGGATGACATGGCGCCCGGCTTGATGTCGACCAGGCCGACCATCTCGAGTGATGTGGTCAGCACATCACCGGGTCGGGCCAGACGATGGATGGTCACATCGTGCGTGGCGTGAACCCCGGTGAGCACTTCGGCCCTCGTGATACCGAGTTCTTCGGAGAGTGTTCGTGATGCAACGATCACTGGCCACTCGGGGCACACCGAAAACAACGGGTGAGCCACGATGCCTTCGGGGCGGGTCGTATCGAGATAGTGGTCCTGATAGTTGCCGAGCGATGCTGCGTAGGACATGGTCCAGCGTTCGTCGACTTCGTGAACCATCGGCTCGATGGTCATGCCGGCCAGTTCGGTTGGGATTGCCATGGTGTTCCTGCGTTCCTGTCTAAAGCCCGTTGTGGGAGAAGTGTTGCCAGTCCTTCAGCGATGACCACTCTCCGCCCCACGACCAGCCGATATCGGTAAATGCCCGTACAACTGCGCTGTCGGCCGTGAGCATGCCGGCCCGAAGGTCCTCTCGTCCGAGGTACGAGCCCGCCAACTCGGGCAGCAAGAGATCGTCGCGAAGGTAGGGATTATGAAACGGGTTGATGTCGATCGCCAGGCCAGAGGCGTGCTCGGAGAATCGGGTGCCGCCGGTGACTGCCCTGCAGACGAAGGCGGTTGTGTTATTGCCGTCGCCTGTTGGCGGTGCGTCGAGATCGGTGGGAGTGACGATGCGCATCTCCTCAAAGGGAAATCGGTCGTCCCACGCCG
>JBLINY010000077.1:0-21604 GCA_047638695.1 Acidimicrobiales bacterium | reverse complement strand
AGTCGATTGGTCGTCAACGACCAGAAGTCCGCCAGGACCGCCTGGAGGGCATCCGACGCCGGCCTCTAGGTCGAGCCTCGATTCCCGTGCTCCCGGCTTGACCCTGGCTGGCATCATCCTCATCTGGGGCCTGGGCCCACCGATCTCGAAGCTGATCACGGCGCCCCCGCTCGTTATAGCGGCTACTCGTTTTTGGGCGTCAGTGCCGATCCTGTTCGCCGTCACCTACGCCACCGGGCACAGAGTGAGCAAGGAAACGCTGAAGCTCACGTGGCTGGCCGGCGGTCTTTTCGGCATGAACATGGTGTTCGTCTTTATTTCGCTTCAGCACGCATCGGTTGCCGTGCTGTCGGTGCTGATGGCACTTCAGCCCGGGGTGGTGCTGGTGGTGGCTGGTCGATGGCTGGGGGAGAAAGCCGGACCATGGCACATTGGCTGGACCATTGTCGGTATCGCCGGTGTTTGCGTTGTGGTCCTCGGTAATGGTCCGGATGTCCGAATCGAGCCTCTTGGGCTGTTTGGTGGAGTCGTCTCCTTGCTGAGCTTTACCGGCTACTACCTTCGGAATCGCCAGGTGCGGTCGACAACGGATATTCATCCGCTCGAGTGGATGTCGGGGTCAACGCTGTTCTCCGCCCTCTTCGTGACCCCTTTCGCTCTTGTCTTCACTGACCCGTCTGACTTCGGTCAGCTCGGGGGTGTCGACTGGATCTATCTCTTCTATGTCGCCGGTGTGGTCGGGATCTTCAGTCACACGTTGATGAGCTGGGTACAGAAGTTCATCCCTGCGTCGCGCTCGTCGCTGTACCTGTTGGGTATGACCGTGGTCGCCGTAGTGGCGGCGTGGCCCATCAACGGTGAACGCTTTACAGCACAGCAAGTCTTTGGTGGGCTGATTGTGTTAGGCGCGGTTGCCGCTGTCGTTAGCCGGCCCCCCGAGATGACCTAGGCGCAGTGGTTTGATGGGGGCAGGTCCATGGCCGGGCTGCGATCGAAGAAGCCGCTTGGCTTGAGGGTGAACCCGATATTGGCAACCGGCATGACGGGCCAATCCTCGAGGCTGGGTAGGTGGTTGTGGCCCATCGTGTACCAGAGCACGACGTCGGTGTTTTCGATGTTTCGATCGGCGGTCGTCCATCGTGGGAGACCCTCGCCGCCGGCTGACTGATTGGGATAGTCGCCGGCCGGATGGCGTTCGTCAGCTGCATAGGGCGTCACCCATAGGTGGTTCCACATGTAGCCGGCCCTGGCCCTTATGGATGATTCCTCGGTGGCGAACGGCAGGCAGTTCTCGCCGGCGATCAACTTGTAGCCCGTCGGCTGACCCATCTTGTTGGTGCGCCCATTGCTGATGACCTTCCAGAAGCGGGCAGCAAGCGGATCGATGCGTCGCTGCCCCAGTGCTTCGGTGGACAAAACAGTCGCCGAGGCGTGGAAGGCGTTGCCATAGGGGTTGTCGCCTGCCGGGGCCGGCACGGTGTCAACTTCGACCACAGAGTTGGCCAGCCCATCCACCGTCATATCGAGGCGGGTGCAGAAGAAGTGCTGATGGTTCGGGGCGTAGAGGTTCTCACCGAGTTTGGTTCCGTAGACCGTGTCTTCGCCGGTATTGAGCCCGCCGGTACTGAGGATCCCCGTGAGCTTGATCTCGTTCTCGATTCGTCCGTCTTGGTAGAAGTACCAGTAGATGCCGTACTCGTAGTTGCCGACGGTGGCGATGAACGACACCACAAGTCGCCGTAGTCGACGCACTTCGGTCGCCTCGGTTCGGAAATCGAAATGCTTCCAAGAGATACCGGTGTCTTCCTCGTGAATGCAGATGGCCTGAGGCACGGTCACAATTTCGCCTGCGGCGTCACAGAAGTGGGCATCGAGATAGTGGATTTCGCCGAGACAGTCGCAGCCAAGGGCCAACGAATTCGCCAGCATTCCCAGGCCGTACTCGCCAACATCAAACGCATTCTTGCGGGCCTGAGTCGACGAGTTGTCGCCGTAGGGAACCGTCATCTCGGCCAGCGAGGCGCGATACAGCACGGGTCGGACGTCGTCGCCTTCGGTGTAGGTGACGGTGTTTATCACCAGTCCTTCTCGGGTGGTCCAACCGATCCGCAGGTCCCACTTCTGCCAGCTGAGGAGGTCGCCATCAAGCGTGAAGCTGGCGCCTTCTGGTTGGGTGATTTCGAGCGGTTTTAGGCCGCTGCGTTGCTCGTCTGTGAATTGCCGTGACCATTCAGCATCCTCGCTTGGTACGGGTAGGACCCGTTCATCGTCGATTCGAAGGATCTTCGATTCGGTGAGGTCGAAGACAACGGTGAGCCCATCGATGGGTCGGGCGTACTGATTGTCGCCGGGCTTGGCATGTACCCACACGAGGCCTCGGATGATCCGATTATTCGACTCGAAGGGGTCGCCGTAGTTTCCGGCCGACCATGGGTCGACGGTGACGAGATCCATGTCGGTGACACCGCGCTTGGCCATGGCCGCTTGAAAACCGGGGTCGTCCTTGATGGCGATCTCGGGCTCAGTGAACTCGTCGAGGATGATCGAAGGCTGCACACCCTCAAGCCGTTCCCAACGGACCACCGTGCGGCTCGACAGCGAGACGCTCACCTCGTGGGTTGATCCGTCGGCACCGTTGAAGAGCACCATGTCGACGCTGCGGTCGAAGAGTGTGCCGACCTCGAACGACAACACGGTGTCTTTTGCTGGCTCGTGCAGATCGGCGCTGGCAAAGCGCATGCGTGTGCCAAAGGCATCGTGTGCCTTGACGAGCGCGACTGCGGCCGAGGTCTCGGCCTCGCTCAGTCGCTCGAGTGGGTGAAGCGCGGTGATTGGATCACTCAGGTTCGTCATGGCCCCTCGTTACTTTCGGTTGGTGACGGGAGCCTAGGGCACCGATACTGGATCATGGACGTGTACGAAACCGAGCTGCCGATTCGCGTCGACCTCCTTGCCGCTCATCGAGACGTCGTCGCTCGATGGGCGGCAGCGGTCAGCGCCAACTTTCACATGATGACTCGCATCGCCGACGGCACAGGAACGCCCTTTGATGCCACCGCAATGGAGCGCAGCGAGGAAATTCGCGCTCAGATTGGCGTCAACGATTTCGCTAGTCGGCGAGAAGTCGCTGGTTCCTGAACTGAACATCACCAAAGTCCCCCAATGGAAGTTGCCCGGAGAGCAGGGCTCGGGATTGAGCATTGGCGAGTCGGTCCTGTGTTGATTGATGAAGAAGGCCCAACGCCAGCTGACCGAGTTAACTATCAGCCCGCCCAGCGATGGTCCGATGGCACCCCAGATTGCGATCCCGTGAGGAGCTTCTCACGGGGGAAGGCAGCGATAGTCGAGGGTGGATGCAGTGACGGCTGTTTGATCCGCGGGGTAGCTTCGGATCTCACCAGAACGATGTCCAGGAGCTGATGCCATGCGTCTTGAGTCGTGCCTTCGATGAGCGATCGGCCGTCGTTGTCGGAGTCATGCGCAATCGTTAGGTTGGGGCAGACCGGGTTTCTGCGGGGTGACCCCGTGGCGGCACCCGATCTCTGGTTCGATCCGGATCTCCCGTCAGAAACCGAAGGCGACGCACAGTGACGCCGCAACAAGCGAGCGAGCCGTCAACCAACCGCGAGTCATCCAACCAAGAGGCTCTTCTGTCGACCGCTTCGAAGGTGGGGAACGTCTTCGCGGCCGAAGCCACTGCGGGCGAGACGCTGCGGCGGCTCAGCCCTCCGGCATGGGATGCCATCATCGAATCGGAGTTCTTCACCAGCCTCGTACCAGCCCGCTTTGGCGGTCGTGAACTCGACTTCGACGTGATTCCTCACATGGTGCGGGAAATGGCAAAGGGTGATGTCGCCAGCGCGTGGGTGGCCGCCTTCCTGAACCACCACAACTGGCAGTTCGGCTTGTTCGACCTCGAAACCCAAGCCGAAGTATGGGCTGACCGCAACTACGCTCTGGCGCCAGCAACCCTGGCCCCGACGGGCCAAGCCACCAAGGTAAAAGGTGGCTGGGAGCTCTCTGGCCGGTGGCAGTGGGGAACCGGCGTCATGCACTCCGAATGGGCGCTGCTGACCGCAGTCAGCGATGGCTCGTCGCCCGAGCTACTGCTGGTTCTTTTGCCCCTATCGGACGTCGAGGTGTTCGACGTGTGGCACACCGACGGAATGCGGGCCACCGGCAGCAACGACATGTTGGTCGCCAATGCGTTTGTTCCCGACCGGCGTGCGGTAACCCACCGACAGATTTCGAAGCGAGAGGCTCCGGGACAGCTGGCCAACGACAACCCGCTCTATCGGCTGGACATGCTCAACCTGCTGTCGGTCGATGCCACGGCCACCGCGGTGGGCGGCGGCGAGCGGATGGTTGAGCTCTTCCAAGAAGTGCTCGAAGGCCGGACGCTCATGTTCGGTGGCAAGCAGCGCGAGGCCAGCGCTTCCCAGATCCGCCTGGCTCGAGCTGCTTCGATCATGCGTTCGGCCAGGCTCATGTTCGATGTTTTGGTAGAGGACTTGTGCGCTCCGCTGCACGGCGGGTCGTTCCATGATCCGGCAACGAGGGTACGGATGCGTATGGACTGCGCCCATATCGTCGATTTGGTGAAGCAGGTTGGCAACCTGGCTGCCGACGGGGCCGGCGCGTCGAGCCATTTCCTTGATGCGCCCCTGCAACGGTTCCGACGAGATATCGGAACGCTGTCTGGGCACGTACTGTTCGACTACGACCGGGCCGGTGAGCTGCATGGTCAGATGATGCTGGGCGTTAAGCCGCCCGCCGGCACCCTGATCTGAGGCGAAGGTGCGATTTGCGTTGGAGGTGTGGTCGTCGCGATTTGAGCAGGTCGAAGCGACGTGTCGCTTGGCCGAGTCGCTCGGCCTTGACGCGTTCTACTACGGCGAGTCGCCGCATGATCTCAATCTGGATTGTTGGACGACGCTTGGCGCTCTCGCGAATGCAACGGAACGGATCAACCTCGGCCCGGTCATCACGAACGTCCTGCCGACGTATCGGAGCACGGTCCTACTGGCCAAACAAGCAGCGACAGTTGCTGCGGTATCGAAGGGCCGGCTCGACTTTCGTACCGGTGTGGGCGCCGCTGCCGCGTTCGGCCGCCCCTGGTGGGAGCCGTTTGCTATCCAGTACGCCGACTACGACCAACGGTTCTCAGATCTGGAGACGGCCCTTGGCGACCTTCAGCGATGGTGGTCTGGCCCGAAAATTCCCCTGACGATTGCAGCCCGTGGCCGTCGAGCCATGGGGCTTGCAGCCGAACATGGCGACGTTTGGGAGACCTCGTTCTGTACACCGACGGAGTTCCAAGAACAGAACGATCAGATGATGGAAGTTCTTGACGGCCGAGAGATTGCGCGCTCGCTTGAAATCGATGCGTTCGTGGCAACGACCAAGCCAGGCCTCGATCAACTGCTCCGGCAGGTCACGTCTGAACGGGGCTCCGAGGAAGACCTTCCGGCCATCCTCGATCGAGCCCTCGTCGGTACTCCAGAGGACGCTGCCGGCCGCATGGTCGAGTTGGCGTCGATTGGGGTCGACCAGGTGACTATTGCCCTGCATGATCCGCACGACATTGACGCCCTCGAGGCAATTTCCGAGGCGGCCAACATCGTGCGGCAACACCAGATGAACTCTGGCTGACCTATTTCCGAGCTGCGGGTCGGACCAGCTGGCCTGGGCACTCGGCCAGTACGTCGGGGACCTGAACTCCGTCGACCTGAATGGTTCGTCCGTTGACGAGTACGTGCCGAATGCCGACCGGCGCGTCGGCGGTCAACCGCTCGGCGTTGGCCGGGAAGTCTCGCACCCGGCGAACCGGTCCCGGATCAATGGTCGCCGGATCGAAGACGGTCACGTCGGCGCAGTAGCCAGGACGGAGATAGCCCCGATCCTCGAAGCCGAACAGGTCAGCCTGTTGGCCGGTGAGCTTGCGTACGGCTGTTTCGATCGGCAGCGTTCCCCGGTCGCGGACCCAGTTGCCCAGTAGGTCGGTCGCCTGGGGAGCGTCGCAAAGCTGTCCGACGTGGGCACCGGCATCGGAAAGACCGAGTGTTGTGTGCTCATCCTGAAGCAACGTGGTGACGCCGGCTTCGTCGTCGTTGGCCACGACGACTTTGATCCGCAGCATGAGATCGGGCTCGTCGAGGGCAAGATCCAAGAGTGCGTCAAAGGCGTCGATGCCGCGTTCTTCGCCAATATCGGTGACTCGACGCCCGATCAGAGGGGCATTGGCTTCCGATTCTCCGATGATCATGGTCGACCAACGAGGCCGGAATGCTGACTTCGCGTCCCACTCTGCTCGTGCGCGGTCACGCCAGGCGGGATCCGCGTAGGCGGCTCGGCGAGCGTCGAGCCCACCGGCCGACAGCTCGGCGAAGACCGGGTTGGTGTTGAGGGTGAAGGGTTCGACCATCGTCATGGCGAAGGTGAGTGGGCGGCAGCTGACCTGGGGCCAGACTTCGGCGCCGTCTTCCCATCCCTGCCGGTTGATTTCGAGCGCCTTGAGATGACTTCCCTTGGGATTGGTCAGCACGGCCGTATAGGTGAACGGAATGCCGATCTGCTTCTGGAGGGTGTAGTTGTCGCGTAGCGAGAGGTTGTCGCCGCCGTTGACGCCGATGATGCCTCGTCCGGTATCGGCAACGGCTTGGAAAAGAGCTTCGAGTTCGGCCCGGTCTGCGTAGCGGCTCGGGATCGGGTTGCCATCGGCGCCCAGATGCGTGGCGGCGAAACTGGTGGCGAAGCCGACGGCGCCAGCGTCCATCGCATCGCGAATGATCTCGGCCATGGTTTCGAGCTCGGCACCTTCGGCCGGGCGGCCGACGGCGTCGTCGCCCATGGCGTAGAGGCGCACCGCGGTGTGCCCGATGTAGGCGCCGAAGTTGAGGACGGTTCCATGCCGCTCGACCGACTGGAGGTACTCGCCGAAGGTCTCGAAGTCCCACGGCACACCTTCGAGCAGCGTGGCCGGGTTCATGTCCTCGACCTTCTCCATGGTGTTGGCCATGAGGGCGTGGTCGGTGGGGCGAATGGGGGCAAGCGAGAAACCACAGTTGCCACCGACCACGGTGGTTACACCGTGGTAGCACGACGGTGTGAGGGCAGGGTCCCAGAAGACCTGCGCGTCGTAGTGGGTGTGGATGTCGATAAAGCCGGGGGCGACGACGCAGCCGTCGGCCTCCAACACCCGGTCGCCCGTGAGGTTCTCGCCGATTTCGGTGATCTTGCCTGCGACGATGGCGACGTCGGCGAGGTATCCCGGTGAACCGGAACCGTCGATGACGGTGCCCCCTTTTATGACGAGGGTTTCGTTGTCCTGGCTTGTGGTCATGTTGTGCCCCTGCAGCTCATGTTCATCCGCGCGCCGCGGCTTGGTGGCGCAGTCGGTCCTACTAACAAGCTACGACGATCGGCACCTCGGCGCCACGACGACCTTTCGTCCTTCGGAATGATCTTGCGCATCGGGCGTGTTCCGCTCCCGAGTGTCATGGCCCGTGACCCGATGGAAGGTACACACCGATGGGTGAATCCGAGTTAACGAATGTGAACGTTATTGTCGTCGGGCTTGGCCCCGCCGATGAAACGGTAGGAGGCCTCCTAGCTGAAGCCGGACTTGCCGTCGTTGGCATCGAACGTGGCCTCGTTTGTGGTGAGTGCCCGTACTTGGGGTGCGTTCCGAGCAAGATGATCACTGGCCCAAACACGGTGGAAGTGAACGGCGCTAGCGTCAGCAGTGACGTTCACCGACCCGGAGATTGGTGCGGTCGGTCTCACCGAAGCAGAGGCGAAGGAGCGAGGCCTCGACGTGAAGATCGCGTTCAAACCAGTCGGCCACACAGCTCGCGGTTGGTTGCACTCCGTCGGAAACGAAGGTTTCGTCAAGCTCGTTTGTCGACGTTGATCGCGACGTGCTGGTTGGTGCCACGTCGGTCGGCCCTGCCGGTGGCGAGGTGCTCGGTCTCCTGGCTCTTGCCGTGCACGCCAAGATCCCCGTCCCACAGCAGCTGTTCGTCACCGAAGCGGTGCCTCGACCTCGGCGTCGAAACGTTGCCACTGTCCATCGAGCCAAGCCTCGGCAATGACGTGGTCGTGGTGCCAGTCGTCGAAGAAGTAGCCGGCGAACCCGTTGGTAGCGCGGCGATACAGCCCGGTATGGCGCCCAGGACTGGAGTATGGCGTGTGGCGTGCATGATCGAAGGCCGAGATCATTGGTTGGCCTGTTCGACCGCTTTGATAGGAACCTGAAGCTCGACGATCCAGTTGTCTCCCGGTCCGCATTTGATATCGATCTCCCGGCCATAGCCCACGGGAACGTAGCTGTGCTTCTCGATCCACTCGAGTAGCGCCTCGTAGGTGGTGTCGCCGTTGTCCATCGAGCCGCGGTGAATCGTCGAGGCAACCAGATCCAGGGCAGGGAGTTCGGTGATCTCGAAGCCGAGTGTTTCCGAGCTCGGGATCGGGGCTTCTGCGATCGTGAGGGTGGCATGAACAAGAATCCGACCTTCGGAAGTATCTTCGTACCACGCCGTCGAGGGGCCGCTGATCTCGACTCCAGCGGCATCCATTCGGGCCGTGAGCTCCGGATACAACGGCTGGATGACCGGGCCGATGTCTGTCGGTGCCCACGACTCGGCGACCGCGCTCATTTGAGCGACGAGCCTTGCCTCTACCGCTTTGACATCCACGTCGATCAAGATGACCTCTTTCTGTATTCGGTTGGTTCCTCCGCCTGCGGTGACGGCTTGGAGGTGTGCATCGATTCGTTCAATCGTCGCCTGAGTGGCGCGAAGCTCGTCAGCGGCCTCACGGCGCCGCGTCAGAAGAATCCCTCGCACCTCGTCGCCGGTCGACTGGCCATTCACAATTTGGTGGGTCTCGGCCAAAGAGAGCCCCAAGTTCTTCAGCGTTGCGATCTCTCGCAGCGTTGTTAACTGATCACGTTGATAGAAGCGATAGCCGCTGTGCGGGTCGACGTTGTCGGGGAACAGCAATCCGATTTCGTGGTAATGCCGGAGCATTCGCACCGACACCCCACCGAGTCGGGCCAGATCC
This sequence comes from Acidimicrobiales bacterium, assembly GCA_047638695.1. GTDB lineage: Bacteria > Actinomycetota > Acidimicrobiia > Acidimicrobiales > SZUA-35 > JAHECQ01. The sequence goes on along the minus strand of JBLINY010000077.1, from coordinate 12,541 downwards.
CCGATGCGTACGAGTGACACACCGCTATGGAAGCACCTCACACGGTGTGAGGGTCACGGTGATAATGCGATATCAGCGGTCGACAACCCGGTTCACGCTCCGATAGACGTACAGGCCATGCAACGCCTACTCATCGCCAATCGAGGCGAGATTGCCATTCGCATCGCCCAGACCGCCGCCGATATGGGCATTGAGACGGTCGCAGTCTTTAGCGAAGACGACGCTCAAAGCTTGCATACACAGGTGTGCGATCAGGCGGCGGCTTTGGACGGGACAGGCCCCGCCGCCTATCTGGACATGGCGGGCATCGTCGCGGCGGCCAAGGCTGCTGGCGCCGACGCCGTGCATCCGGGCTATGGCTTTTTGGCAGAGAATGGAGACTTTGCCAGAGCCTGCATCGAGGCCGGATTGACTTTTGTTGGCCCTTCCCCCGAAGGCCTGGACCTGTTCGGCGACAAGGTGGAGGCGAGGAGGCTCGCGGCGGAGGTCGGCATTCCTCTGCTACCGGGCACTGACGGCTCGACCGCTCTGGATGCCGCTCAGGCGTTCTTCTCAGGTCTCGAGTCGGGCACATCGGCCATGCTGAAAGCGGTTGCTGGCGGCGGCGGGCGCGGCATGCGGCTCGTGCACAATGAGGAAGATTTGGCCGAAGCCTTCGAACGCAGCCAATCGGAAGCGCTCGCTGCATTCGGACGCTCGGATGTCTTCATTGAGCAATATCTGCCCTATGCCCGCCACATCGAGGTGCAAGTCGTCGGCGACGGCACTGGTGCAGTTATGGCCTTGGGCGAGCGGGATTGCTCGGTCCAGCGTCAAAATCAGAAGATCCTCGAAGTCGCCCCTGCTCCGAACCTGCATCCGGAGGTTCAAGCCCGGCTCCACACGGCCGCCTGCGATCTGGCCAAGGCGGCCAAATACAAGAGCGTCGGCACGTTCGAGTTCCTGGTGAGTGCTGACGATGATGGACCAGAGGCCACCATCGCGTTCCTGGAATGCAACGCCCGACTCCAGGTCGAACACACAGTGACTGAGGCCGTCACCGGCCTGGACTTGGTGAAAATCCAGCTGGAGCTCGCGGCCGGTGAGACACTGCTCGCCGTACTGCTGGGCGACACCAACACACCGGAGCCGCAGGGCTTTGCAATCCAGGCGCGTATCAATATGGAAACCATGCAGCCGGACGCCACGGTCAAGCCCTCTGGCGGCACGCTGACGGCCTTCGATCCGCCCAGCGGCCGGGGCGTGCGGGTAGATCACTACGGCTACACCGGCTACCGCACCAACCCGCGCTTCGACTCGCTGCTGGCCAAGGTGATCGTCCACGCCGATGGAGGCTATGAGGAAGCCCTGCGCCGCACCGAACGGGCACTTCGTCGGTTCCGCATTGGCGGGGTCGCAACCAATCTGGGTTTCCTGCAATCTGTGCTGGCTCATGAAACCGTGCAGGCAGGCACGAGCTATACCCGCTTTATCGAGGAGAACATCGGCGACCTGCTGGCCGCTGATGCCTCCGCACCCCTGCACTTCGCCCCGGCGCCCGATAGCGAGAGGCCCAAGCTGGCTGGCGCCCGTGTCGATCCGAAAGACCCGCTGGCCGTGCTCGTTCTGGGCCGGGAAGAGAACCAGAACGCAAGCACCGAAGCCGACAACACCGCCGATGCTGATGGCCCCGAAGGCACCGAGGCCATCCGGGCGCCGATGCAGGGCACCATCGTCTCCCTGGCCAAGGCCGAAGGCGACACGGTCGTCGCGGGTGAGCAGCTTCTGATCATGGAAGCCATGAAGATGGAGCACATGATCGCCGCTCCAGTCAGCGGTATCGTTCGGCTGGTTGCCGTAGAGCCCGGCGAGACCGTGTTCGAGGACCATGCCCTCGTGTTTGTCGAGCCTGCCGACGTGGACTCCGGCGAAGCGGCCGAGGAAGAAGAGATCGACCTCGACCACATCCGCCCCGACCTTGCCGAAGTCGAAGCTCGCCGGGCCAGGACCCTGGACGAAAATCGGCCCGATGCTGTCGCCCGACGCCGCAAGACCAACCATCGCACGGCCCGCGAGAACATCACCGATCTGGTCGACGAGGGTTCATTCCACGAATACGGCGCGTTCCAGGTGGCGTCCCGACAGGCTCGCCACTCCATGGATGAGCTGATCGACCGCACGCCGGCCGATGGCTTGATCGCAGGCCTGGCACGCGTGAATGGCGATCAATTCGATGATGAGCATGCCCGCGCCATGGTGATGTCGTACGACTACACCGTGCTGGCGGGCACCCAGGGCTTCAACAATCATCTGAAGAAAGACCGCATGTTTGCGCTGACAGCAGACATGAAACTGCCCCTGATCATTTTCGCTGAGGGCGGTGGCGGCAGGCCCGGCGATACGGACAAGATCTTTTCCGCCGACATTCACATCCCAGCTTTCAACCTATTCGCCAAGCTCTCCGGCCTGGCTCCCATGGTGGGCATCACGACAGGCCGTTGTTTTGCCGGCAATGCCGTATTGCTGGGCTGCTGCGATGTGGTGATTGCGACCAAGGACTCAAACATCGGCATGGGTGGTCCGGCCATGATCGAAGGCGGCGGGCTGGGCGTCTACACACCCGAAGAAGTCGGTCCGATGAGCGTGCAGAAGGCGTCTGGCGTCGTCGACATCGCGGTCGAGGACGAGGCAGAAGCCGTAGCGGTTGCCAAAAAGTACCTGAGCTACTTCCAAGGCCCGACCAGCGATTATGAAAGTGCAGACCAGCGCTGGCTGCGCCGGGCAATCCCGGAGAACCGGCTGCGGGTCTATGAGGTTCGCGAGGTGATCGAGACCATTGCCGACACCGACTCGGTGCTGGAGATCCGCCGCGACTTTGGCGAGGGCATGATCACGAGCTTCGCTCGGATCGAGGGGCGGCCGATCGGTATCATCGCCAACAATCCGAAACATCTCGGTGGGGCCATCGATTCACCCGCGGCCGACAAGGCTGCGCGTTTCATGCAGCTTTGCGATGCGTTCGACATTCCGATCGTCTCGCTCATCGATACGCCCGGCAACATGGTCGGGCCGGAATACGAGAAGACGGCTCTGGTCCGCCACTGCTGTCGGGTGTTTGTGATCGGAGCGAACCTGACCGTGCCGTTCTTCTCGGTCACCCTGCGCAAGGGTTATGGCCTGGGTGCTCAGGGCATGGCGGCTGGCGGCTACCACGCGCCCAGTTTTTCCATCGCCTGGCCAACGGCGGAGTTTGGCGGCATGGGCCTGGAGGGCGCGGTGAAGCTGGGCTATCGCAACGAGTTGGCTGCCATCGAAGACCCGGAAGAGCGTCTGCGTGTCTACGAAGAGAAGGTCGCCGGCATGTACGAGCAGGGCAAAGCCTTGACCGCCGCCACCTACTTCGAGATCGACAACGTGATCGATCCCGCTGATACGCGGGATTGGATCGTGGCAGGCCTGCGCAGCGCCGCTCCGCCCAAACCGCGCGATGGCAAGAAGCACAGCTGGATCGATACCTGGTGAGCGTCGAGCACCAGCCCACCCTTGCAGCGGAGCCGCGGGTCCGAACGCTTCTTGGGCACTACGGTTAGTGACACCAAGCCAGGAGGAATTATGGGTCGACTCGATGACAAGGTGGCCATGATCAGTGGCGCCGGAACCGGTATTGGGCGGCAAGCCGCTCTGATGTTCGCCCGCGAGGGCGCGCAGGTGATGATCGCCGAGATCAACACCGAACTTGGCCAAGAAACCGAGACCATGGTTCGAGAGGCAGGCGGCCAGGCCACCTTTGTTCGCACTGATGTGACCGACGATGCCCAGGTGGCGGCTGCCGTTGAAGCGACGGTGGAGGCCTACGGGAAGCTCAACGTCCTCTACAACTGCGCGGGAGGATCAATACCCGAGGACGGCCCCGTGACCGACGTCGATTTGGACGTCTGGGATTTCACAATGTCGCTCGACCTAAAGGGGCCGTTCCTCTGCTGTCGCCACGGTATTCCCAAGATGATCGAGGCGGGAGGCGGCACGGTGGTGAACATGTCGTCGACTGCCGCGCTGATGGGTATGCGAATGCATGTGTACAGCGCGGCGAAGGGCGGGGTTATCTCGCTGACTACAGCTCTTGCACGGCAATACTCCCGGAGTGGTGTGCGAGTGAACGCCATTTGCCCCGGCTATGTGCTCACCGACAGAGTGACCGAGAGATTTTCGGTCGCTGGACCCGGAGGTGAAGCATCGCAAGAGGAGAAGGCGCGCCAGCGGTACCCGTTCGGGGTTGGCCAGCCGGAAGAGATCGCCAACATTGCGCTGTTCCTCGCATCCGACGAGAGTCGCATGATCAACGGCGCCTCCATCCCCGCCGACGGCGGCATGTCCTACACCTAGATCAACGCTCGGTGACTTAGCTCGAGCATGGTCTCGTTCACCGACACGTAGGGCAGGCCGATAAATTGGCGGCAAAACTCGAGAAGGAGGGGCGATGGGTCGGAAGATTCTGCTCGTGACCGCTGACCAGCAACGATGGGATGCGCTTGGCTGCAATGGCGGTCGCGTTGCCCGTACGCCAACCATCGATCGATTGGCGGAGACGGGTATCAACTACCGGCGGGCCCACAATCAGAACGTCGTTTGCATGCCCGCGCGCTCGACAATAATTTCCGGCCAGCACGTGCGAAGCCACGGTGTGATCATGAACGGTGTGCCTCTGCCGGAGGACACGCCGGATATCGCCAAGCTCCTGAAGCATGAAGGCGGCTACAAGACGGCCCTGATCGGGAAGGCGCATTTCGAACCCGCGTCCGCTCCCGACGCCCCGTACTTTGAGAACTATGCGGCGACGCAGGGGCTCACCGGGCCGCATCGGGGTTTCGACCGCATGGAGCTTGCCGGTCATACCGGACGGGCTGGACGCAGCCTTTTCCACTACCCGAAGTGGCTGGAGGAGACCTATCCCGGCGCCGCCCAGGGTTATCAGGAATATATTTCCGCCGAAAAGCAGATCAGCTCACTCAAGGGCGGCGACACCGGCGCGGTGCAGGTCTGGCACAACCCCCTGCAGCGCGAGCTCTATCACACCGACTGGGTGGCCGATCGCGTTATCGCCTGGCTGGACAGCCTCGCTGCGGAGGACGACTGGTTCTGTTGGATGAGCTTTCCCGACCCTCATCATCCTTGGGACCCGCCGCAGTCCGAGCTAGGTCGCTGCGATTGGCGCGATCTCGACCTTCCCGATGCCTATCCGGGTGACGTCGATCGCACCATTGCTGTTCTGGAGAAAAAGCCCCGACACTGGCTCGACTGGTATCTGGGTCGCCGTCAGTTCGCCTTCGAGGTGCCGAAGGGATTCATCCCGGCGGAGATGACGGCGGATCAGATTCGTGAAGTGAACGCGATGTGTCATATCGAGAACGAGCTGATCGATGAAGCCCTGGCACGAGTTCTGGGTGCCATCGATACGCGCGGCTGGGGTGACGATCTCGACGTGATCTATACCGCCGACCATGGCGAATTTCAGGGCGACTTCGGCATGCTCTTCAAGGGGCCCTATCACGTGGACGCGCTGATGCGTCTACCGATGATCTGGCGCCCGGCCCCGTCGGCTGGGGTCTCGCCTGCGGTGGTCGAAGCGCCGGTCGGCCATGTCGACTTGGCACGGACGATCGCTGAGGCGGCTGGCGTCAGTCCCGATCCGCGTATGCAAGGCGCTCCGTTGCCGACGACGGCTGACGCCACACGCGAGCGGGTTATTACCGAATGGGACGGGGGCTATGACGGCGAAGATGTACGTCTACGTTCGATCTACCGCGATGGCTGGTTGTGCACGGTCTGCGAACCAGGCTCTGTGCACGACGGGACCGAGGGCGAACTCTACAATTTGGCCAACGATCCACGGCAGTTCGAAAATCTCTGGGACGACCCTCCGAGCGCCGGGGTGAAACGCGACTTGATCGCGGACCTCTACGACAACCTGCCAGCGGCGCGGACGCCACCGCTTGAGCAAGTGGCGTTGGTCTAGGCGCATCACCGATGCGGGGAAGACGAGGCGGCTCGTCCTCTATGGCGCGACAATAGGTCGATGGAACTCGGCTTCTTTACGATGAATACCGATCACTCGATTCCGATTGACCGGCTGGCCCGTGAGCTTGAGGCGCGAGGATACGAATCCCTGTGGGTCGGTGAACATAGCCACATCCCGGTGCGGCAAGAGACGCCGTACCCCGGTGGAGGCGAGCTGCCGGTGCCGTACACCCGTATGGCCGACCCGTTCGTCAGTCTCATGGCAGCGGGGGCTGCAACAACGAATTTGCGGCTTGGCACCGGTGTCTGCCTGATCCTCGAGAGAGACCTGATCGCAACAGCGAAGACCGCTGCGACGCTCGACCGGCTAACTGCGGGCCGATTGGTGATGGGTGTTGGTTGCGGCTGGAACGTCGAGGAGCTCCGTAACCACCAGCCAGATCTGCCGTTCAAGAGGCGTTACGGCGCCATGCGCGAACGAGTGGCCGCACTGCGGAAACTATGGACCGACGACGAGGCCTCGTTCCACGGTGAGCACGTCAGCTTCGAACCAGTGCAGTGTTTCCCAAAGCCCATGCAATTACCCCACCCTCCGGTGATGCTGGGCAACTGGGGTCCCGTGGGCATCAAGCACGTGATTGAGTACGCCGACGAGTGGGGACCGGTCGATTCGTTCTTCGAGGATCCGGTTGCCCAGGTGCAGGAGTTTCGACAGCAATGCGAGGACGCTGGGCGCGATCCAGCCTCAGTCCCAATCACGATCTTCTCCACCGGCCAGCCGTCGATGGAGCGGCTGGCCTCATATCGCGAGGCCGGAGCAGTCCGAGTGGTGCTGGGCACGGGCCACCCGGGACTGCATCGCGAGGACAAAGCCATCCCATTCATCGACCACTATGTCGACGCCATCGCCGAGCTGGCCTGATTGCGTGTTCCGCGACGGTCCGCATAGGTCAACAGTGCTGGCAGCACCACGATTGTCGCTAGCCAGCTCAGTCCCACGATCGACGCCAACAAGGCGCCGACGACGACGTATGGCACCAGCGATGAAAGCAACAGCGGAGAGAACCCGACAGCGATGACGACTGCGTTTCGGGTCATGGCCCGAGCTGGTTTGCCATAGAAGGCGTCGAGAGCGCTGCTGGTGGTGCCGAGTCGGTCGCGCAACGTGCGGAATCGTTCGACGAAGTGGATGGCAAAGTCGACGCCGATGCCGAGGACCATGGTCGATAGCACGGCGACTGGCATGTCCATATCGCGGCCAAGTGCCGCCAGCGCGCCGTAGACCACGAGCACGGTGGCCAGAACGGGAACCATCGCCACCACAGCCCACCGCACCGACCGAAAGAGCGCAGCGAGCAGCACGACGATGGCTACCAGCGTCGTGGCGAAACCGATGAGCATTCCGGACACCATGTCTTGTTGCCAGGTGAGGTTGAGGTACGCCTCCCCGGCCCACTCGACCGAGGTGCCAGCAAGCGGAGCTTCGGCCAGTTGGTCTTCAGCCACCTCGACGATGTCGGCCATGGCCGAGTTGTCGCCGCTACGCAGCTGTAGGCGAATGTTCGCGCTGCCGTCGGCCCGAAGTAGTGGATGGTCTCCGTCGATGTAGCTCTGGACGGCGCCGACTTCCGGATGGGCTACGAGTCGATCGACGAGGGCAGCCACTGCGGCACGTGTGTCGTCGGTGTCGAGGGCGCCCGGTTCGGTTTCGGTGGCGATCAACGACGTGGTGAAAGTGCCCGGTAACGCCTCGCCCAGACGTTCGGAGGCGACCCGGATTTCGTGGTCGGCCCGAAACCACCGGACGGGATTGTCGTTGATCGTGATGTTTGCCAGCCCGGGTGCGGCCAACACTACGAGCAGCATTGATCCGATGAGGACGGCGCCGGGGCGACGAACGACCCCCCGGCCGAACCGGTTGAGCCAGCCAGGCCGCCCGCTATCGACGGAGCTCTTGTGGCTCAGGCGCTTCTCGGCAACGGTCACCATGAAGGCCGGTAGGAACGTCATGGTCAGCAACCAAGCCAGGCCAACGCCGAGGGCAACGAAGAGTCCGAAGACTCGAACTGGCGGGATCGGCACCAATGCCAAGGCGCCGAACCCGACAGCGGTTGTCAATGACGTGTAGCCGATTGGCCGGCTGAGGTCGTTGAGGGTTGTTTCAAGCAGGGCATGCCGTTCGACCCCGCGGTAGCGATCGAAGAAGTCGCTGAGCACGTGGACGCTGTCGAGGATCGCAATCGGCATCAGGAATATCGGGATCATCGAGCTCATGATGTGCAGGCTGTTGCCGGTGCCAACCAGCAGGCCCATGGTGATGATGACGGTCGCCAGCGCCAACAACATGGCCGGAACGACGAAGAGAAGTCGCCGGAAGAACAACAGCATCAGCACGAACACCAACAACCCGGCGAGCGGAGCGAAGACGGCCATCTGCACGAACATCTGTTGACCGAAGGCATCCTCGGCCAGCGGTAGACCACCGACGTTGGTGCTGGTGTTGGCTAGCGCTGGCTGGGCGGCAACGAGAGCTTCGGCCGCATTGGCCACGTCGACGGCAACGTTCTTGTCGACGATGCTGATGAAGAGGGCCGCTCCCGGCTCGTTGGCGAACAGCACGTTGCCACGAAGGAGCTGGTCGCCTTCGACAAGCGCTGCCAAGTCTGTGACCCCAGCGCTGTCTGTGGGTGGTCTGTCGAAAACCGACCGCAAGCTCACACTTGATTCGGCCACTACGTCGGGGCGGGCCACCAAGTCGTCGTGCACCTCGGCGATGGCGGTGATGCCGTCGACGGTGAGCACCTCTCCGAAGACCCCAACGACGATCATTGCTCCTGCGCCGAATGTCTCTTCCAGCTCGGCGTTTCGTACGCGGACAGCATGGTCTGCAGCCAACATGTTCTCGGGGTCGGTGTCGACCGTGAGCCGGATGAACCCGAGGGCGGAGAACAGGGTGGCGGCAAGAACCAGACCCATCACTAGCCGGGGTTGGCGTAGAGAAAAGGCGATGAGGCGACGGTTCAGTGCCATCAGCTGAGCTTCAAGAAGAGTTGTTCGAGTTCATCGGTCGTCATTGGACTGTCGGGGTCGTTGACGCAGTACGTCATTCCGGCAGCAATGAGTCGGTAGCCCACCTTGTCGAGCGCGGCGCTGGCCGCCGATACCTGGTGAATAACGTCTTTGCAGCCTGCACCTTCGCCGATGATGCGCCGGAGCCCGCGAATCTGACCTTCAAGGCGTGCGAGCCGTTTGTCGACGTCATCGAGCACTGACTCGGGCAGTTGGGTTGCACGGAGTTGCTCAGTGATAGATACCATAGGGGGTATGGTATCAAGGTTGACCTTTCGGTCAACCACGTGCGTTGCGCGACCCGTACTGGGAGGGGACGACGCGTCAGATCTGACGCTTGCGGCGGGCTATTCCAGGATCTCGGCAGCTGCTAGGTCGGCAATGCGGTCGGTGTCGTAGCCGAGCAACTCGTTCAACACCTCGAACGTGTGCTGACCCAGGGTTGGTCCTGCTCCGCTTACCTGGCCTGGTGTTCGCGACATTCGGATTGGCGGGGCGCCGACCGGGATCCGGCCCATGGTCGGATGGGCGGCATCGACGGTCCACCCTCCTCGAGCTGCGAGCTGCGGGTCAGCGAGACACTCGGGGCTGTTCTGAACCTGATGGCCCGCTACCCCCACCGACTGCAGTCGTTCCTGGGCCACGGTCGGGTCGAGCCGGGCGGTCCAGGCCGATATCAGCTGGTCGATCTCGGCCTGACGGCGACGACGCTCATCAGCATCGAGGTGAGCCAAGTCCGGTCGTCCTATTTCGACGGCTAAGGCCCGCCATTGGTTGTCGTCGCTGCAGGTTACGGCCACCCATTGATCGTTGCCGGCCGCCGGAAATACCCCCTGAGGGGAAAGGAAGTGGTCGCTGTTGCCAATTGTTTCCCACGATCGACCGTTGGCCTGAGTGTCGAGGAATCCCACGGTGAGCAGTTGAAGACACGATTCGCCCTGGCCAAGATCGATCCACATGCCCTGGCCGGTTTGGCGCTGGCGGTGCACGGCGGCCAGGGCGACGGCGGTGGCAAACCGGGGTGAAATCATGTCGGTATAGGCCCCGACGGGCCCGACTGGCCCCCGATCTGGCCAGCCGGTCGTGGCAAAGAAGCCGGTAAGGGCCGTCGCCATATTTCCGTAGCCCGGGACATCGGCCAGAGGCCCGGTCTGGCCCAGCATGCTGGTCTGCAGAACGACAGCCCGTGGGTTGATCTCGGTCAGCGTTGCTCGGTCGAGACCCATTCGGGCGAGTGCGCCGGGTGCATAGGCATCGACGATGAGATCGGCCCAGGCCGCGAGATCTCGTAAGACTGATCGGGGCTGGTCATCGGGCCCGCGGTCACCCTTCGAGAGGTCAAGCGCCATGCTCCATTTGCCGGCATTCGTGTGGGCGTAGGCGGCAGACGTCTCGAAGCCCTCACCGAGGAACGGCGGTGCGGTACGGGCCAGGTCCGGTCGCTGGGCCGACTCCACTTTCACTACCGTGGCGCCGAAGTTGGCCAGTGTCCGGCCGATGAGAGGCCCGGCATAGGAGGTGCTGAGGTCGAGCACCCGCAGGCCATCGAGTGGCAGGGCCGGTTGGGTCTCCTTCGCCGCATCGCCCTTGGCTGGCAATGGTCGCGGAGTCCAGTGAGACGGGGCGGTGTGAGCGCCGAGTGAGGGAGCTGGTTCGAGCTCGCTGAGCGGGTCGGGTGAGGTCTGCGCAATCGGGCCGGGTGTTTTGATGCGCCGTCCGTCAGGAAGGTCGATCGTGCGCCACAGGTTGCGCACAGAAAACTGGTCGGCCTCAAGAACGTCGGCCATGGTGAGCACCGGGGCGAGCAGAAGACGCCGCTCGCGGGCCGCAGTCATCAGCTCCTGGCGGGTGCGCTTAGCGGTGAATTCCCCGACGGCGTCGTTGAGTCGATCGAGCCGCTCGGGTTCGGAGAACGGGTCGAAGCTGGCCCAGTCGGTGGCGGTCAGATCGTCCTCGCACGCGTTCTCTTGGGCCATCCACTCGACCAACCGATTGGTGAACGGTCCAACGGCTGCTCCGAGCATCAGCGTGATGGTCACGAACCCGTCGGACGCAGGAAAGTCGAATCGGGTCGTGAGCGGTCCCGTCTTGGGTGCTGCCCCGCATCGATGAGAGAGCGGCGCCCCCCATGCACTGGAGTAGGCCAGATAAAAGCCCGCCCAGGTCCACGACTCCTGCGCCGAGAGATCGATCAGCTGGCCTCGGCCCGAGGTTCCTCTTTCCGCGAGGGCAATAAGCACTCCGACGGCAGCATCAGCGGCCGCGTGGTGAAAGACCTGAGGAACCGAGGTGCGCAAGGGAGGCCGGTCGTAATCGCCGGTGACTGACTGTTGGAACCCGGCGGCCCCACAAACAAGATCGCTGTCGGCCCAATCTGCCTTCGGTCCGGTTAGACCGAAGCCCGACACGTTGGCCACGACAAGCTGTGGGTATCGCTCGACCAGCTCAGATGGCGCAGGCAGGCCAAGCCGTTCGTGCTCACCGCGGCTACCGCTGAGTACGACGGCATCAGCGGCGGCCAACATCGCATGAAGCTCATCGGCTCCGCCCGGCGTTCGCCAGTCGACGGTTACCGAACTCTTCCCACGGCTGAACCCCAGGTGATGGAGCGAGCCATCGAGGTCTGGTTGGTCGGCGGCGAATGGTGGACAGTGGCGTATGGCTGCACCTTCGGGTGGTTCGACCATCACAACCTCGGCCCCAAGTTGGGCAAGCACGAGGCCGGCCAAGGCCCCCCGCTCGTCGCTGAAGTCGATGACACGGGTGTTCGACAACAACGGGTTGCTGGGCTGCATCTTCCGACACTAGATGTCGGGGCCGACGCTTCAACAAGATCGCGCCAGTCGATTGGCCTCAGTGACTCCGACGCGATCGCCGACCAGGGGGGTCGGTCACAACAGTGAACGTCATGGTTCGAGATGTCGGTTTGGCTCGTTTAGCGGTTTCTGGAGGCTTTGGGGGTGGGGGGCCAACACGGCGGCCGAGCAACTGCGCGAATCCTGGTGGGCGGGCTAGAATCGAACCTGGCTTGATGTCTTCCTCCGGGGAGAACGAACCCGTTAGCCCTTGTTATTGCTAATGTAAGTGCGCTAAAAACGGTATGTTTTTAGTACGTAAAATGGGAGAAAATATGGCATTTAAATCTATTTTGGCGGCGTTTGCGGCACTTATTCTGCTGGGTGGATGCGGGAGCGATTCACCTGACGTCGCCGTGAACGAACTCGCTGCTCATTCATGGGCCACACTGGACGACGACGGCGTCGTGACGCAGGTTGGTTTCAGTGTCGACCGCAAACTCGTTGGATCCATAAACAATTCAGCCTCGATCCCGCTTTCGCTATCTGCGGAAGTTCGTGAGCAAACTCTTTTTGATCACATTGAAATTGACTTCATGAAGGACGGCCACGTGCCCGGTCCATTCATGGTTCCACACTTCGACTTTCATTTTTACACTACTAGCAACTCGGAGCTCTCAGCC
>JBLINY010000076.1:0-21716 GCA_047638695.1 Acidimicrobiales bacterium | reverse complement strand
TGCACACCAACACCTTGGCAGTGATGTTCGACGCGTCTTCGGGGCGAGCCGTGGAAAGGCCGGAGTGGAACCCGACGACGGCTCGAAGGTCTGCGCCGCCGCGGGCCAGTTCGAGGGCCATCGTCCCGCCGAAGCAGTAGCCGATGGCTGCGAGCCGGGTTGTGTCGACCCGTTCGTGGGCGGTCAGAATATCGAGGCCTGCTTGACCCAGTGCTCTGGTCTGGAGCGGGTCGCCCATCAACGGACCCAGCCGGGCCATGACGTCGTCCATACCGGCCAGAACCTCACCGTTACCGATGTAGTCCACGGCAAAGGCCACGAAGCCAAGCTCGTCGGCGATACGGCGAGCCACATTTTTCACGTGGTTTCCCAAACCGGGTCCTTCATGGCAGACCAACACCCCTGGGCGTTGATCGCTGCCGTCGGGCAGTGCCAACAGACCCACCGCGTGCAGATCTGCCGCCTCGTACTCGATTACCTCTGTGGCCATCATGATCTCCTTCTCGTTTCGCTCTCGACCCAGCCTGACATAACAACACCAAAGCGACAGAAGCCCCCAAGCCTTTCGACCGAGAACCGGCTTCAGTTCAGAGAGGAATGCTGGCGGCAGGGTGGCCGCCGCGCAGGTGTGCTCTGATTCGGTGATGACCGGGTGCTCCCGCACCCGGCAATGGGCCCGGAGGCATGACATGACCACACTTGATGACTACCGCGACAGCTGGGACCACATCGCCGTCGACCGTACTGACGACGGCGTGCTGACTCTTCGTATGCACTACCGGGACCGGCCCCTGCTTTGGGCTGGGGGGCCACACCGCGAACTCCCTGAACTGTTCGCCGCGATTGCAGCCGACCGCGACAACCGGGTCGTCATCATCACCGGAACCGGCGACTCGTTCATCGACTTCCAAGAAGAAGGCGCGGCGGCGATGGCAGAGCAAGGTGTGCCAGCGGGGGCCTGGGACCGTGTCCTATGGGAAGGCAAACGGCTCGTCATGAACTTCCTCGACATCGACGTACCCGTCATCGCCGCCGTGAACGGCCCAGCCCGAGCCCACTCCGAACTGGCGATCCTCGCCGACGTTGTCTTGGCCGCCGATCACGCCGTGTTCTCCGACCGGCCCCACTTCACCAACGGACTGGTGCCGGGCGACAGCATGCAGATCATCTGGCCACTGCTACTGGGACACAACCGGGGCCGACACTTCCTTCTCACTGGACAAGAGATCACCGCTCAGCAGGCGATGGACCTCGGCGTGGTCGGCGAGGTGCTCCCCGCCGATGCCCTTATGGACCGAGCGAAGGAGATCGCGCACATGCTCGCCGCCAAAGACGTCCACCTTCTGCGCTTCACCCGCCATGTGCTCACCCACCGACTCAAGAAAGTCATGCTCGAAGAACTCGAGATGGGCCTCGCCCTCGAAGGACTAGCCGCAGCCTCACACCGCGACTAGCCAAACACGAGTTACGGCGGGTATCGGTGGCGTAGGGGGGTCGAGGCGACGGCATTGAAGTTGGCGAGAACCCTGCCGGCTGTGAAGCTCAAGGCGATCAGGCCCGTCGAAGCTGAGCTAGGTTTGTGTATTCGTCGAAGGGGATGTTCATGACACGTACACCGTCAGATCCGAACCAGCCACCAGTGTTCGGCCTCGATCATTCCGCACACCGCTGTCGCGACGCGGAAGAAACTCGAGCATTCTACGAAGACGTTGTGGGATTCCCATTGACGCTGGCTCTACACATCGACCGGCATCCAACGACCGGGGAACCGGTCGACTACCTACACATCTTCTTCGACATCGGCAGCGGCGACCCCGACAAGCCAACCCATCTCGCGTTCTTCGATGTAGTTGATCATCCCGGCGACGATCCCGATGAGCTGTTTAAGACCCGCTGGGGTATGGATCTGCACTTCGCGATGCGAGTCGCCGACCATGCCGACCTCGACGGGTGGAAACAACGGCTGATCGGCAAGGGCGTGGCGGTTGAGGGGCCCATCGACCATGGCATGTTCCGGTCGATCTACTTTCACGACCCCAATGGGTACCGGCTGGAGTTCACCTCTGCCGAAGAGAAAGAACATCAGATATTCCGGGACGAGTGCGCGATGGCCCGCACCCAAATGGACAAGTGGAACGCCTGGAAAGCGAGCCGCGGCGACACGCCAGTTGATGCACTGACCGGCTAGCCAAAAGGGTAGCCCTGGTCGTACACGGCGCTGGTCAGCGTCCACAACCGTTGAGTCGCCGCCATAGATGTTCTCTGCGATGTCCTTCGTCTGACGAAACGGCCGCCCGGCCTGTCGGACAGTGCTTTCGTCCGCCGGGTGAGTCCAGTGCTCTTTCACCACCCATTCTTTAGTCGCAGTGTTTGTTAAGCCGAGGACTCACGACCCGAGCCATCCCCGGCAGGATGGGATGGTTGTGATCCCCGATTCTGGCGTGGCCTGGGCGTCGTTACTGAGCGGCGATGCTTGTTCAGTTCCAGCCTCGGCGGGTCATTTCTTGGTGGAGGGTTTCGATGTCCTCCGCTGATTGCTGTCGGATGGCGTCGCCCTTGTGGTTGATGAGTCGGGTTCGGTTTGCCTGGTATTCGTCGCTGACTCCGAATTGTGCAGCGAGCTGTTGGCCATATACGTGCAGCTCAGTATTGCGGCATAGTCCCAGGTTCGCGATCAGTCGGACTGCGGTGGCCGTGTCGCCTTCGGCGTTGAACAACACCGCAAGAACGACCAGGCTGTCGGTCGCCTGTAGCGGAACCCGACCAGTCACCGCTACCCGTGCATGGGCCTCAGCGGAGACGCGGGCACGTTCGAGCTCACCCATCTCGGCATAGACGATCGCTCGGATCTCGTCCCCGGTGGCATACGCCGAATCGGCAGCGGCGAAATCGTCGGCAACTTTAAGCGCGGCATTGGGATCACCCATCATGAGCGCACCCATAGCGGTGGCCAGCCACCGCTGAATGGACACTTCTGATTCGAAGCCCAGCTCGTCTTGCAGAGTCCCGGCCGTGGCTGCGTGACCGATCGCCCTCTCGGGCTCCCCCTGTTGTGTGGCCGCCGCACCGGCAAAGATCTCGCACGCTACTGCCGCCTGGATCTTGTCAGGCCCCGGAAGTAGCCGGCGTTGGATGTCGAAGGCTTGCTCGAGAAGTGCTTGTGCTTCGGTGGGCCGACCGGCGACCTCGAGGAGGAAACCATTCATGCCAAGGCCGTAGACCTGATGCAGTTCGGTAGGCGAGTCACGCAAACGGCGGTAACCGCTCTGAATCCCGCGGGCGTCCGATGTTAAGAGATGGAGCATCCACTCGTTTGAGATGAGCCGCATGGCCAGATCGTGATCGTCGGCGCTCAGGTGGGCGACGCATCGGTCGACGAGTTCGATGCCTTCGATCGGGTACGAGTGGAACACGGTAAAGGCCCCGAGCAACAGCCGGGCCGCAGTCGACCACTGTTGTTGTGACCCAGCCCACTCGAACGCCGTCACCAGATTGGCCCGGTCTGGGCCGAGGAGCGTCCTGGCTGCCAGGTCAGCCGACATGGCCAACGGGTAACGCAACGCCAGACCCAGATAGTGGTCGAGGTGGCGATCCCGCACAGTCTTGGCATCGCCGGCATCGGCGAGGTGTTGTTGAGCGTAGGCGGCGGTGGTTTCGAACAACCGAAACCGCGCCCGCCCAGAAGTGCCTTCGCGGACGACAAGCGATTTGGCGATCAGCGAGTCAACTAGATCGACCGCGACACCACGCGAGACCCCGGCGACAGCAGCGACAGCATCAAGATCAAACGTGCCGACAAACGCCCCCAACACCCGAAGCAAGCCCTGCTCGTCGGTGTCGAGCAGGTTGTAGCTCCAATCCAGAGTTGCTTCGAGGGTGCGTTGTCGTTGGCGACGGCGGCCACCATGCAACAACGCGAACCGGTCTTCGATGCCGGCCAGCAACTCTTCTGGAGACAGCACTGAGCTGCGGGCTGCGGCCAGTTCGATCGCCAACGGCATGCCGTCCAGACGGCGACACAATCGGGCCACCACCGCCCGATCCTCTTCATTCAGGGTGAAGGTCGAGTCGAGTTCGGCGGCCCGGCGGGTGAACAACTCGACCGCGGCCGAACCCTCATCATCGGCCGATAGTGGCGGCACCACTATGACCTGTTCACCGTCGACATCGAGACGCTCACGGCTGGTCGCCAACAGTGTCGCCCTACCTGGTCGGGCAATGAACCGTTCAGCGAACTCGGCGGCCTCGTCGATCAGATGCTCACAGTTGTCCACAATCAACAACAAGTCCTTGCTAGCGACGAAGTCCAGAATCTGTTCCGACAGGTCACCAGCCAAAAGATTCAACCCCAGCCCAGAAGCCACCGCCGAAACAACCAGGCTCCCGTCTGACACGGGGGTCAGGTCAACGAACCACACCCCATCAACACGATGCGGTAACTCGTCCTCACCGACAGCCACCGCCAGGCGGGTCTTTCCCGTCCCCCCGCCAGCGGTCAGCGTGACCGCCCTCGCTGTGTCGAACGCTTTTCGGATGCTGCGCAGATCTTCTGACCGGCCGACCAGAGCAGTAGCCGCCGCGGGCAGGTTCGTCAAACCAGGATTCACGACCCGCAACGGCGGGAAGTCTCCGTCGCCCAGTTGCCAGATCTGGACTGGGTCAGCCACATCGCGGAGATGGTGGACGCCGAGATCACGAGCCGAGACTTCAGCGGCTTGTCGAACTGGTTCGGTCAACAACACTTGACCGCCATGTCCGGCCGCTTCGAGCCGGGCAGTGGTGTTCACCACCGGGCCGAAGTAATCGCCATCACGTTCTTGGGCTTCGCCCAGATGCAAACCCATCCGAACCTTCAGCGATGGGCCCAGCCATTCCGTCTCAGCCAACGCCTCTTGAGCCCGTAGTGCTGCGGCGACTGCGTCCGACGCCCGACTGAACGCCACGGCAAAACTGTCTCCGGCTGTGGTGAATACGAAACCGCCCCGGGGCTCGAACGCGGCCCGGAGAATATGTTCATGGGCTTCCAGGCTCGCTGACATGGCGTCCCGGTCGTCGGCCCACAGACGCGTCGAGCCTTCCACGTCAGTGAACAAGAACGTCACGATCCCGCTTGGACTTGCCCCCTCACCCGCTACAGCATCGGCCCCTTCGTTCACTCCCGCACCCTAAACCCATGAGCCAAGGCCCAACCCACTCGGTAACACCGGCGGTGCTCGGCCCACTCTGCCAGCGATGTATGTGCCGTTACAGGAAGGCCGATCCGACTCATGACCCGAGCGATACCGACACCCCCGGAACAACCATCCGGCCGAGCAGGTCCGTCAATGTGGTCGGTATTCGGGGTGCTAGGGCTTGGAGGTTTGCGCACATAACGCTCATCGGGTCGATGGCTCCGAGCAGCAGCCGATTGGCGCCATCGCCTGTTTCTTGATCGTTGGACCGTGGTCGCTGATGGTCAAACGATCTCTATCTGGACAGGCGCTCGAAGTTCGTCTGCGAGCAGGGTGATGTCATCGCGATCCGATGTGAGGATCACAACGTGTTCAGTCCGACTGAGAACGGCTGCGGCTATCGCGATCGAGGCGTCGATCACATCCGCGGTTGAGGTTCTACCGCAGAGCAGGCCAGCGGCACGGGCGGCTGTTCCTTCGAGGGCGACCTCGTCGCAGTGTTGTAGTGCACGCGCGAGTAGCGCCTGTCTTGCACCGTCGCGCCAAGCTTGTCCGATCACTCCTGCTGGAACTTGAACGATGCTTGAGTCATCGGCAGCCACACGCAGCATGGCCCAGACCTCTCGATCGTTGCGATCAAGAGCGATGAGGGCGCCAGCATCGAGGACGAGTGCCGTCACTGCGAAAGGCGTGATCTTGCGGCGTCGAGCTCTTGTTCGCTGAAGGTGCCGTGTTCGGCTTCCCAGTCGGCGATGACGTCGCGAAGGCCGCGGCTCGCGAGTCGTCGGCGTGCTGCGTCGGCGAACCATGCTGAGATGTTAAGGGAGTCGTCATCGGCGGCTTCTCGGACTGCTGAAGCCAAACCAGATTCGAGTGAGACAGTGACTCGTTCGACAGACATGGGAGAATCATACTTGTTCATACTGCCATTGTCATGTGCTCGACATCGCTGCCGTGTAAAGGCCCTGAGGGAGCGCATAACCGGCAAGGAACTGCGGGCTACCGAGGGGACGGGGCCAACGCCGAAGTGCTCGATAATCACGCCAACAACCAGTCCCTCGGCGAGACTCGACGACAAGTGAGGGTTCGAACGCGTGCGTCAAGGGTCTTCAGAAGTGGCCCTAACCGCAACAACTTTCGAACCCCATACCGAAGCTCCCACCAGCAGTTTCGCGAGCCCAGCCCGGAAGGCCGCCCAGAGCCAACATTACGAGTGCCTCTTGCTGCCCGATACCCCGTAGCGAATAGGTGCCGATCGCGCGTGGGACTGATGGCAGCCACCGGTATACGTCGGATTAGGCTCTTAGCCCATATCGCTCAGCGGCCACCATCGCTGTCGTGTTCGTGATGGCGGGTCAACTCCACCATCGTTCACGAACGACCTTGGTTGGAACAGAATCGAGCCTTGACCGGAGCCGATGATGAGTTTGTATGCGATTGGCGGGGGCAACTGTTCGCGCATACGTCGAACCGAGAAGTGGTCCCGAAGTCATGCAGCCCGAGCCACCGAAAGGCAAGGCAAGCAGAAAGAGACTCGGAAGGGATTCCTCTGAAACTCGGATGAGTGATCGATCGCGGAGCCGACATCGGTCCCGCGATCGACACTTCCTGGATTGCTGACCGCGCCCCCAAGATCGATGCCTCATGGGTTGCTGAGTTAGCCGGAAGACCGGCGGTCAGCGACACCCTTGCCGCCGTCGAGGCCGCCAGAGTCACCGAAACTGACCTCGATTTCGACGGCGGACCAACTGAAGACAAGCAACTCTGGCCTACCAGCTCGTCATGGCCGCTGGCGTTCTAAGTTCAGATTCTGACCCCTGTGGTTGATCAGTAGCCGTCGTCGGTTTCGCCTGAAGCAGCTGCGTCGACGAGGCCTCCGTCTGCGGTGACGACGAACCAAACGTCGCCGGACGCCTGACCGTTGGTCTCACCGGGTGCTGCGTCTCCAGCGAAGTAGTAGAGCGGCCAGGCCCCTGCCTTCAGCTGGTTGCTGCCGTCCTCACGTGTCACGACTGAGAAAACTGCTTCGTCCAGGCCAGCGGGAAGACCGCTGTCTCCCACCAAGTACGGCGGCCATGCATCGGCACATGCGTCGTTACATGTCGGAAGGCCTTCCACATCCTCAGTGAAGCCGTACAACGTCAAACCATCGGCGTCGACGAGTACCGAACCGAGATCGGTGTCTCCCGTCGTCACCAACGACGCTCCTTCGGCAGCAGCCACTTCTGTCGCGGGCTCAGATCCGAGAGCGCCCTCGATGAGTACGCCGTCGGTGCCAACGGCGAACCAAACCTCGCCCGACGTCTGGCCGTTGACATCGCCAGCCGTTGCGTCGCCGGCAAAGTAGTAGAGCGGCCACTTGCCCGCTACGAGCTGGAGTTGCCCATCGTCACGCACGATGGCGTTGAAGATGCCTTCGTCGAGACCTGGAGCGACGCCCCAATCGGCCCCGACGATCACGGGAGGCCACGCGTCGGCACATGCGCCGTAGCAAACCGATGTTGCATCAACGTCGTTGGTGAAGCCATAGAGCGTGAGGCCGCGCTCGCCGACGAGTACATCACCGAGATCGGTTTCACCGATGGTCGCCGCTGGCGCGACCACCGCCGGTGTCGTGGCTTCGGCCGCAGGGGCCGCTTCGGCCACGGGTTCTTCAGCTGCCGGTGCGGCGGCATCAGAGCCCCCGCATGCGGCAATCACGAGGGCTGCGCCCACGAGGGAGGCCCAAGCGGCGCCGAAACGTCGAGCCGAGCGGCGCGACCTGGTTGGGTTGTCGTTCACGATGAGCATTGGTCTTTCCTTTGGTTGACTAACGGGATGTGATTGATTAGCTGCGAGGGGTGCTTGTTCAGACGTCGGCCTCAGGAGACGACGAGCTGTCCGGTCATGGAGGGGTGGACTTCGCAGAAGAACACGTAGGTTCCCGGCGTGGTCGGCGCGACGACCGTCACCGATCCGCCCTGGCCAAGGATCCCTGTATCGAACGCTCCGTCAACTGCGGTGAGGGTGTGGTCGGAGCTGTCGAGGTTCGTGATGGTGATCGTGGTTCCACCGGCCACCGGGCCGTCCGAGGAGAAGTCGAAGCCCTCGATGGAGATGGCGGCCGGGGCCGCTGAACCCTCGTTGGCTGCAGTGTCGTCTCCAACAGAGGCTGGAGGAGCGGTCTCATCAGCGAGGTAGGGCGAATCGGGGTCGCCGTTTGCGTCTTGCGAGCCGGCGGCAGGTGCCGGCTCGGCGATCGCTGCTGATGCAGCCGGCTCTGCCCGGTCGCCAGGTCGAGCGAGGGCGATGCCAGATGCGATGCCGAACATGAGGCAGATGGCGATGGTTGGGGTGGCGCGAAGAGCCATGGTGATGTCCTTTTGGGGTCGACGAATCAGTGGATGTAGGGCAATGGGTGTGTGGCAACCGGGCGGCCTCGATGCGTCTAGAGCGGGAAGCCGACGTTGGTGAAGAACCAGAACGACGAGGTCCACCAGATCGCAACGAGGATGGTGGCGAGGAGCCCGCCAACGAGCGGCAGTGTCCTGGCGGGAACTCGATCGGTTCGCAGTATCAGCATCTTGGTCGTGAAGACGCCGAAGAAGGCCGTTCCGAGCAAGGAGTGAGCCGTGACTCGAAGCCCCGTGTCCTGGAAGCCGAGCGCCCAGAGGCAGTGGTAGGCAACCGGCAGGATCAGCAGGAAAGCGAGCGTGCCGAGCCATCGGTGTCCGTGGACCGCCCACGTCGGTGCTGGCCGTGACACACCGGGAAGGCGTCCCCACATCCACATCGCGGTTGCGATCTGAGCAATGGCCAGCGTGGCTGCACCGGTGGTGAACCACGCCTTCATGGGAAGCACTCGTGGAAAGCCGAACGTTGCGATGGTGTTGCCGGTCGGGGTGTGCGTCTTGGCGTAGACACCGAGCGAGATCGAGATTGCGGCTCCGATCGCAACGGCACCGAGCAACGCTGTCGTTCCGCCCGTTGCATCGCGGACATCGTCGACGTGCGGCGTGTCGGTGGCTCTATCGGTTGTCGTGTTGTTGGTCATCGTCGCTCCTGTGGTTCCGCAGCTGTGTTCGTTCAGTGTTCAGTACGTGGATCACGGCCAACCGGTTCGCGATTGATCGAGAAATCACTCGTTCCCATCATCGATGTGGCCGATCCTCGGCGCTTCGCGGCGAGCTGAGGTCCGGCGGCGAGCGCATCCCGGTCGAGCCGCGGGCGCTCGACCTCCTGCGCCACCTGATCGTGAATCGCGATCGGGTCGTGTCAAAGGAAGAGCTCCTCGACACGTTGTGGGGTGACCGGTTCGTCGGCGAGGCAGCACTGATCACTGCGCTGCGGACCGCACGACTCGCAATCGCGACAGTGGCAAGGAGCAGCGTCTGATCCGCACGGGGTGCGTCGCGGCTATCAGTTCGTCGGGACGGTGGCAGAAACAACAGCGACGCTCGGTGCGAGCCGTGACCTTCTCGACGCATTCCCTGCTCGATTGGTTGAATGGTCGGGGCTGGGGTTCGCCGGTCGAAACGACGAACGAGCGGTGCTCGAAGACGCATGTAAGGAAGTGCTCAGCTCGGGCCAGCGGCAGGTGGTCTTCGTCAGCGGCGAGGCTGGTATCGGCAAGACAACGCTGTGCTCGGTCGTGGCCTCGGATGCGCATCGTGACGGTGCGTTGGTGTTCTACGGCCGCTGCGACGATGAGCTGGCGATTCCTTATCAGCCCATCGCAGAGCGGTACGAAGCACTCGGTCCCCTTGTGGATCAAACGAGAGCCGAAGACGTCGAGTCGGATCCCTCCCGATTCACCCTCTACAGCGCAGTGGTGGACGTGCTCGACGCCGTGACCGCCAACCGTCGGCTCGCGCTGATCGTGCTTGATGACCTGCACTGGACAGACGCTGAGAGCCTCGATCTCGTTCGACACCTGCTTCAACGTGCGATGACGACACCCGTGCTCGTGATTGCGACCTTCCGCGACTCCGACACCGATGCCTCACATCCGTTGGCACGGTTGTTGGCCGATGCGCATCGTGAACCGGGCTGCACCAGATTGGCGTTGGAGCACCTCGATGATGTCGAGATGCTGACGCTTCTGGAAATCGTCGCAGGACACGAGTTGGACCAGAACGGGATTGCACTTCGAGACGCGCTGAGGGCGGAGACCGCGGGAAACCCGTTCTTCGTGACCGAGATACTGCGCCACCTCACCGAGACTGGCGTTGTCCGTCGCACCGACGACGGGCGCTGGACTCTGCCGACCGATCTCCAAGCACATGGCCTGCCAGTGAGCGTGCGCGAAGTCGTTGGTCGTCGCGTGGAACGTCTCGGTCCCGAGATCCGCCGGGCCCTCGACATTGCTTCGATCATCGGGCGTGACTTCGAACTCGACTTACTCGCTGGCCTGCTCGACGAACCAGCGATTCGGACCTTCGAGCGCTTGGCTCCGGCGATCGACAACGCACTCGTCTCCGACGCTGGCGGGCAGTTCTCCTCCGCTCATGCCATCGTCAGCCACGCCGGACGAAGCCGTCAGGTGGTTCGGCGACGTCGACGATGAACGGATCGAGATGCTGCGCGCCGCTATTGCCGTGTGTCCAAGTGGTCCGGATGGTGCTTTGCTCCACGCGATCCTCAGCATCGAAATGGCCGACGGAGCCGACGATTCCCTCGAAACCACGGCTGCGCATGCACTCGTGCTGGCTCTCGACACTGGCGACGACCGCGTCACGGCTCGAGTCGTCCGCCTTGCCGAGAGTGCCCTACGGCGACCGGATACCCTCGAACGGCGCGCGGATTGGCTCCGGCAGGGCGTTGCTGCCGCGGAGCGAGCGGGCGATCCGTTGCTCCGCGGGCTGCTGTCGATGTCGCACCACGAGATCCCTCTCGAAGAGGGCAATCGAGGGGCGATGGCCGCACCACTTAGCGCGTCGGGTCGGGTCGAGTCGAGTCGAGTCGAGTCGAGTCGAGTGTCGGTGTAATCCTTTCAATCATTCTCGGACTCCTTGCGTTCCGCATCCTGATGAGGTGGCTGCCTTCCTTCCCTCTCGTCGCGTTCTCATCGGCTGCCGTCGTCGGCACCACCCTGTGGCTTGCCGGTCGGCGTTTCGGAGCTGGAATACTTCCATCCGTGATTGGAGTCGTGGCATTTTGTCTGCCAATCGTTCTGATTCTTAGTAGTCGACCGGGCACGAATCCCGACCCGAAACCGCCACCACAGCGTCACACGGTCGAGTACTGGGACCTCGCGACCGGCTCGGATACGTCCACTATGAGCCAGAAAAATCCAACGAGGCTCCGCCGATTCTGTAGCTACACGGCGGCCCCGGAAGTGGGGCCGTGGGCGGCCATCACTTCGGCTCGCTGATGAGCGACCTCGGTTTCGACGTCTTCGTGTTCGACCAAGCCGGCGCTGGATATCCTGATCGCCTCCCATTCGGCGAGCTCGGCAACGCACCGGCCCAAATCGGCCTCAGCTACCGGGTCAGCAGCTGACTTCGACGGTCCCAACCGCGTCGTCGCCGTGAGGCCCGGTGGGTCCAATGCCCCTAAAGGAGACCTCGCCCGACACTTTGGCCCCGTCGACCGTGAGGACGTTGAGCGAATCGGAGTTGGCGGCGTAGAGGATCCCAGCATTCTGGCCGTTCTCGTCGAAGTCACCTTCGAGGCCGCCCGAAGTCACCGGGTTCTCATCGTCGAAGCCAGCCCGGATAATCTGCAACGAAAACGCGCGATCGGAGGTCTTGCCGAACACGTCGTATCCGTTCGACAACGGAAGCGCGGCGGGGTCGGTGTTCGACGTGTCGCACGTCGTCATCTCGAACTCGTAGACGGTGCCATCGGTCATAGTCAGGGTGCCGGTGCCGTCGCCACCCGAGCCGTCGTCGCTGCCTGACGCTCCGCTGTCGTCGGCCGGAGTGTCGCTAGAGCCGTCGTCGCTGCCTAACGCTCCGCTGTCGTCGTCCGACGAGCCGCAGGCGCTCAACACCAAGAGCGCAGCGAGTGCAACTGCGGCGAGCCCGCGTGCCGATATGCGACTGAAGGTGCCAGAGGTGTCGTGCATCCGACGAACCTAGTCTGACCGGAGACCGACCTGATGCCCCTACATCGGGTCTGGCGTTCAGGCTGCGCGACTCGCCGCGGTGTCAGCGGGCACTGATACTCCGACTTGTATACCGGTAGCGGTTCGTTCGCCTGTCAGGACGCCGTCCCGGTCAGGACGGCAGGGTCGAGCTAGGTGGCTAGATCGGATGGATCGGATGGCGGTTTTGGCTCCTACTGGCTCCAGGCAGGAGAGCCCAGCCGGGCAGCCGACTTCCCGCGGGGTGACGGCACGCGGCTGGCACCGAGGGAGACCAAGAGCTCGACGAGTGGTTCCCCAAGTCGATTCGTCATCGACAACGTGACGGCCTTCCCGCCGCGATCGCGGACGAGCACGAAGGTTTGTGTACCGAGCCGCGTGGCCCCCACTTGCAGTTCCGCGATTGGAACGGGTGAGGGGTGTCCCTGCGGGGGCCTGAGAATCAGATGGGTTGTGGTCGGTGTCACTCCCAATTTGCAGTCGTCTCGGGCATGTCCAGCGAGGCGGCCGTCCCACTGAATGCATTCGACCGCGAGCCAGACCTGAACGGATTCGTCGAGGCCGACCGCTCGTGCGAACTCGGTGGCGTCCGCATCTGAGAGCGGCCCTGGGTACGGCCGAGTCTGTCGGCGCTTGAACATGGCGAAGAAAGTAGTTCATCCGAGATCGCCCGCTGAACAACAGCGAAGTCCCATTCATCAACAAGTAAGTGATGCCTCAAGAACTGAAACCCCTTGCCCGGTCCATCGAGAACACGGCCGAGGGCTGGAGGCGAGTACACCTCGAGCGACGAAACAATATCTGGGGAGCCGATCGACCGGATACCGCACGCATTCAACCAGTCTGACTCTCAAGTTTGACTCCTGGCCATTCGTCTCACACGACTCCTCACAACAGCCCACCCCACTCGACATCGGCCCAAGTGCGGCGCTCGATATTGACCTCGATCCAGTGCCCGGGACGGCCAGCTTGATCACGCTCCCGGGTTCGAACGCGTGCGTCAAGGGTCTTCAGATGTGGCCCTAACCGCACAACTTTCGAACCCACTTCCAAAGCTCCCACCAGCAGTTTCTCGGACACAACCCACCGCACCACCCACTCCTCGTCCACGAAGGTTGGCTGAGAGCGAGGTAGATGAGCTGGTCCAGCTCCGGCCAGAAGTCCTTCTCGTCCGCGATCTGGCCGAACATTTCGGCATCCATCGAGAAACCGCCGGCCTTCACCTCAGCGACGCAACGCCTAGGAACCCAACCTCGGGTCTCGTGTGCCACGTCTCACCAAACCAAGGGCTGACAGCAACATGTTGCGGCCTCAAAGGCACCTGAGGCCCTCGACTTCCCCTGATATCCGTCCGAGGTCGGAAATATGCTCTGACTCTTTCACCGCCGAACGCACCCGATCCCCAGTGCCGATCTCGAGCGGGTCGGCCTCGTGGTCCCCAGCGCAGTTATGGGCGGCTGCCTGCGCCTCTTTGGTCAAACACTTCCTCCACCATTGGGTGGTGAGAGTCGGCTTGCTTAGATCTGCTCGACGACGAGACCGAGTTTCATCGTCTTGGCCGAGGGCCACTTTCGGTCAGTCGTGACCAGCTGATCAGCGCCGGAAGCCGCGGCTGTTGCGATGACGAGTGCGTCCGGGAGCTTCAGCGTCGGATGTCGTGCACGCAAGATGGCTGCTCGAGTCGCTATTTCTTCGTCGAGGACCACGACGGACACGGGCAGGCGGTGAACCGCTGTGCGGAGGAGTTCGACGGCCTTGGCGCTGCGCCGGGCAGGGCCGACAAGAGACTCTGCGAGCGCTGAGGCAGCAATGAAAAGTTGGTCGCCTTGCTCGAGCGCATTGGACAGCGCTGCCCGTGAGGTCTCGTGGTGGGAGTCATCGCCATCGAGGAAGCCGATTATCACTCCGGCATCTAGGTGGGTCAGTCCCATTCGGAACGTAGATCGTCGAGCTCGCCAGCGTTGTAGGTACCGGTCAGTGCTCCGGCGAACTCAGCGATCACGTCGTGTTCGCGTTCGAGGATGACGCGTCCTGCTCCGTCTGCGCGGGCCACAACTCGTTCACCGGCTTGGAGTCCGGCGTTGCGGAGGGCTTCTGCTGGAATTGTGATCTGATTCTTTGAACTGATCGTGGTGGCGCCTCGCCGTCGTTTCTTTACTTTTACCATGAATGTAAGGGTAATAGAAGACCGCGCATCGGACAAGGGGCGATCGATATTGACGGCCGAGCAGCCGCACGCAACCCGCCTTTGACCCGGCAATGAGCTGCGGGCTACCGAGAGGGACAGGGCCAAGGCCGAGATGCCCGATATTCACGCCAACAACCAGCCCCCCGGCGAGACTCGACGGCCCGTGAGGGTTCGAACGCCTGCGTCAAGGGTCTTGAGAAGTGGCCCTAACCGCACAACTTTCGAACCCCCTGCCAAGGCTCCCACCAGTGGTTTCGCGAGCGCAGCCCGCCGAACCGCCCACTCACCGTCCGCGAAGATTGACGGAGACCGAGGTAGATGAGCTTGTCCAGCTCCGATCCGAAGGCCTTCTCGTCCGCGAGGCCCATCCTCGGGTCGAGCGTGATTGAGTCTCACCAGACCGGGGCACTGGCGACAACATGTGACGTCCTCAAAGCACCTGGGGCACAGCGATATCGAGTGAGCTCGGCTATCCGAGACTGTCACTTCGACCGGCTACCGTGACTTCGTGGCCGAGCACCAGATCTGGAGCGCCGAAGAACTCGTTGCGATGACTCCCTACGAACGCGATCGTGTCATCAGGGCCGGGATCATCACCGACCCCAAACAGATTCCTGCCGAAGTGACTGAACGCGCTCGACGCAAGGCCGACGCACGCATCACGGCAACCGAGGGCGACCACTCGACTCGGTGACCCAGTCTTTGGCCAACGAGACACGCGATCAATTGTCCGATCGGCAGCAGCGAGAAAGACCAATCCGAGCCCAGAGCGCTGCTCCTGGTACCAACTCGAAGCATCTTCGAGTTCGGCAACAGCCTCATCAAGAAAACGAACCGAAGCCGTCACTCGGTCAAAGAGTCAGACACTCGCTGTCGAACAGCGACCCAGTCATGGCTGGCAGCATCACCAGCAAGAGCCTTTTCAGCCCGATGTTCGATCTCGCTGACCCACGGAGCATGGACATCGTCCAGGTCAGGCTCGGGGTCTGTTTCGAGGCTCACCAACAACTCAGTCGCGAGTGCGGCTCGCGCTCCGTTGGACAACGCCAAGACTTCTGCTCGAAGGTCGTTCGGCCCGATCGCCATCCCTACAGAATAGCTCCCGTCTTCAACTGCGTCTTGCCAGCTCGATGCCCTTCACGCCGACTAGCTGTGAGCAGCGAAGGCCGGCCGCCACGCATAACGACACGCTACTGACGCACGATGTTCACGCCAGCAAGCAGTCCCGGGTGAGACTTGACGGCACGTGTGGGTTCGAACGCGTGCGTCAAGGGTCTTGAGAAGTGGCCCTGACGGGACGGCACTAGAACCCCTCCGAGGGATTACTCGTCCGATGGTTCGCTCTCCAGCGCTTCGACGTCAACCAGATCCTGCGGCCGGCCACTAGCCCGTTTGTTGGCGATCAAGTCCTCATAGGAGATGAAACCAGCTTCGACCGAACCGACTTGCACAGCTAATCGCCGGTCCCAGCAAAACTCGAAATCTACACCGGTCGCCGTCGTGATGAGATCGATACGAACCGGCGGGTAACCAAGTTGAACGACAATCTCAGGCTCCAAGAAGTCCGCTGCCTCCAGTCCAACAGACTCCATCCCAAAATTCTGAAGCGCTTCGACCAGCCGCTCGGCGTTTCCTTCGTCGATCAGAATCCAAACGTCAAGATCCTTGGTGGCGCGAGGGTGCGTAGTGGGCAGCTAGGGCGTAGCCGCCAACAATCAAGAACTTGACGCTACGAGCGACGCAGCACTCGATGAACTCGACGAAGTCCTTCGTCAGGATGTCCATCTACGCACTCCCGACTGAGTTCGGTCGCCATTGCGAGGCGTTCCTCGATTGGACGGGTTCGCCAGTAGTCGATCCAGGAAGTATCCGACTCGGCGAGCCGACGCTTCGTCGCAACTCTTTCGATCCTGTCCACATTGTCCAGTGTACCGATAGCAAGGAGGACCGTCGGTCCAGGTGAGCGTCAGAGGTCTTGAGAAGTGGGCCTCGCGGGACAGCTTTCGAACCCCGAATCGCGGGAATGAGACCTTCGACTCAGAGATCGATGTCGATGGCAACCAATTCAACGACGCCGTCCTCGATTTCGATCCCTTGCACAACATACGCTCCAACGAGAGCGCCAGTCCCAACAAACATCCGGATCGACGGCACACCCGAGATCGCTTCGGTCAACCCATCGAACTCAGTTGCGAACTGCTCGACAATTGTCGGCAAGTCGTTGACGAGGAAGTCCGTCGAGGACGGCTCGCCGGTTGCTCCTCGCTCCGGACCCAACTGCGAATCGAGGCGACCGAAGAACGAGTCAGCGACACGAACCTCGCGGCGCGTCACGACGATTCGACATCGAGCAGCCCGTGCTCTTCGGCGATTCGCCGACTCGCCGCTTCGACACGCGCCCGCAACTCTGGGCTGAGGTCATCGAGCGAGTCAAGCTGCCCGTCACGGACGATGCGAGCTCGCTCGTTGGGCGACATCAACTCCATCTCGGCTGCAGACCAGACCTTGCGCTGCGACATACGAGGAGCCTACCCCGCTGATGTGACAGGCTCGGTAGCAAACGTTACGGGTCGGGTTTGTGGGCGTTGAGGGACTCGAACCCCCGACCTGCGCGGTGTAAACGCGACGCTCTAGCCAACTGAGCTAAACGCCCGGAATGAACGACTCTAGCGTGTCAGAAGGCGCTGCCAGTCGTCCCAGACGGTCTGCATCTCGGCGAGCAGCTCGGGCGTGGCCGCTGCCAAGGGCGCCCGTCGCTCTTTGTGGTCAAGCATCACCAAATCGCGGCCCAATGCATCGACCATCGGCACCCCAACCTCCTGGCACACCAGATAGGCACCGAGGTAGTCCCACACGCCAAGCGCACTGTCTATGTCGAAGAACCCATCGACCACGCCACCGGCAACATTGCAGATGTCGAGAGCCGCCGCGCCGTACGCCCGATATTGAGCCCATCCGCCGTGTGATGGCGCCCAACCGGTGAGGGCCACAATGGCGTCGCTCATCCTCGAGCAGCCACTGCCACCTAGCGAGCGATCGGCTTCCGCTCCCCCACCCCGAATAGCTTGGAACCGCACGCCCGACGACAGATTCACCACGGCCGAGGCCAGCGGGCCGTCGGCATCAACAGCACAGAGACTGGCCGCATACCAGGGAAGACCGCGAGAGGCGTTGGTCGAGCCGTCGACCGGATCGATCACGATAGTGATCTCTGCCTCAGGGCCTGATCCAGAAGACGGCGTGAGGCCACTTTCTTCTGACAAAATGGCGAAACCGGCCTCGAGTAGTGGCTCGATCAGCACCTGATCAGCCAGCACATCGTGGTTGTACTGGTCGGGTCGCATGCCGGAATGGCCCCAGTCTTCCAGACCAGCGAGGGCTTCGGAGAGATCGGTGACGACTTCGTCAAACAATTGAAGGATTGCATCAGGCTGCACAAAGCAAACCGTACCCGGCGCCCGAGGGCGGGATTGGGCCCATCATCTGGCAGGCTTGGCGAATGGCGATCATTGATGTGCCCGGGTTCGTGGCTGATCTAAAAGACCACGCAGCCGACCACGGGTTCCACGTCCACGATGAGCGTCACTTCGTCGAGACCTATTCCCTACGTCAGGCATGGGAAGTCGACCTCCATCCCGAGCGAGCCTGTGGTGGCCCGCTTGACCTTCACGTCGCTGTCGAACTCGACCCTCGGGTGATGTTGGCATTCGAAGACAAAATGATGGAGATTCCCGAAGACGAGGAACCTCCTCAGGGCTACGAGCTGCCAATGATCTTCACCTGGGCGCTGCCGCCATTGCCGAAGGGGCCCGACCTCTTGGTGTTGGCCACCGAGCTGGCCGGCATCGGCGGACCCGAACTTCCAATAGAGATCGCAGCCATCGACTCAACCGCGGCAGTAACCGATGCTCCCGAGCGCACACTGTCGATCACCGGCCGGCTCGAGTTCGACTTCGCTGACCTTTTCATGCGACGCGAAAACCTGTGCGACACCCTCGATCGGTGTCACGCCATCAGCGAGTTCGTACTCGACCGCTCACCCGTCTGGCTCGACGAGATCTAGCGGCCTCCGGCGACGTTCAGCAGTGCGCCCGTTACATACGACGCGTTGTCGGATGCCAGCCACATGATGGTCTCGGCCACTTCTTCGGCCGATCCACCGCGTCCCATCGGAACACCATACTTGAGTCGCTCAACCCGGTCCGGGGCGCCAGCCGACGCGTGAATCTCGGTCTCGATCAAACCCGGTCGAACCCCGTTGACCCGCAGGCCCTCGGTTGCGACCTCTTTGGCCAAACCAATCGTGAGCGAGTCAATCGCGCCCTTGCTGGCCGCGTAATCGATGAACTCGGTGGGGCTACCCAAGTAGGAAGCAGCTGACGACACGTTGACGATCGAACCGCCCGCCCCGCCATTGGCCGTCGACATACGCCGCACCGCTTCGCGTGCAACCAGCATCGATCCAAACACGTTGATCTCGAGCGTCTTGCGCATACGGCTAGCGGTGTAGTTCTCGAACCGGTCGACCTGCGGCAGGAAACCAGCGTTGTTGATCACCGCATTCGGCGATCCGAGTTGATCGGCAATCTGATCGAACATCGCGATCACGGCTACCTCGTCGCTCACATCAGCCTGGACGGCCACCGCTTGGACCCCCATCGCCTGACAGGCTGCAACAACCCCGTCGGCGGCTGTCTGATTCGACGTGTAGTTGACGCCAACGTCGTACCCGGCGCCAGCGGCCAGTAGCGCGGTGGCTGCTCCAATCCCTCTGCTACCACCGGTAATGAGCATGACCTTGGACATAGAGCGAACCTATCTCCTCAACAGAACTGCTCTGTTGCTGAGCAGTTCAGTCGTTGAGAGGTTCAGACCAGTCGACGGGGGAAACAACGTGCACTCCTTCGATGCCCTTCAGCTCGACCTCTCGCTCGTCCCCGAACACGACATCACCGCGGGCCGAGGTGATCTCGCGAACCAGCGACGACACAAGAATCTCGCCACCACGAGCCAGATCAGCCACGCGGGCCGCAACCACCACGTGCTTGCCGAACAGATCGCCGTCGTCGTCCACCAACACCTCGCCCGTATGTAACCCAACACGAATGCTGATGGCCCGAGCCGGGTCGGCCTCGGCCCGCTCAGTCATATCTCGCTGCACCTCCATCATGCATTGCAGCGCCAGTCGGGCTCCCGGGAAACTGAGCATGAACCCATCCCCCTGGTTCTTGACCTCGGCCCCGTTGAACTCGGCCAGCTGCCGACGAATAATGGCGTTGTGCTCGCTGAGCACCTGGAACCACTCTTGATCGCCCATCTCCATGTTGCGCTCGGTCGAAGACTCGATGTCGCTGAACACAATGGTGACCGTGCCCTGATCCGTGCGAAGCCGACGCACGTCCAGACCAGCCGCAGCAACTTGGCTGGCTACCAGATCGATCGAGCTGAGACGGGGATCGAACGATGCCAGTGGTCGTTCATCGTCGGTTACCACCGTGACCCTGGCGTTGTCTGAACCGGCAGCAGCCACCAGCGTGCTGCTGTCAACAAGCTCGATCGTGGTGTGACCGAGACCAATGATCGAACCCGTCAGCAACACAACCGGCGCATCAATCAACTGCTCGTCGAGAGTCGTGCCGTTGGTGCTCCCAAGATCGGTGACGACTGCCTGGTCGTCGGCGACGTCGAGCATCAGATGTCGACGCGACACCTGAAGATCTCCGAGCAGCAAGCCGTCACATTCGCGCCCAACTTCAATCGGGCCACGAACCGAGAGGTACACCACGGTGCGGTTTGGCTGGCGTACTGCGACCACCGGATACGACATGCAGGCAATGTTAGAGGCAGCACCATCTGACGAGAAGATGGCATTGATCGACAATTCGTAGGAGCATGGAGCCATGGCCCACACCTCCTTCCTTGACCCGCGCGGTGAACCAAGCCGCCCCATCGACGACTACACCTTCACGGCCAAGCTCGAAGCGGGTGAAACCGTGGCTCTCTTCGCCAACGGCTTCCCCGACTCCGTCGAGTTCCTCGAACACATCGAGAAAGCACTGGCCCACGAGCTGCCCGGCGTGAACTTCGTTCACTACAACAAGGGCAATGCCAGCGCGCTTGCTACCGACGCCGATGTCGCTTCGATCGCCGAGACCTGCACCGCCATGGTGGCGGCTTACGGTCATTGAGGCAGCTGCACATCCGGCACCGTGCGTGACGGAATTGAAGTAGCTCGCCAAAACAAGGCCGTCGTTGCCTTGGTCACCGAGCAGTTCTGGCCACAAGGCGACTTCGTCGCCAAGTCGAATGGCATGCCAGACGTGCCGCGGCTGCGGCTGCCCCATCCCGTAGCCGGCACCGGCCACGACTCAATGGACGTGATCGCCCAAAAGATCGCTCCAGATCTGGTTGCCATCCTCCGCGGTGAGCGCACCGGAGACAACGCCCCCATCCAGGCCTGAGCAACAGAAGCGATTGAACTCAATGAGCACACCGTCACACCTGAGTGCAGCCGACGAGGCCGAGGCACTCGAATTCTTGCACGCCAACAACTGCACCGATGGGCTCCCGGTGGTCATCCCAACACCCGAGCGGGTCAGCCGCATGGTGTTGGCTTCGGGCCTCGACCCCGACATCGACCTGGGCCCAATGGGGCCCGGCGGTGGTGCAACCACGATCGAGAAGATCGCTACCAACGCCGTCATGGCCGGTTGCCTTCCCGATTACATGCCGGTCGTCGTCGCCGCCATGCAAGCAATGCTCCAGCCCCAGTTCGACCTGGCCGAGGTTCAGTCCACCACCCACAGCATCGCCCCGCTGATGATCGTCAACGGGCCAATGGTGCCAGCGTGCGGCCTTGCCAGTGGCTTCGGCGCATTGGGCCCTGGCCATCGTGCCAACGCCTCAATCGGCCGAGCTGTCCGGTTGTGCATGATGAACATCGGAGGAGCCAGGCCCGGCACTTCCGACATGGCGCTACTGGGCCATCCCGGCAAGTTCAGCTTCTGCATGGCTGAAGACGAGGCATCCTCGCCGTGGGAGCCGCTTTCCGAGTCGCTGGGCCACCTGCCCGGCGAATCGGTCGTCAGCATCGTCGGCACCGAGTCGCCCCACAGTGTGGTGTTCGTCAACAACGCCGACGACCCCGATTCGCCCCAACGGTTGCTAAAAGCGCTCGCTGCCGTCATGGCCAACACCGGGTCGAACAACGCCAGCTTCAGTGGCGGCACCATCGTGGTTGCGCTCAATCCTGAGCACGCCGAGGTGTTACGCAAGGCGGGCATGAGTCGGC
>JBLINY010000075.1:0-21740 GCA_047638695.1 Acidimicrobiales bacterium | reverse complement strand
ACGCGACCCGACCACCGATCCAGCCAGACCGTCCGCCACCAGACCCTCACAGGCACCCGCAGCCCCGACCTTCAGAAGTTGATCGGTGGATCGAGGCTTAGGAACCGACTTGACGATGAATTACGAGGGCTGCTCGGCCAGCTGCGAGGAAGAACCGCATGACCACGATTTCGCGACCGGTCGATGTAGATGAACGTTCCGTGAATCGACTCGAGCCCGGTGTGGAGCCGATGCGGGCCGAGACGGTCTGGGATCTTGCTGAGAATCTCCGAAGCCGTCTGAATGCTCCGTCAGATCGCCAACTGCTCCGGACCCTTTACTGGCTAATTCCGACGATGATCATCACCGGCACCCTGGTGTCCGTCGGCGATGGCCCAATCGGCGCCGCGCTCGCCGCCCTCTTCATCCTGATCGTGGTGACGTGGCGGCTTCCCCATTTTTCTGGCTACGTGATCATCGCCGCCGCCCCCTGGGTGGTTGGCTTCGCTCGTGATCAAGTGCTGCCACTCCTCCGAGTCAACGAGGCCTTGCTTGCTGTACTGCTCCTGGTGCTAGCGGCACGGTGGTTGGTCTACTCGCGCCGAATCGTTCTGCGGTTGCGATCGTTCGACTACGTGATGGTGATGTTCGGATTCCTTCTTCCACTCATTGCCCAATTTGTTCGCCTGAAACCGCTCGGTTTCGATGATGTGATGTACGCAGCGGTCTTCTTGCGTTTGGCTCTGCTGTACACGCTCATCCGGGTGACGATCCGGACGCAGGCGCAGGTGCGCACTGCGCTGACCCTGTCCGTACTCAGCGCCTCGGCACTTGCCTTTGTTGGCACGGCCGACTCCCCTGAACATCCTGAACTTCGCCGAGCGGCTGCACCGGTTCTTCCCCAACGACGGCTTCATCATCGACGACGGGCGTGGAGCAGCGACGATCGGCAACCCGATTGGGTATGGCGTCTACGAGGCGATGAACGCCATGATCGCGTTCTCGATGTTCCTGATAGGGGAGCGCCCTCGCCGGCTAGCGGCCGCCGGGGCTGTCTGTTGCTCCGTGGGCGTTGTTGGTAGTGGCCAGATAGGTCCGCTTCTCTCGTTCGTCGTGGGTGTGGCGGGATTGGCTTTCATCACTCGGTCGGTGAAGCAGATCGTGAAGTTCGCCATCCCAGTGATGCTGGTCGCCATGCTGTTGTTGGCCCGTCTAGCTCAGCGTCGGCTCGAGGGCTTTGACGGGCCGCAGGTTGACTCTCGCAAGCGCGAAGCCATTGCCAACTCGCCGGTCTCTGAGCAGGGTCGAGCGCTGTTCGAAGCTAACCCTGGTTCGAGCTGGAGCGTTCGGCTGTACAACCTCGAGACCTTTTTCATCCCATCGTTGCAGGAACCCGAGAATCTGTTCTGGGGGGTTACACCGCAGGCCCGCGTCACCTCGCCACGCGAGGGGGAGGAGTTCATCTGGATCGAGTCGGGCCACCTCTGGCTCTTCTGGTCAGGCGGAGTCTTTCTGTTTGTCACCTGGGTGGTGATGCTGGTGGCGGGCATGGTGGTGAGCAGGCGAGTGTTGCGGACTCGGGCGGGCCCGGTGGCTGCTGCTGGTGCTGCAGCGTTTGGTTCGCTCTGGATCATCACCGCAGCGCAAACCTTCGATCCGCACATGACTTTGCGAGGTACCGCCGACATCATCTACCCGCTTCTGGCCCTGATGATGGTGGTGCCGGCTGTAAGCAACGAGCTGGAAAATTCAGCGAGAGAGGAAGGCTGACGTGGTATCGCTTTCGAGGTTGGCGCGATGCGCCGGACTGTTGGTCGATCAGGTACGGACTGGTGGGGCCAAAGAGGCCTTTGGCGACGTGTCTCGGTGGGCCTGGTCGGAGGACCTGGCCGTTGGCTTGCAATTTGACTTCGGTTCCGACGTTGCCGATCCGCCATCAAGCCTCGTGCCGCTCACAGCGCAGCTGCTTACCGATGAGCTGGCGCCGAACGTGTTCGACCTGACCGGATTGAACTCGTCCGACCGGCTGTATCTCGAGCGACGTCGTTCGATTTGGGAAGCAGGCTTCGACGGAGGCTGGCTCGCGGTCGACCCTGAGGGCGAACCGGCCTACCTGCAGTGGCTCATCCCCGGCCACCAGCACGAGAAAGTACGCGAGTTCTTCGGCCCCATCTTTGGAGACGTCTCCGCTGACACGCTGGTCGTCGAGGGAGCATGGGTTCCGCCTGCCTTCCGCAAACAGAAGGTGATGCCGGCTGGTCTGCAGGCCGTCACCTTGGCGGCCGGTGAGGCCAATCCCGATGCCAACTTTGCGCTTTGCTACCCGGCAGCAAACAATCGCGGGGCCGTGCTCGGCACTCGCAGCAGCGGGTATGCCGTGGTTGCGAAGCGCACAGAAACGTGGCGAATTGGGCGGCGATCGTTCACGTTCGAGCCATCCGACGAGTCAGGCTTCAGCGTTTTCGACCCTCGCTGAATCAGCTGAGCCGCTGGTCGAGCTGGACCCAGTTCCCATCGCCATCACGTACGAAGGCGGTTTTTACTTGCCGCCCAGCGGCTTCGCCGTAAGCAACCGTGTCCGACACGGTCGGTTCTCCGGCAGCTAACCCTCGTTCGGCTGCCCGCTGAAGGAATGGGTCGACATCGTCGACCCAGAACGAGACGTGATGAACCCCGGTTTGGAAGAGCTTTGCCGGAAGGCCGAACGGCTCAATGCTGAGCTGCTGGTCGAGGACGACGAAGGTTGCGTGATCGCCCTGGCTCCACCGGAGGTAGACCCCCCGGCGTCTTCGTGTGTCGCCCCGAGGGCCGGGAACCTCCTCGATGGTGTCGAGATCTACCCCCATCGCCATCACGTCACGCCAAAACACGAGCGCGCTATCCATGTCGGAAACGCCGACGGCGATGTGGCTGAACCCTTGCAGAGTGCCCATTCCCCGATCCTGGCACAGCTGGAAGAGGATCTTGCTGAGAACCGCTGGTCCGGGGTGGTTCAGCTCGAGTAGTCGTAGAAGCCGCGACCCGACTTACGGCCGAGCTGGTTGTCGGCTACCATTCGTGTCAGGAGTGGTGATGGCTGGTAGCGGTCGTCGCCCGTCATCTCATGCATTGCTTCCAGGGCTAGCAACGTCACGTCGACGCCGGCGAGGTCCATGATTTCGGTCACGCCCATGGGCCAGTTGCAGCCGAGCTTCATAGCGGTGTCGATGTCTCGGGCGGTGGCGACGCCACTCTCGATCATGTTTGCTGCCTCGGCATACAGCAGGCAAAGGAACCGATTCACGAT
Organism: Acidimicrobiales bacterium; assembly: GCA_047638695.1. Lineage (GTDB taxonomy): Bacteria > Actinomycetota > Acidimicrobiia > Acidimicrobiales > SZUA-35 > JAHECQ01. The sequence continues at coordinate 18,475 of JBLINY010000075.1, read as the reverse complement.
GAAGCCCGGTACGTCCTTGATCAGGATGGGACTTTTGCCGAAGCCCTCGCACAGCTCCATGGTTCGGGCTGCCACGTCATCGCTGGTGTGTTCACCACGAATGACTTCGACGAGGCGCATGAGTGGCACCGGGCTGAAGTAGTGAGTGCCAACAACCCGCTGGGGCTGTTTGGTTGCCGAGGCAATCTCGGAAATAGGAAGGGTGGAGGTGTTGCTGGCCAGGATCACCTCAGGCGGGCAGCATTGATCGAGGGTGGCGAAGATCTCGTGTTTAAGTGGCAGGCTCTCGAAGACAGCCTCGACCACCATCACGGCATCGGTGACACCGTCGGCAATATCGGTGCTGGTGTCGATGCGACTCAAGATCTCATCTCGTCGCTCAGCAGTGAGCTTCTGCCTGGCTACGCCTCGGTCCAGGAAGGTGCGGATCGAGTCGACGCCTCGGTCGACCAGTTCTTGGGTGGTGTCGATCAGGGTCACTCGATGTCCGGCTTCGGTCGCCATTTGGGCGATTCCAGCGCCCATCGTGCCGGCACCGACAACTGCAATCTTTGAATCGATCATTGGGCTTGGATCGTAGTGGCGCGCACTTTCCTTCGCTGCGGCGACGTGCGTAGCCGATCTCGACCGAATTAGCCCGAGCCGCGGGTTGGTGACGTGCGACGATCGCCGTAGTGTTAGCACTCGTCCATCGAGAGTGCTAACGCCAAATGGAGGCGAAAACTGCATGAAACTGCAACCCCTTGAGGACCGCATCATCGTCCAAGCTAAGGACGCCGAGGCCACAACGGCTAGCGGTCTGGTTATCCCCGATTCCGCAAAAGAGAAGCCCCAACAGGGCGAGGTTTTGGCCGTCGGCGAAGGCCGTCGGACCGACAATGGTGACCTCATCCCTATGGAGGTCAAGAAGGGCGACGTAGTCGTCTACTCCAAGTATGGAGGCACAGAAATCTCCCACGAGGGAGACGACCTTCTGATCCTGTCCGCACGCGACGTCCTCGCGATCGTTAAGTGAGCTGAAAGACCAACATGGCAAAAGAACTCAAATTTGACGAACATGCACGTCGGGCCCTCGAGTCCGGTGTTAACCAACTAGCCGACGCCGTCAAGGTGACCTTGGGACCAAAGGGTCGCAACGTTGTCCTCGACAAGAAGTTCGGTGCACCCACCATCACGAACGACGGTGTATCGATTGCCCGAGAGATCGAGCTTTCTGACCCGTTCGAAAACATGGGCGCACAGCTGGTGAAGGAAGTTGCGACCAAGACCAACGACGTCGCCGGTGACGGAACCACCACCGCCACGGTGCTGGCCCAGGCTCTCATCAAGGAAGGCCTGCGCAACGTAGCCGCTGGCGCCAACCCGATGGGCCTCAAGCGGGGCATCGAAGCCGCAGTCGCTGCTGCCGTTGACGCCATCGCTGCCTCATCGCTGGAGATCGACAACAAGAGCCAGATCGCTCAGGTCGCTTCCATCTCCGCCGCTGACCAGAGCGTTGGCAAGGTACTCGCCGACGCCATCGACAAGGTCGGCAAGGACGGCGTTGTCACCATCGAAGAGTCGAACACCTTCGGCATCGACCTCGAATTCACCGAGGGCATGCAGTTCGACAAGGGCTATATCTCTCCCTACTTCGTCACTGACACCGATCGCCAGGAAACGTCACTCGACGATCCCTACATCCTGTTCAACCAGGGCAAGATCACCAACGTGCAGGACCTCCTGCCGGTGCTCGAGAAGGTCATGCAGTCGGGTAAGCCGCTGCTGATCATCGCCGAGGACATCGAAGGCGAAGCCCTCGCAACGCTCGTGGTCAACAAGATCCGCGGCACCTTCGCTTCCGCCGCTGTCAAGGCCCCCGGCTTTGGCGAGCGTCGCAAGGCAATGATGCAGGACATGGCCATTCTCACCGGCGCAGAGGTGGTCTCGGAAGAGATCGGCCTCAAGCTCGACGGTGTGACCGTCGACATGCTGGGCACTGCCCGCAAGGTCGTGATCTCCAAGGACAACACCACCATCATCGAAGGCGCCGGCGTTAAGGCTGACGTCGAGGGTCGTGTGGCCCAGATCAAGGCCGAGATCGACAACACTGACTCGGACTGGGATCGCGAGAAGCTCCAGGAGCGTCTGGCTAAGCTGGCCGGCGGCGTTGCTGTCGTCCAGGTCGGTGCAGCCACCGAGGTCGAGCTCAAGGAAAAGAAGCACCGCATCGAAGATGCGCTCTCGGCCACCCGGGCCGCCCTCGAAGAGGGCGTTGTCGCCGGTGGTGGTACCGCTCTCCTGCGGTCCCGTCCAGCGGTTGCCAAGGTCGTCAAGAAGCTAAAGGGCGACGAGCAGACCGGCGCCGAGTCGGTTTACCGTGCCCTTTCAGCGCCGGCGATGCTCATTGCATCGAACGCTGGCCTCGAGGCCTCCATCATGATCGCCAAGGTCGAAGAGGCCGAGGGCAATATTGGTCTCAACGCTGCAACCGGCGTCATCGAGGACCTCATGGAGGCCGGAATCACCGATCCAGCCAAGGTCACCCGGGCTGCGCTCCAGAACGCTGCATCTATCGCAGCACTGGTGCTCACCACCGAGGTGCTCATTTCCGACAAGCCTGAAGAGGGCGGCGGCGGCATGCCGGCAATGCCCGATATGGGCGGCATGGGCGGCATGATGTAAGACGAGTCTCCGACTCGTTAGTTCGCAAAGTCAGAGCGGAATGCCAGCCCTTCGGGGCTGGCATTCTTCGTTTTGATTGGTCTCCTTGATTCGCCGAGTTGATTCGCCGGAGGTCGAGCGCGGCCGGCTAGCGCGAAATGTCGGCGTCGGTCCAGAAACCAGGAAGCGCTACAGCGGGAGCAGCTGTCGCGTAGTGGGCCAACCGTGGCGCAGTGGCTGGGTCGTAGAGCTCGAGGGCGTCGAATACACCGCCGGTTCCGACGGCACGTAGCGCCTTGTCCCCTTCTGTTCCCGGCCGGGGAAGATTACTGGTCAGGACCAGAGCCCGGGCCTCTGGGGCCAGAGTGCGCAATACGTGGAGCCGGCCGAGAAGACGCCACACCGTGTCGATCCGCTGGAGACCTGGCCGTGAGGAGGTGAACGCGCCGACCACGTCGACAAACCAGGTCGAGGTACTGTCGGCGCCGGTGACCAGGTAGGTGAAGTTGAGGCCGGCCGCTTTCAGCCTGGCCTTGGTGCTGATCTCAAATCCAGCCTCGGTCAACACCCGATAGGCGATGTCGTCGATCTTGCGACCCTCGGCCGTTGCTGCGAGATGGAACGACTCCTGGCGCTCGTCGTAGGACAGCGCGTCGAGCTCGGTTCCGGCCGAGCTTTCGATGCGATCGACTCGCTCGAGTTCGGCCGCCAAACGCTGTTCGGCCAGTGCCACGTAGCCGGGGTCGGTATCGAACCCGACGCCTATGCGTCCGGTTCTGGCCGCCGCGACCAGCGTGGTTCCCGAGCCCAGGAAGGGGTCGACGACGATGTCGCCCTTGTAGGTATAAAGGTCGATGACCCGACGCGGAAGTTCGATCGGGAATGGCGCTGGATGGCCAATGCGGGTCGCCGATTCGGCATCGATCTCCCAAAGGTCTCGGGTGACGTCGAGGAACTCGTCGGTCGCGAGACTTGACGCGTTCGGCAAGCCGGCCTTGGCTCGATCCCGAGGTTTGCGGGCTCGAGCAAATGAACCCTTGCTGGCAATGACGAGCCGCTCGGTATTGTCACGCAGCACCGGATTGCTGGCCTTGGCGAACGAGCCCCAGGCGCAGGATCCACCCGAGGCCTTGGCCTTCTGCCAAATGACTTCGCCCCGCAGAAGAAGGCCGAGCTCGTCTTGCAGGATGGCAATGACGTCGGCCGAGAGACTGCGATAAGGCTTGCGTCCAAGGTTGGCCACGTTCACCGCGATCCTGCCGCCGGGTTCGAGAACCCGAACACACTCGGAGAACACATCACGGAGCATGACGAGATAGTCGAGATAGTTCGTGGGGATGCGCGAGGTGTTGTCGGCATCGCCAGCAATCGCCAGCTCGTAATCCTTGCCAACGAAATAGGGGGGAGAGGTGACAACGAGGGCGACGCTGTTATCGGGGAGCACACTCATGTCCGTCGATGAGCCGACGAAGCATGCCCCCGCGCCCAGTTGGCTGACCAAGGAGTCAGGTCGCTCGACGTGGTCGTCGTCAGACAGAACTGGAGGCGAGAATCGAGAGTAGAAATCGCGGGCGTCGTGTCCTTCGCGCCGAGTGGTCCCGAAACTGGTTGTTCGGGTTCCTCTCGGTGATTCAGCCACAGAACAAGCCTAGGGGAGCGGAACGAGGCCCAGAGGGCGAGGCCTAGACGGCGATCGTTGCGCCTGCGTCGAGGGTGCGGGCGGCGTTGGTGATCTGGCGGATCGCTTTGCCGCCGTTGTTCTCCATGACGGTGGCGTTTGTGTTGCTGCAGCCGCCGTCGTTGACTGTCTGGAAGTTCGCTCGCACCCCGCTGGCGGCCAGTCGGCGCCCATCGGTGGTTTGGGCTTCGAGGTCGCTCCATTCGACCACCACGGGCTCGGCGTCGCACGGGGCGAATACCTCACTCCAGACCATTGGGTCGGTGAGGTGGTCGGCTTCTACCCAGAGGTCGCGAATCGCGGTGTCGATGCCGGTGGAGAGATCGGTGATCGTCGCCCGCCAGCCCCCCTGGGGGGAGGGGTGAATCCGGTAGCGGTACTGCACACCTGGCTGCCAGCGATAGTTCGAGGTGTTGGGATTGCCCAGAGTCGAGCCGAGTGGCGAGTGACTGCCTGGAAGTTCGCCGCCCCCGTGGTGGTAGCCGCCCCAGTTCACTGCGCCGCTCCCTGGATAGCTCGGGTGGTGTTGCAGTCCCATGTGGCCGGCACCCAGGGGGCGGGGACCGGCTCGGAAGCTGGCTTGAAGGGCCCAAAAGTAGAGCCATGGTTCGGTTGGTGGTTTGATGATCTCGAGGGTGGCCGCAACCTCGGCCAGTGGCTGAGACTTGATGTTCCAGAACAGATGCATCGAGCTGGCTCCGTTGCTCGACGTAGGTACGCCAGTCGTCCGCTCGGTCGGCGTTGCGCCGACAGTGGAGAAGAGTCGACGAAAGCTCTCGAATGCCATTGCCCGCAAGTCTCGCGCACCGACGTCGGCCGCTACTCTCATGAGATGGCCAGACCACGCTCGGCTCGGTCCTCACGGAACTCAAATAGCGTGGCGTGCCCGAGTCACTCGAACAGCTGGCGGCAGGCGCCGACGGTCGTCGACCACCTGCCGACCTCGGGACCGATGTGAACACGCTTTCGCTCCCACAGGCTCGTCGCATCGCCCTCGGTGCCCAGGGTTTCAACGATCCAAGGCCAAAGGCACAACCCGACGTCCGGGCCTTTCGGCGCGCCCTCCACCGAATGTCGGTTCTGCAGCTCGACTCGGTCAACGTTCTCTGTCGCTCTCACTTCATGCCGATGTTTTCCCGCCTCGGTGGGTACGACCGTGATCGGCTCGATCACTGGCTCTGGTCGTCGGGCGAAAACCTTGAGTTCTTGGCTCACGAGGCATCGATTACCGCTATTGATCTGCAACCCCTGCTGCGGTTCCGGGCCCGGTCGGGTCGCTGGAAGATGGGCCGGGAGTTCGAGAAGAAGGAGCCTGAATACCTGGCGGCCGTTCTCCGCGAAGTGGACGAGCTAGGACCATTGTCGGTGAGCGACTTGTCGGATCCAGGCGACCGCACCGGGCCCTGGTGGGGTTACTCCAAGGGCAAGTTGGCTCTCGAATGGCTCTACGTGACGGGGCGACTCTCGATTCGTGAACGCACCAAGACGTTCTTGACGATCTACGACTTGCCGGAACGGGTTGTGCCCGATGAGGTCAGAGCCAGGCCTGAGCTTGCAGATGACGAAGCCTTCAAGGAGCTCTTGCTTCTTGGCGCGGCCAGCCATGGTGTTGGCACAGCGACGGACATCGCCGACTACTTCCGACTCAAGATGCCGGTGGCGCGTCCACTCTTGGCTGAGCTGGTGGAAGAGGGGCGACTCGAACTGGTCGACGTCGAGGGTTGGGGTACCCCGGCCTACCTGCATCCCGAGGCCAAACGGCCGCGCCGCATTGGGGCAGCGACGCTCTTGAGCCCGTTCGATCCCGTCGTGTGGTTCCGCCCTCGGGCCGAGCGTTTCTTCAATTTCGAGTACCGCATTGAGATCTACGTACCCGAGCCGAAGCGAACCTACGGGTACTACGTGTTGCCTTTCCTGCTCGGCGACCAGCTCGTGGGGAGGGTCGACCTCAAGGCCGACAGGAAGGCCGGACGGTTATTGGCTCGAGGCGCATTCCATGAGCCGGGAGCAGACCCTCAGGAGATTGCGGGGCCGTTAGCTACGAACCTGCATGAGTTGGCCGCTTTCCTCGGTCTCGACGGCGTGGAAGTTGGTCAACGTGGCAATCTTGCTGCTGCGTTGCGAACGTCGGTATGAGCGGGACAAAGAACGTCTCATCGCTGGTTGCCGGCGCCGTGGCGCTGAGCCTCGGAGCAGTGGGATGGCTCGGCTGGGTTCGCAGTGGCAGCGCGGTCAAGAATAGTTATGAGATGTTCCGATCTGCCCAACGGCTAGGACTCGATCAACTCACGCCGTTCAGGGTGGCGTGGTTTCTGGTGCCGGTTGTGAGTCTGGCCATTGTGGTGCTGCTGGTTGTCGGCGTTCGAAAAGCGGCGGCCGGTTTGTTAGCTATCGAGTCGCTGGTGGTTGGAGCGGCGGCTCTTGCTGCGCTGGTTGGGGGCGTCGCCGCCGGGCTTGGGCCACCACTCGGCTTGAGCACGGCACTGGTTGGGCTGGTCGCGGCGGGTTTTCTGACTCGTCGCTGAGATCTCAAGCCGCGGGTCGCTCTGGTCGATCCCTGTTCCGTGAACGACTACGAATCTCCTGAGCTCATCGAAGTGGTACCGGGCTCCATGACCTTCGAGCGACAAACGGTGAAGAAGGGGACGTGGGGTATGCGCGGCGTCCTCGTCGCCGCTACCGCCGCCGTTGGCCTCGGCGGTTTCTTTGCCGTGAACACCGCCCTCAGCGAGCCCGCCGGCCCTGAAACGCCGGTAGCCGCCGTTGGGCAGATGTTCGAAGCGTTGGCCAACGAGGACATGCTCGGCATGACCGACGTGCTGTTGCCTTCCGAGCGAGAGAGCATGATCGAGCCATCTCTCGCCCTCTTCGAGGAACTGCGCAGGCTCGAGATCGTGAGTGTGGACGCCGACGTCGCTGACGTCGAGGAGATCGATATCCAGATCGAGGGCCTCGAGCTGTTTGCGACGCCCATCACTGAAGGCTTGATGATCGTGACGCCGACGGCCGGGACTATCTCGGCATCGGGCACCGGCGAGTTGCCGTTCGGCATCGCCAGCCCGGAAGCGATCGAGGCGTGGTCGGAAGAACCGCAGTCGATGGTTGATGAGGATGTACGCATCGCGGTGGTCGAAGACAACGGCTCGTGGTACGTGAGCCTGCACTACAGCGTTGCTGAACAGGCCCGACTCGAGAGCGGCGAGGCTGCCCCGGTCCTCGGTGCCGGGCCTGCGCCCGTTGGTGCTGAAACGCCCGAGGCCGCACTGGAACAGATCATCAGGAAGGCAGCTGAACTCGATCCGACCGCAGTGTTGGGCATGGTTGACCTTGTAGAGGCCCGCGCGTTCTACGACTACTCATGCCTCTACCTGCCTGAGATGGAGCGAGGGGCCGACGAGCTGCAGGAGTCGGTGAACGAGCAGGGTGTCAGCTGGAGCATCGAGGGTCTTGCCGTATCTTCAAAAGAGGTCAGGGGCCGCACCGTGGCCACGGTCGATGGCGTTACGTTCAGCGCCACCGACGGGGTTGATTCGGTTCGGGTCACCTTGGCCGACGGATGTCTTACCTATGAGATGGGTGATGAGTCCGACAGCTTGTGCTCAGGCGAAGACATGGACCTCGGCGCCAGCCTGGGTCGATTGGACCTCGACGAGCTGAACACCGGGGTCACGGTGGTGCAACGCGACGGTCGCTGGTATGTGAGCGTCGTTCCGACGGTGATCTACGGCTACCGCGATCTTCTCGCCCTGCTCGAACCGAGCGACATCGATTCCTTCTTTGATGAGGTCGCCACCTTTAACGATCTCGGTCCCCGCTTCTTGTTCGGCCAGATCGGCGCCGGCAGCTCGAGCACGGCCGAAGCATTCACCGCCATTGAAAGTTCGGTCGCGGAATCGGAAGAATCTTCCGAGGACTGGGAGCCGGAAGAGTGGGAACAAGAGGAGCGGGAAGAAGACGAGTGGGAAGAGCCTGCCTCCGATGACTCGGTCGTACCCGCCGACGCCAGCAGCTACGGCCAAGCTCTCGACTCGTGGTACTACTTTGACTCGTCACTGCTTCCAGCCGATGTAGTGATCACTTGGGTCGTCACCGACGACCGTTCCGTCGATGTCGTGACTCTTTCCGATGAAACCGCCGTCCAGGCACTGTTAGCCGTTGTCCAAACCGACGAGGAATGGATCGAAGCGAGCAGTGAGGGTTGGCCCGAGGGAACCAGCGTCTTCCGCCGCTGGGAGAGTGAAACGATCCTGTTCAACGGCAATCACATTCTTGGACATTGGGATCTTGAGTCGGAGCTGGCCCGGGTCGTTGTTGCCGGGTTTGCCAACTGATGAGATCCCGCGGCTTCCGGCGCCCTCGGGTCGCTGAGTAGAGTCCAGATCATGCCGAGCCTTTCATTCGATGGCGAAACTCACGATGAGATTGTCCAGAAGGTTCGTCGTTGGTTGGCGTCGGTCGACGGTGATCCAGCGGCCGACGTCGGTGCCGCCGATGTGGTGAACCAGTCAGCGGAAGTCACAAAAGACGCTCTGAGATTCATCGCTGAGTCAGCCCCTGAGGCCGTCGCTCAGAGCGAGCTCTTCAAAGCCCTCACCACGATGGGCTACAAGGCAACCGAGACCACTCGCCATGCGGCGCTCACAGGACTGGATGCGGTCGAGACCGCTACCGGTGGATCGGTGGTCAAGAAAGTGCACGAGAGCGGCAGCAAGGCGCTGTTCGAGATGAACGCTCAGATGGCGAAGCAGCTTCTGAAGGCTCTCGTAAAGGACTGAAATAGCCGTCGTCGGCTGATCGGCTGGACCCCTGCGGGGGTACCCTGTCTCTTTCCCTAACGGGACTTCCTGGTGGAGGACACGTGGCCGAGATCGAAATCGGAATGGGCAAGAGCGCTCGAAGGAGTCTCGGCCTCGACGAGCTGTCGTTAGTACCAAGCCGTCGCACCCGAGAGGTAGACCTGGTCGATCTCAAGTGGCAGATCGATGCCTACGAGTTTGACCTCCCCGTGATGTCGGCCGCCATGGACAGCGTCACGAGTCCGACCACGGCATCGTTACTTGGCGAAGCTGGCGGGCTCGGGGTGCTCGACCTTGAGGGGCTTTGGTCTCGACACGATGATGTCGAGAGCCAGCTAGCTGCCATGTCTGACATGAGCGAACAAGCGGCGCTAGCCCATCTCCGGTTGTTGCATCAGGCACCGATCGATTCCGACCTGGTCACGCAGCGCATCAAGGAGCTGCACGCCAGCGGGTACGCGGCGGGTGCGGTCTCGCCTCGTCGAGTCGCCGACCTGGCCTCGACGCTTTTGAATGCCGAGCTCGATCTCCTCGTTATCAAGGGCACGGTCATCTCGGCTGAGCATGTGTCGACCAATCCCGAACCGCTCAATCTGAAACAGTTCGTTCGTGAGCTCGAGACACCGGTAGTTGTTGGTGGCTGCGCTAGCTATCAGGCGGCGCTGCATCTCATGCGTACCGGTGCGGCGGGCGTGATGGTTGGAATCGATGGTGGGGCCACAGCAACAAGCGGCTCAGTCATCGGGGTAGGGGCGGGCATGGCAACGGCCATCGCCGATGTACGCGCCGCTCGCATGCGCCATCTCGACGAAACCGGCGTGTACGTCCACGTCATTGCCGATGGCGGCCTTCGTACCGGGGGCGATATGGCCAAGGCCATTGCCTGCGGCGCCGACGCCGTGGTGCTCGGGACCGCGCTGGCCGTCGCTGAAGAAGCGCCGGGACAAGGCTGGCACTGGGGTCGGTCGGCTGTACACCCGACGTTGCCACAGGGGCGCCTCACCAGGGTCGAGCCCGTCGCACCGCTTGACGTTGTCCTTAACGGTCCGGCCGTTGAGGCCGATGGCCGACTGAACTTGTGCGGTGCTCTTCGCCAGGCGATGGCGACTCTTGGGTACGAAACGGTCAAGGACCTCCAAAAGGCCGACCTGGTGATCACCGGTGGCTGACGGTCGCAACGATGTCGAGCTCAATGCCGATGGTTCCGCCAGGCGGCCCGAGCAGGTGGTTTGTGTCGTCGATTTTGGGGCGCAGTACGCGCAACTCATCGCTCGCCGAGTTCGTGATCTGAACATCTACTCCGAGATCGTTCCACACAACATCACGGCGGCAGCGTTGGCCGAGCTCAACCCATCTGCGATCATTTTGTCGGGTGGGCCGAAGAGCGTGCGGGTCGAAGGTGCTCCAGAACTCGACGAGAAGATCTTCGATCTCGGTATTCCGACGCTCGGTATCTGTTATGGCGCGCAGCTCTTGGCCAAACAGCTAGGTGGTGAGGTCCGCCGCTTCGACCAGGGTGAGTACGGCCGCACGAGTGTTCGCCGAACAGGCCCCTCATCGTTGCTCAGCGCTGTGCCCGACGAGTTCGACGTGTGGATGAGCCATTTCGATGCCATCTCACAGCCACCCACCGGGTCGGTGGTTACGGCGGTCACCGATAGTGCCCCCGTCGCGGGTTTCGAGGACGTCGAGCGCAAGATCTACGGCCTTCAGCACCACCCCGAGGTCGCGCACTCCGAGCACGGTCACGCCCTCCTCGAACAGTTTCTTGTGCATGAGGCTGGCCTCGATCCGAGCTGGACGATGGGCTCGATCATCGATGCTTCGGTGGCCGCCATCAAGGCCCAGGTTGGCGATGGCCGGGCTATCTGTGGGTTGTCGGGAGGTGTCGATTCGGCGGTCGCTGCGGCCCTCGTTCACGCCGCGATCGGCGATCGGCTCACCTGCGTGTATGTCGACACCGGTCTGATGAGGCTCAATGAGTCCGATCAGGTGGTCGAGACCTTCGAGAAGCATCAAGGAATCGAACTGATTCACGTTGATGCTGGGGCTCGTTTCTTCAAAGCGCTGGCCGGGGTCACTGAGCCGGAAGCAAAGCGGAAGATAATCGGCGAGCTGTTTATCCGAGTCTTCGAGGAGGCCAAAGGTCAGCTGCAGGATGCGGCGTACCTCGTGCAGGGCACTCTGTACTCCGACGTTGTCGAGTCGGGAACCGGCGACACCACGGCGACCATCAAGAGTCATCACAATGTCGGTGGCCTACCCGATGATGTTGACTTTCACTTGGTCGAGCCGCTGCGAAATCTCTTCAAGGATGAAGTTCGCCGTGTCGGTCTCGAGCTCGGCCTTCCCGAGGAGATTGTCTGGCGTCAGCCATTTCCCGGTCCGGGACTGGGCGTGCGCATCATCGGTGAAGTCACACCGGAGAAAGTCGGCATCTTGCAGGAGGCCGATGCCATCGTGCGGCACGAGATCCGCGAGGCCGGCCTCGAACGGGAGATCTTCCAGAGTTTCGCCGTGCTCGCTGACATCCGTACCGTCGGAGTGATGGGCGACGAGCGCACCTACGCCCACCCCATCATTGTCCGAGCAGTCACGAGCGATGATGTCATGACAGCCGACTGGGCCCGGCTGCCCTATGACCTGTTGGAGACCATGTCGAACCGCATCATCAACGAAGTTGATGGCGTGAATCGCGTGGCCTACGACGTGACCTCGAAACCACCGGGCACCATCGAATGGGAGTAGCCGCGAGCGCCGAGATCTACGTGCGTGGCTGTCGGCACCACACCTCTAGGTCTCGGTGAATTCGTCTCGGTAGTCGGCCATCGCCGCCTCGATGACGGCATACGCCTGTTCGGCACCATAGGTTCCGGCCACCTCGGTGGTGTTGGCGGTGCCCCCGGTCATGTCCATCTTGTAGGTGGCGAAGTAATGGAGCATTCGGTTGACCACGGCGGTCGGCAGATGTTTGAGGTCTTTCGCGTAGTCGAACACTGTGTCGCTGGTCAGTAGCGCGACGATCTTGTCGTCGGCCTCGCCGTCATCGAGCATCTGGATGCCGCCAACGACCCTGGCGCTTAGAATAACCTCGGCGCGGTCGATGCGCTGCTGGCTGAGTACACAGATGTCCAGGGGATCGCGGTCGCCGATCGATGCCCCTTCGGTGAGTGCTGCCACCCGGTCGTTGCAGTAGGTGCGAGGGATGAAGCCGTACAGGGTTGGCGGCAGGGCTGAGCTTCCCTGCGGCCGGTCAACTCGCAAATAGCCGGTTTGTTTGTCGATTTCGTACTTGACGGCATCGAAGGGAGTGATCTCGATGTAGGCCTCGACGACCTTCGGCGCATTGTCTCCCGCCGAGAGACCATGCCAAGGGTGGGGCCGAAACCGATCAAAGGTCATGACTGACTATCGCACGGCTGCAACGGTAGATGACTCCATTAGGAGCTTCGAGGCGCGGTCAAACTTCACATAGGCCGGGAGCGACTAGCTCGTGCTGGTTTGAGTTCGAAACTCGGCTGAATCGCTGAAGAACACCACCACGTCAGACCGACGCAAGTCCGTTCGCAGACGCTGGCGCCAGTAGCTCAGACCATCGGTGTCGGGCTCGCGGCCCAATACGTTGCGATACAAGGAAAGGACGAACTGGTCGTCGCCGAGATCGCCGTAGGTAGCGACGAACTCGGCCGAGGTCACGAAGAAGGCAGCCATGTCGCGTGTCGACCGACGGTCATCTCGCCAGAACTGAAAGCCGGCAGCATCGGGGAGGCGGCAAACACTGCGGCATAGAGCCGAACAACGGCGCCGGCCCGACCATTCGCATTGGCATAGCCCGAACCAGCGAGCTGTTCGCCGATTGGTGGCGAGCACGAAGGTCGGTTGGGTTCCGGCGGATCCGGTTCGGTCGCACCAAGCCCAATATGGGTCGTTCGAGCCGGGCACACCGGAGGGCCGGTGGTGAAAGGGATGAAGAACTCGACGAGCCGGTTGTCGTGGTTGGAGATCTCGCCCGGGGTGATGCGACAAAGCAGAGTCTGCGAGCGAGCGGCCGCGCCATTGATGTCATCGAGGTAGAGCGCGGTGAGGCCGGCTCGATTGTCCGACTCGGTTTCGTCTCCTGACAGGATGATTAGGCGCCGATCGGAATCGCCTGTGAGGCAGATGTTCAGCTGCGTGCCGGGAGTGGTTGCTAGCTGGTGGTCGCAGACGTCGTTGCCGTTCAGCAGCTCTGCATCACCAGGGTCGAGCAACCAGATGGTGTCGATCTCGCCAGCTCGCCCTGGGTTCTCGGTGAGGAAGAGCGAGGGAGCCAGCCGACCCATCGACCAATCGACGAGCACGTTGGGTCCGGGGGTGAAGCCGTCGGCCTGGGACGATCCGCATGTGTCGGCCGACGATGTCTCCCAGTTGGCCGAGGCCGCGCTCTCGACGAACTCGGCGGTCGCGATCGGTGCAGCCGTGGTGATGCCAGCTTCGCCGCTACCGGAGTAGTACACGATGGACGTTGAGCAGTCGGGCACGAGCGACTGGGTCGCTGTTATTCGAGCCCCCGGCACGTACCCCGTGACATCTCCAATTGTCGTGAGTGATGATGGCCATTGATCCGAAAAGGGTGCCCCCAAGGAAAGCCACCGCTACTAGCCGGGTCGCTACACGCTCAAGATACGGCGAGGACCAGGGCAGCCCAGCTGGCCACAATGAGCAGAACCAAGGTCCCGCGCATGATCTTGAGACGATGTTCATGGGCCCAGACACCGTCGGCGACCGACCGGAAGGGCTCATCGAGGCGCGACACCCGGACCTCGCGAAGAAGCAGCGGCGCCGTGACGACCAGCGCGGCGCCGAGCAACCGGAAGAGCAGTACGGTGATGGCCGAGAACACAATCGCGTGCTTCATGCTCATGGCCCAGGCGTTCACCGCCCGCCCCAGCTGCCACTGCTCAAAATTGGTGGCGTCGTCCTCGACTCGCTCAAGGCAGTCCGCTGCTTCGTCAAACCATCCAAGGCCAGCGAAGCTGGTGCCGAGGGCTCGCCAGCCGCCTGGCGACTCGGGGTCCAGCTCGATGGCTTGTCGGGCTGCCCGGTCGGCCTCAGCGAAGTTGTTGGCGGCGAGATGACTAGCGGCAATGGCCGTCCAGGAGCTGGCGACGGTGGTCCCATTCGTTAGGCGCCTGATGGCTGCCTCGCGTTCTGCGGTGACCTTGCCGTGAGAGGCGGCAACCAGCAGCAGTTCGTCGACATCGGAATCGTCGGGGCGAAGCCGACGCAGAGCTTGCAGAACCTGCACAGCTGCCTTCCACTTGCGAGCCTCCAGCAGCTCGAGGGCTTCTTCGTAAAGAGCTGCGCCGGGTTCGATCGGCGGTGCCTGCAGTGTCTTCTGAGCTGCGCTTTGCTTGGTGGTGCCTGATTTGGTCTTGGCCGTCACACCTCTACTGATCGGCCGAGGTTGGCTTCGGATGAGTCAGCGGCTGCTAACTGGTCAAAGAGGCCACCCGCCGTCACAGGCTGGCAGTACGCTGCGGTGGTGGCAGAGATCCTGGAAGGGCTGAACGCGGCCCAGCTCGATGCCGTGACTCATAGTGGTGGTCCGCTCTTGGTTGTGGCGGGTGCAGGGTCGGGAAAGACTCGAGTTCTCACTCGACGGATCGCGTGGCTCATCGAGAACGGCCACTCGCCGTTCGAGATTCTCGCCATTACGTTCACCAACAAGGCCGCCGACGAGATGAAGCATCGGGTGCAGGCCTCGATCGGTCCAGTTGCCCAGAAGATGTGGGTGTCGACCTTCCACTCGGCATGCGTCCGAATCCTGCGACGTGACGCGACGCACCTCGGGTATCCGTCGAGCTTCACCATCTACGACCAGGCCGATGCCCGCCGACTCGTCGGGTACGTCATCCGAGATCTGAACATCGATTCCAAGCGGTTCCAGCCCCGAGCAATGCACAATGCGATCAGCTCGGCCAAGAACGAAGGACTGAACCCGGCCGAGATGGCCGAGCGGGCCATGGTGCCGCCGGAGCGTAAGGCGGCTGAAATCTATGCTGAGTACCAACGGCGGCTGCTGCAAGCCGGCGCCATGGATTTCGATGACCTGTTGCTCAACGCCGTCTATCTGTTTCGCCAACACCCTGAGGTGCTCCAGCACTATCAGCGCCGTTTCGGTCAGATTCTGGTTGACGAGTACCAGGACACCAATAGCGTGCAGAACGAGCTCGTGGTGCAGTTGGCCAAGGAGCATCGTCAGGTCACCGTTGTCGGCGACAACGACCAGGGTGTGTACGGGTTTCGCGGCGCCGATATCCGCAACATTCTTCAATTCGAAGAGGCCTTCTCCGACACGACCGTTGTTCTGCTCGAGCAGAACTATCGCTCGACCCAAACCATTCTTGACGCGGCCAACGCCGTTATTTCGAACAACTTTGGTCGTAAACCGAAGAACCTCTGGACCGAAGCAGGGCCCGGCGACCGCATTCAACGGTTCCATGCCGACGACGAGGTCGACGAGTCTCAGTTCATAGCCAACGAGATGGCTCGTCTGCACGACCGCGGCGATTATCGCTGGGGCGACATGGCGGTCTTCTACCGAACCAACGCCCAGTCCCGCGTACTCGAGGAGTACTTCATGCGGGTCGGCATCCCGTACAAGGTGGTCGGTGGCACCCGGTTCTACGATCGCAAAGAGATCAAGGACGCGGTTGCCTATCTGAAGGTGGCAAGCAACCCGGCCGACGAGGTGTCGGTGAAGCGCATTCTCAACACTCCAAAGCGGGGCGTCGGAGACACATCGGTGGCGAAGGTCGACGGGTTCGCCGCCATGCACGGATACACCTTCAGCCAGGCGTTGGAGCGGGCTGACGATGCTGGGGTATCTGGCACCGCAGTGCGGGGTATCGCGTCGTACCTGCAGTTCATGACCGGCTTCGCCGCCGAACTCGAGAAGGGGCCGGCAACGGTGCTCGAATCGATCCTGCGCGACACCGGCTACATCGCCGAGCTCGAAGACGAGCGTTCAATCGAGGCCGAAGGGCGGCTCGAGAATCTTCAGGAGCTCGTCGGAGTTGCTCGACAGTTCGAGACGGTCGACGAGTTCCTCGAACAGGTCAGTCTGGTCTCCGACTCTGACGCCATCGACGACGAAGATTCAGCCGTCGTGCTCATGACACTTCACGCAGCCAAGGGTCTCGAGTTTCCTGTTGTCTCGATCATCGGCATGGAAGACGGTGTTTTCCCTCACCTCCGCGCCCTCACCGAGCCGGACGAACTCGAAGAGGAGCGGCGGCTCTGTTACGTGGGGCTCACTCGGTCTGAAGAACGTCTCTACCTCTGTCATGCCTGGAGCCGGATGTTGTTCGGCCAGACGCAGTACAACCCGCCCAGCCGGTTCCTCGACGAGATACCTAGTGAGCTGATCGAAGAAGCCGCAGGTAGCCGCGGCCGCGGCCGGCGGCGGTCGAACACCTCATTTGGTTCCAGCGGCACCCGTTCTCGAGAAGAGGAAACATTCAACGGCCGAAACGAGCTGATCGATACTTCGCTGCGGCCCAATGGCCCGAGCATGTCGGGGGCTGATGAACTCGATCTTCGTACCGGGGACGACGTTGCCCACAACAAGTGGGGCGAGGGAGTCATTATCGAGATCCGCGGCGCTGGCGACAAGGCCGAGGCCGTCGTCAACTTCCCTTCGGTCGGACAAAAAACTCTTCTGCTGGCCTGGGCTCCGCTGCAAAAAGTGGGCTGACCTCCCCGTCTGTTAGTGCAGATAGCTGTCAGACTCAGGCAAGTTGTCAGTTCAGTTGGTTGTCAGTTCAGTTGTTGTCGGTTCAGGGAGTATCGGATCGGGCCCAATCGGGAACGAATGGCTGCTGCCCTGTCGCGATGTATCGGGTGTGGGTCACCCAGGTGTTGTTGGTGAAGCCGTGCAGCATGTAGCCGACCGGGTCCTTGACGATTGTGAAGCCCGCCTCGGGTCGGAGATCGAGACCGACGTGTTGCACCGTCGATAGTCCGACCTGGGCCGGGATGCCTGCGACGACGGACGAGATGGGCCGGTGGAGGTGACCGCAAACGACGCGATCGACATTGCCGTGTTCTGCCAGAACGTTGAGCAATCTGTCGAGCCCTATGAACCCCGCTCGGTCCATGGCCGCTATGCCGGTGGTAAAGGGTGGGTGGTGGAGGGCAAGCAAGATCTGGCCCTCGCCGGCTGAGCCCAACGCAGCGGAGAGCCAGGCTTCTCGTGCGTCGTCGAACTCGGCTCCCGGCTGGCCAGGGACGGTGCTGTCGAGGCCGATCACGGCGACGTCGCCGACTCGTGTTTGCCAGCTTGCGTGCTCGGTGTCGGCCCAGGGGGTGTTGGGGAAGGTCGCCCGAATGCGGGCCCGGTCGTCATGGTTGCCGGGCAGCGGTAGCAGCGGGGCCTTGAGTCCTTCCACGAGGCGGGCTAACTCGTCATATTCCGGCTGATGTCCCCAGTTCACCAGGTCGCCGGTGGCCAGAACAGCGGCCGGTTCCACGGGCTCGGCATTGAGAGAGGCCACGGCCTCCGCTAGTCGTCCGTTGTTGTCGACGTGCAATTCCTCGTCGCTTCGTGGGTCGACAACATGAGTGTCGGTGAGTTGGGCGAGCAGCATGTTCAGCCGTCCGATCCTGTTTGGTCCGCGTCGTCGGGTTGGTCGGTGTCGTCGGGCTCGTCGGTTCTATCGGCAGCGTTGATGTCGACCGATAGGTCGCCGTCGCCATCGATGATGACGGGGTACGCAGTTAGCCCCGAGCCCTGTTCGTCATAGATCGTGCCATCGCAGACGTCGACGAAGTTCCGGTTGTCGGCCTGCCATTCGACGAAGCAGTCTCGCGAGGCCTCGAGGGGACGGGCGGCGAAGGCGAACCACCCCTTCGCTTCGTCATCGCCGATGTGCTGGAGGTAGATGTCTCGGTCGCGATCGATAATGAGATCGGGCATCAGCAACGGACCTTTGTCGGCGATGTCCTCCGATAGTCGCTCGACGTTGCCTGCCTCGAACACCGAACTGCCGAGATTGATGTCGACCTCACCAGAACTGGCTAACTCGCCGGCTCTCATGAAAAGGAAGTACATAGCGGTCACCGCGGCGATGGTGGCGAAGGCGAGAATTAGAAGTTGACGAGATCCGGCGCTTCGGCCCTGGGCTATCGGCACGCGAGGCCAATCGGTCGAACCGAACTCTGTGGTTTGCTACTCACCCCCCTAGTATCGCCTGAGCATTCCCGACCAACGAGGCGGAGGCCCCAAGACGTGGATCTTCTCGAGTATCAAGGCAAACAATTCTTCTCGTCCTACGGCATTCCGGTGTCCGATGGCGCAGCAACCGACAACGTCGAA
>JBLINY010000074.1:0-22364 GCA_047638695.1 Acidimicrobiales bacterium | reverse complement strand
GAATCACCGTGTCGGAAGACAACGGACGTAAGGCATTGCATGCCTATGTCAGCGACGATGCACACGATCAATGGCATGGCTTTGCCGCAGAGCAGGGCGTCAGCGTGAGCGCGATTCTGGAAGCGCTTGCTCCAGAACTCAACCTCGAAGACGAGACGACGAACGCACAAATCGGCGAACGCCTCGACACCGTTGTCAAGGCAGCACGTCGAATCGACGCTCAGCGCCGCCGCCGCCGTCGCTGAACGCACGTAACAACTACCCTGCAACCGCTGCACCGTCAGAAACCGGCCGGGGATAACCGAACGGCCTCCACTTTCTGAGTACCGTCAGGAGGGACTGGATCCTGATGGCGGGAGCCTCGAAGAAAGGGCTATTTCATGGCGTCTCAAGGCGAGCTTCTCCCCTTCGCCCGCGAGGTCCTGGACGTTCCTGTTTCCGAAGAACTCGGCGACTCGTTTCTCGCGTACTCACTGTCGGTGATCACCTCGCGAGCAATCCCGGATGTTCGTGACGGGCTAAAGCCGGTTCAACGTCGCATTCTCTACTCGATGCGCGAGATGCGGCTGTTTCCCGACCGGTCGCACCGCAAGTGCGCTCACGTCGTTGGCGATGTGATGGCACGGTTTCACCCGCACGGCGACAGCGCCATCTACGACACCCTCGTCCGGCTGGGACAAGACTTCTCGCGACCCGTCACCCTGATCGACCCGCAGGGTAACTTCGGAAGCCTGGACGACCCTCCGGCCGCCTATCGCTATACCGAGTGCCGCCTTACCAACGCCGCACTCGATCTCCTGGCTGAAATCGATGAGGAGACCGTCGAATTCCGACTGACGTACGACGGTGAGGGCAGCGAACCCGCCTACCTACCAGCGCTCCTTCCCAACTTGCTGGTCAACGGCACCTCGGGCATCGCTGTTGGTATGGCAACCAACATGGCTCCGCACAATCTCCGTGAGGTCTACGAAGCCATCAAGCTGGTCATGACAAAGCGGCGCCCGCGGCCGACCATCGACGAATTGCTAGCCGTGTTACCCGGCCCTGACTTCCCAACCGGGGCCATCGTGATCGACGACGACCTCCGTTCGGCCTACGAAACAGGCCGGGGCACGCTTCGCATCCGAGCGACGGCTGAAGTCGTCGATGTCACCCGACACCGTCAGGGACTCGTTTTCACCGAACTGCCCTATCTCGTGGGTGTCGAGAGAGTCGTCGGGAAGATCAAAGAGCTGGTCAACGGCGGGCGTATCAACGGCATCGCCAACGTCACAAACCTCTCCGACCGAACGTCGGGCCTGCGCCTGGTGGTCGAGTGCAAAACCGGGGTCAACCCGCAGGCTTTGCTCGAGCAGCTCTACAAGCTCACCCCGTTGGAAGAAACGTTCGGCATCAACAACGTGGTGCTCGTCGACGGAGTCCCGACCACACTCGGGCTGTACGACCTGTGCCGCTACTACATCGATCATCGACTCGACATGGTGATCAAGCGCACCGAGTTCCGATTGCGCACGGCGCTCGACCGTCTCCATCTTGTCGAAGGGCTACTCATCGCCATCGACAACATCGACTTGGTCATCTCAATCATCCGATCATCGACTGACTCAGCGGAAGCCCGCGGCCGGCTGATGAACGAGCTCACGCTCAGCGAAACTCAGGCCGAGTATGTGCTCGAATTACGGCTCCGTCGCCTCACGGCCCTGGCCTACGACGAGCTGGTCGCCGAAAAGGTCGAACTAGCCGAAACAATCGATGACCTCGAGAAGCTCCTGGCATCCGAGCAACGTCAACGCACCATCGTTATCCGGGAGTTGGCCGAGGTCGTCGAAAAGTACGGCACGGCCCGTAGAACCCGCATCATCGGTGTCGACCAAGTGCCCCATCTCGACGAACTCGAGGAGGCCGTCGCCGCCGACCTTCCCGACGACCCGTGCATCGTCAGCTTGTCATCATCCGGCCTCGCCGGACGCGAGCCGATGGGCACGTCAAAATCGTATGCACCCGGACGTCACGATGTGATCGACACGGTCGTCGTCACGACCCTCCGCTCGAAGGTAACCGCCATCACCAGCAGTGGCCGGGCGCTGTCGATTCTGGCCGACGATGTACCGGAGGTAGGTGGCCGGAGCCGCGGGCGTGAAGCCGGTGAAGTTTTCGCCGCAGATCGAGGCGAGAACATCCTGGCCATCGCCGGTGCCACCACCAGCGATGCGGCTAGTGAAGCTTTTCTCCTGGTCTCAGCCCACGGCATGGTAAAGCGCCTCGAACGTTCAGCCCTCGCCGAGCTCACCTCCGGACGCGCCGTCATGAAGCTGGCCGACCGCGATCGACTCATCGCCGTTGTGCCCTGCGGGGAGGCTGATGAGGTCGTCCTCGTCGCCAGTGATGCCCAGGCGCTTCGCACACCAGTCGACGGCATCTCGATTCAGGGCCCAGCGGCTAAGGGTGTTGCCGGAATGAGCCTCAAGGGCAACGCTCGTGTCGTCGGCGCGGGACTGGCCCAACCAGGTGGCGTGGTGGTGTCGGTCACAGACACGGGATCGGCCAAGTCGACCACGGTCGACGAGGTGCCCTCCAAGGGTCGAGGTGGCGGCGGTGTCCGTCTCACCAAATTCAAGGATGAGCAACGTCTCGACTACGCATGGGTCGGCATTCCCGACCGCATCATGGCAGTCGTCGGCCAAACCGAGGCTCCGACAAAGCCTGACAACGCACCAGAAGCTGTTGCTCTGCGACCATCGCGTCGAGACGGCGTCAGTACACCAATGCCGCGCCGTATTCTTCAGATCGGCACGCTGCGTTGGTAGCTCCCGATCCCATACCTCCGCAGACTGAAACAACACATGGCTGAAACAAAGAAGACACCTGCCAAGAAGGCAAGCAAGCAACGCAGTGCGTCCGACTACGACGCGTCCAAGATTCAACTCCTGGAGGGCCTCGACGCGGTCCGCAAGCGCCCCGGGATGTACATCGGCGGCACCGGGCCCGAAGGGCTGCACCATCTGGTGTGGGAAGTCATCGACAACGCTGTCGACGAAGCCGCTGGCGGGTTCGCCGCCCATATTGAGGTCATCCTCCACAAAGACGGCTCGATCGAGGTAACCGATGACGGTCGGGGAATTCCAATCGATAAGAAGCCCGACGGTCGTACTGCGCTCGAGATTGTCTTCACTGAACTCCACGCCGGTGGCAAGTTCGGCTCGGGTGCGTATGGCGCCTCAGGCGGCCTCCATGGTGTCGGCGCCTCCGTCGTGAATGCGCTGGCCTCAAAGCTGGTGGCAGAGGTCGACCGCGAGGGCAGTACCTGGCGGCTTGTGTTCAACGAACGCATCCCCGGCAACTATCTGAAGTCGGGAGCCTTCAAGGCCAGCTCGATGCTGGCCAAGGTCAAGAAGATCCCAATCAGCCGAACTGGCACCCGAGTTCGCTACTGGCCCGACCTCGAGATCTTCGATCCCGACTCTCGTATCGACTACGAGGCCGTTCGCGACCATGTTGCGCGCGTCTGCTTCCTGGTGCCGGGCCTACATGTGAAACTGCACGACCGGCGAGGCACCGGTCGCGAGGCCGAAGAGTTTGTGGCCGCAGGCGGCCTGGCCGACTATGTCGACTTCTTATCGATCGGCGAGCCGGTCACGGAGGTGCTCACCATCCACGACGAAACGACGTTCGAAGAGAAAGTGCCGGTCGACGGCAAAATGACCACCGTTACCCGTCAGTGCGCCATAGACGTGGCCATGCGTTGGGTGAAGGGCTACGACACATCGATCGTCAGTTTCGTCAACACCATCCCCACGTCTGATGGCGGCACCCACGTTGCAGGATTCGAGCGGGCGCTGTCCCGAGTCGCCAACGAGCTGTTGTTGGCCGACGCCAAAAAACTGAAGAAACTGGCCAAACAAGGCAACGACCGAGCGACGCCTGCCGATGTGCAGGAGGGCCTAATCGCCGCCGTGAAAGTCACGTTCCCCGAACCCCAGTTCAAAGGTCAGACCAAACAGGAGTTGGGCACGCCGGCGGTGCAGTCCTTGGTATACGAGACGGTCAAGTCGGGCTTCTCCGACTGGTCGTCGGGCGGCGGCAAGAAGAGTCAGATCAACGCTCTTCGCGAGAAGATGACGCAGGCCATCCTGAACCGCGTCGCCACCAAGCAACAGCTGGAGGCCCGCCGCCAGGCGGCCAACCTCTCTTCGACCGGCATGCCGGACAAGCTCGCCGACTGCCGCGTGCACGGATCAGACAGCGAACTCCTGATCGTCGAAGGCAACTCGGCTGCGGGTCCGGCCAAGGCTGGCCGCGACTCCGAGACCATGGCGGTGCTGCCACTCAGAGGCAAGGTGGTGAATGCGGGCAAGGCCTCGTTGAAGCAGGTGCTCGACAACACCGAAGCCCAAGCGCTCATCACCGCTATCGGAGCCGGCAGCGGCCGCGACTTCGACATCGAAGCCTGCCGCTATGGCCGCATCATCATCCTGTGTGACGCCGATGTTGATGGCAGCCACATTCGTTGCTTACTCCTCACGCTGATCTTCCACCACATGCGACCCCTGCTTGAGGCCGGCCAGGTCTACGCCGCCCAACCGCCTCTTTTCGGGGTGAAGGTACGCGGCCAGCAGATCTACGCCTTCGACGAAGCTGAACGCGATCGTGTGTCAGCAGAGAAGAACATCGATATGTCGAAGTGGCAGCGCTTCAAGGGTCTCGGCGAAATGAACGTCGACGAGTTGGCCGAAACCACCCTGAACCGTGAGACCCGGGTCTTGAAGCGCATGACAATGGCCCACGGGGAACAGGCGGCCAAAGCTTCAGAGCTGTTCGGCGTGCTGATGGGCAACGACGTCGCCACACGCAAGGACTACATCATCGAGCGGTCGGGCTTCATCGATCCCGAGACTCTCGACATCTGAGCGAGCAAAGAACAGGTCCGGGCGACCGGCCGTTCTGGCAGACTGACGGTGTGAGCATCCTCGATCGACTGTTCATCTGGCGCGACAAGCCGACAATCGGCGACCAGGCATCCCATACAGTGAGCAAAGCAGTCGAGGGGTTCGAAGTCGATGGCTGCTTCACACTGCCCGAGGCTCAGCTCGAAGATCTGGCTGAGACACCCGTCGGCGGCCCGGAAGACGCCCGTACTCCTGACGACTTCGCCTAGCAGCTAAGCAATCGGCAGCTAAGCAATCGAACGGCTACGTCGTCGCGCCGTCGTGAGCGAACTCGCCGTGCAGTTGGCCGCCGAGGTCGAGGTAGATCAATGCCATCCCGGCACCGAATAGCGCAGCGCTGAAGCCACTGGCTATCGCTCCTATGACCTGCTGCAGGGCATAGGAGTACGGATTGCCACCCATGATGTCGCGGAACGCCATCTCGGTGGCGCCAGCTTCGATCGACCCGGAGGCGAACGGCGCAGTCGCGACGCTGGCGATGAACTGAACTGCGAGGGTGATGACCACCAACAACAGCAGTCGACCAATGAGCGGCGGGACCAAACCCTTCGAGAGCTTCAGGCTATTGGCGATGCTGCCAACCCCGTTCGGGGCGACTGCAGCTGCGGTGGTCGCCAGAGTGAGGCGCGCCCAAACCCATAAACCACCGACGACAAAGGCGGGAATGGTGACGATGTAGAGGAACGGGAACAGAATCGGGCCAACCAAAAGAACGACGACACCCAGGGCAAAGACGACGACCAACAGAAGGGCCACACCCAGCACACGATGTGTTCTCTTGGCCCCTCCCAACAGCGAAGACGACCAGCTCTCAGCCCGGTCAGTACGAGCAAAAACGATGTGGCGCGACACGGCGGCCGCGAGCACGACCCCAGCCACACGGTTGAGAAAAACCGTGAGTGCTGCGATAAGGCCGTCGGATCCGTCGATGCCGGTCACGTCGAAGCCGGTGGTGACGTCGTTGGCGTCGGTCTCAATCAGCAGAACGCCGTCACTGAACGTCGAATAAAGAATGGCCCCGGTCAACAGCCCGGCCGGAACGGTCAGCAGGACAATGAGAACGAAGAGATGGCCGACGCGGCCGAAGACGAGCCGGAACGTCTCGCTCAGCCACGGACCAACCGACTGAAGGCCGCCAACGTCGGCATCAGCGCCAGCATCAGCCGAATGATCATCGGTCCAAGTCACACCATTCCAGTATCGATGCCCGGTCCCGGTGACGGGATCGGGGTACCAACCGGGTTCGGGGCCGCTGTTGTTCGTTAGATCAGTCACCGGCTCGCAAGTCCTCAGGTAAACGGTCGTCGAGTTCGACCACAACGGCGTAGTGATCAGAGGGTACGACACCGTCGTGGGCATCCACGCCCGCCAAGCTTGCGCCGATGGGATTGCCCGTTGGTTTTGGCCGAGGCCACGACACAAAAACGTAGTCGAGCCTCCGCCGCGGCCACTGGGCGTCAGCCGAGTGTGGGTTCTCGCGTGTCCAGGTATAGCCGGGCTCATCGGTGCTGGCAGCCCACCCGTCGACGAAAACCGGTCCCTGGTAACCGACAGCGAGTCCGGTCAGACGTCGGATCTCATCGGCTTCAGGAACGGCGTTGAAGTCGCCACCGAGCACGATCGGCAGACCCGGTGCTGCGTCAGCCTGGAGCTGTGCCACGGCGGGAACGAGCGCCTCAAGCTGAACCTGTCGGGTGCCCGAGTGGTCATAGCGCCACTCCAGATGCGCTGTCGCCGCCACCTGCGGGCCGTTCGGAGTCTCGATGACGGCGAGGACCGCGCTGCGATGAGAAGGTGTGCCGTCAGCGGCCGGAAGTACGAACGTGGACGATGTGACGATTGGCCAACGGCTCAGGATGGCGTTGCCGAATCGATATGGCTGGCCATCAGGGCGCCGCGACCGCGCCAGGTGTCTTCCGGTTGTCGCTGCCAACACCTCGGCCTGGTCGCCATCCTCGTCGTCGCACCAGACTTCCTGGAGCAGCGCAATATCGGGGTCGACTGTCTGCAATTCGGCTGCAATGCCCGGTTGTCGTTCGGCCCAAGGTCCGAAACGCCACCAAAGGTTCCACGTCATGATCCTCACCAGCGCCGAGTCTGGCCGAAGTCTGGGGCCGCCGGTGTCACTAGCGAGACAAATCCCGGGTTTACTTGCAGCGTGACCGCTTCCGGCCCGCAACGCTACGACGCTCTCCTCGTGCTCTCCTTCGGCGGCCCAGAGACCCCCGACGATGTGATGCCGTTCCTCCGCAACGTGACGCAGGGCAGAAATGTGCCCGACGAGCGGCTGGCGATCGTTGCCGAACAGTACGCGCTCTTTGGCGGGCGCTCCCCCATCAACGATCACAACAAAGCTCTGATCAAGGCACTCGAGGCTGAGCTGAAGGAACACGACATTGATCTGCCGATCTATTGGGGCAATCGCAACTGGGAGCCCTACGTTTCCGATGTTGTCGGCCAGATGGCCGCCGACGGTGTTCAGCGGGCGCTCGTTTATGCCACTTCAGCCTTCGGTTCGTTCTCGGCGTGCCGGCAATATCGCCAGGACCTCGAGCGGGCACGGGCCACGGTCGGGGCAGACGCACCCGAGCTAGAGAAGTTGCGCTTGTTCTACAACCATCCCGGCTTCTTGCAGCCCGTCGCCGATCACCTGGCCGCTGCGCTCGCTGGTCACACGGTTGGCCCCGATACCCGACACCGCATCGTTTTCACCGCCCACTCGCTGCCGCAATCGATGGCCGCAGCATGCCAGTACACCGAACAACTCACGGAGTCAGCCACAACGGTGATGGAGCTCATCGGCTCCTCCGCAGCGAACGTTGCCGGATGGGACCTCGTGTATCAAAGTCGGAGCGGACCTCCGCAGGTCCCGTGGCTCGAGCCCGACATATGCGACCACCTCGCTCTGTTGGCGGCCGACGGCGTCAGCGACGTCACCGTCGTTCCGCTCGGCTTCGTCAGCGACCATATGGAAGTGCTCTTCGACCTGGATACCCAGGCGGCGGCCAAGGCCGCCGAGCTCGGCCTGGTTTTCTCACGAGCCGGAACCGTCGGCGACGACCCCGTCTTCGTTTCGATGATCCGTCAGCTCATTCAGGAACGCATCTACGCCGCTCCACGTCTCTTTCTGGGCGCCAGCGGACCGTGGCCCGACCTTTGTCCTGACAACCACTGTATTACTCAAGGGGTTGCTCAGAGACCGGTGACTCGCAGTTCGTAAACCACAAGGCGGGCTTCCTTCCATCCAAGATCAGGGAAGCTTGCAGGAACGAGCGAGCCCGGCTGCCAGCCTGTCCCACCATCAACTATTCGTTCGCCTCCGAATGAACCACCGACGGCCAGGTTCATGATCAACATCATGTCGGCGGTGCGGTGGATCCCAGCCCCGGCAACCGCTGGGCCCGTCACCGTGGCGACTGTTTGATCGCCGACGGTCCAAACGAGCAAGCCGGGCCGACGCTCGAGCCCGATCGTGAGCGGGCCACCCTGGGCGATGCTCTGAGACTCACTCTGCTGGGATGTCGACCGCAGTTGGCCATCGTTCCAATGAACCGAATGGAACACAACGTCGTCACCCGCCGTCTCGAGCACATCGATCTCGTGGTAGGCCACCGTGTCGCAGCCGGGGCAGCGACCCGGGGCTTCGCAGCCTTCGGTATCGAGCATCCAGACTGCGGGCCACAGACCGATCCCAGTGGGGACCTCAATGTCGAACTCAAACCAACCAAACCCGTAGCCCTCGCGGCTGAACACAAGACCTGATTGGAACGGAAGCCGGTCGCCGGATGGTGTCTGACGCTGGCTGGCAATGAGCTCGAGCCCATTGGGCGTCAGTTGGGCAGCCGACGGCAGATACTGCTGCGCTTCACGGTTTGTCCAGCGCACGTCGCTCGGACCGGCATCGGTGCCGCCTTGGTCAGACAACACCGAAGTACCTCCCCACCAGCCATCGAGGCTTTCGAACATGTCGACGAAGGGTGGCGACAGCTCGTCGCCACAGCCTCGGCCACCCACGATGGGAACTCGATCGGCGCAGGTATAAGCCCAGGCCGCGACCCGTCGACGGTCAACGATGCGGGGCAACCACACCTCGCCGTCGTCGACTTCGACGACTAGGTCGAGGCGTTCGGCCAGCTCGACAACAGATTCGACGAGGGAATCATTGCCGGCGGCGAGGCGACCGGTAACCGAACCCCCGATCTCGACGACAGCCGCGAGCTGACGCTCGGCAGCGGCAACGTCAGTAGGCGCTCCGACGGGAAGCGCGCCGTTTCCTGTCAACACACCGAAATCGTCACCCGTGCGCTCGAACAAGATGCCGGTCTCGAGCAGTCCAAAGGCAGCACGGTCAGCGGCGCGTGGGTGGCCGGACAGGTCGATCGTCCAGCCGTCATCACCGGCGGCGCCAGCAACGAGGACGTAGCCCCTAAGGCTCTCAGCCGGGTTGTTCTCGAGATCGATGAGGACCGTAGGTTCGCCGAGGGCATCGGCTCGTAGCGCGACGAAGGCTGCGTCGTCGATGAACCCGAGGGCATCGGGTTCCGCAAATGAGGCGCCGGCAAGGGGCTCGGTCGGGCGAGCCACAAGGCCCGAAGCCGATGAGGCACAGCAGCAGCATGGCGGCTCCTGCACCGACCACCCCTACCCCGCGACGATCCTGCACCACTGGATCATCGGCAAAACGGCAGCGGATCTGGAGCGATGCTCACAGCGTGCTCGAACTCAAGCACACAGAACATCCGGTCGATCAACCAATGTGCGCCGCTCAAACGTCTCGACTCTCGGCTGGGCACTTGCCACCTTGCTTTCTGTGCAGGCAGCAACGCTGACCGAGCCAGTCGACTGGGCCATCCCGTCCCTCTACGAGTGGTCGAGTGTGACTCCAGCGGCCGCGTTTGCTCCGATGGATGGCTCAGCCCCGGTGGTCTTCGACGGCAAGATGTGGTTGTTGGGCCGATGGGGCGAGAACTGGGAGGCCGGGTCCCACGATCAGATTTGGAGCTCGGTCGATGGCGAGACGTGGCTCTATCAGGGCCGCGCCCCTTGGGATCCTCGACATGAGGGTGGCGTCGCTGTGTTCAACGACCGAATCTGGATGGTGGGTGGCGACAACAATCAAGGTCACTACCAAAACGACGTGTGGAGTTCAGCTGACGGTTTGGAGTGGGAGAAGGTCGCAGACGATGTCCCATGGGGAGGCCGAGCCACTCACCTCACCACGGTCTTCGACGATCGACTCTGGGTGATGGGTGGGCAGCGGATCAACGCGCTCGAAGAGAATCCCGGGCCGAAGCTGGCGTTCAACGATGTGTGGAGCAGGGCCGATGGCGAGACCTGAGTTTTGGAGACAGCGGACGCCGGCTGGGCTCCCCGTGGGCAGATCGGGGGCAGCGCCGTCTTCAATGACCGAATGTGGGTGATCGGCGGCGGTACCTACGACGATGGAAAATCCTTCAATGACGTCTGGTCTTCGGGCGACGGCGTCGACTGGCGACAGGAACTCGCTTCTGCGCCCTGGTCCGCCCGCGAATACCACGAGATCATCGTCTTCGACGACTAGCTCTGGGTCATCGGGGGCTATACCGGTAAGAAGGATCTAAACGATGTGTGGTTTCGGCCAACGGCATCGATTGGACCGAACTCGATCGAACGCCGTGGCCTTCTCGGCACGCAACCAGCGTCTTCGTCTACGAAGACGCTCTTTGGATCGCGGCGGGATTCCTCAAGAACGATGTCTGGCGACTGGACAGCTCAGCCATCTACACGCCGGTCGCATCCGGGCACTCAAAACCCTGACCCTTACAGGCCCAAGCGAGACTGGCCGCGGGCTTGGCGCCATTCCTCGATAGCGACACCTGTGGGAGTCGAAGGAGGACCGGCGATGAAGGGCCACAGCTCTTCTGCGATGGCCCGCCAGTTCCTGGTTGCCTCGAGTTGGGCCAGGATTCCCATCAGGCCCAAGGTGATCCGTTGCAGGATCACGAACGACGGCGGAACGTTGAGCTGCTTCAGCAGCTCACCCTGAGGACCGTTGGCATCGAAAATATGGCTGACGCCACTAGAGGCGTAGGCCTGGTCGATCGTGACCGGTCGGTCTTCGAGCACGTAACGGTAGTAGAAGCTGAAGTACTTCTCGACCTCGGCGTCAGTGAACGGGGCGTCGACGGCGAGGAGGTTCGCACCTTCGACGACCTGGCGGAATCGACTGCCGTCGCGCTCGATCACCATGGCCTGGATCAGGTCGTGGAACAGTTGCGTCTCCGACGTGCTGAACCGCTTCACCAGCCCGAAGTCGAGGAACGTAACTCTTCCACCCTTTTCGAAGAGGTAATTGCCGGGATGAGGGTCACCGTTGAAGGCGTGAAGCCGGTAGATCGATCCGAACGAGAATCTGAAGATGGTCTCGCCGGTGAGGTTCTTTTCTTCTTGGCTCCAGTCCATCACCTCGTCAAAGGTGGATCCGGTGGCCAGATCGGTGGTGAGAATCTTGGCTGTCGAGAGATGGTCGACGACATGCGGAACGTGAATGAAGGGATGGCGGTCGAAGAACTCAGCGAAATACCGCTGATTCTTAGCCTCGTTGATGTAGTCGAGTTCTTCGGCGAGTCGATCCTTGAGCTCCTGCACGACAGGCCCGGCCTCCAAGCCGGGGAACATGCCGGCCAGCGCTCCAAAAATCATGTCGGCGTTCTGTAGGTCAGAGGCAACCGCCTCAGCCACTCCCGGATACTGCACCTTTACCGCCACCGCTCGATCATCCAGCGTGATGGCGCGGTGCACCTGCCCGATGGAAGCCGACGCGATCGGAACCGGGTCCCACTCTTGGAAGAGCCGGTCGGGAGTCTGGCCCAACTCGCGTTCGATCATCTCCGCAGCCAGCTCGGCGCTCATCGGCGGGGCGTCGCTTTGCAGCGAGGAAAGGGTTTGTCGAACCGAATCTGGCAAGCCGGTGTCGACGTAGCTGGCCATCTGGCCCAGCTTCATCATCGCCCCTTTCATGTTGCCCAACTCGGTCGTAACGTCCTGCGCTGTCTTTAGTTGGAAGTCTGAATCGAGTTCGACACGGCGCTCGGCATCGGCGAACACTTTGCGCGCCCTGGTGACCGCATAGCGACTGCCTCCTCGAGCACCGAGCCGCGCCAGGCGAATGTTGCGTTGGAGTCGCCCGCCGGCGGCGACCACGTTCGAAGACGAGGGTGAGCGGTAGAAAGCGCCCCCCAGGCTGAGGGTGACGGCACCAAGGCCGAGGGTTGCAACCGATCGCGTTCGCACCGCGCGATGGTAGGGCACTCAACACGTGGTGCCGCGGTGCCGCGGCCCTAGTCTCAGAAGCAATGATTTCGTTGGCCACCCCCCGGACCCTCCTTCGGCCGTGGACCTCTGACGACCTCGACCCATTCGTCGAATTGTCCCTCGACACCGACGTGATGAAGTACATCGGCGATGGCAAGCCAAAATCGCCCGAGGCCGCGCGCTCGACCTTTGCTCAGTTTCCCCAAAGCTGGGACGAAAACGGCTTCGGGCTGCTGGCGGTCGAACGACTCGATACCGGCGAATTCGCCGGGTTCACCGGCCTTCTCATCCCCGACTTTCTCCCCGAGATTCTGCCCGCAGTAGAGGTGGGCTGGCGCCTCACTCGCTCCAGCTGGGGACTTGGTCTTGGAAGCGAAGCGGCCGGTGCGATGGTCGACTGGGCCTTTGAGTCGTTAGGCCTAGAACGTGTCGTATCGGTCATCCAGGTCGAGAATGTGCGATCGCAGCGCCTTGCCGACCGACTCGGTATGCAACGTGAGCGTCGCACTATCGTCCCCAACCACGGCGTGTGGGCCGACGTCTATGAGCTTCACGCCTCGCAGTGGCAGACGATGAGTCGGCAGCCTTCGGCACAGTGACGCGTTTACGCCGCCTCACCGACACCGAACTCGAGACCTACGACCTCATCCCGGTGGAGATCAGCCGTCGAGTCTGGTTGCTGCAGGTGCCGATTCTCCCGGGCCCATACAACGGTCTCACCCTGAGCCGCTTCGTTGTAGTCGACGAGATCATCGACCCCGCTGAGTCGTCCATTCTCCTGGCCCACGAGCTCGTGCACGTTCGCCAATACCACGAGCTCGGATTACCCAGGTTCGCGTGGCGATACAACGTCGCCTTTGTCCGCGGCCTGGTCAGGCTGCGCAACTGGAACAAGGCCTACCGAGCCATTCCGGCGGAAGCCGAGGCCCGGCAGCAGGCGGGTCTTTGGGCGAAACCGCAACCGGATCAGGCCGGCTTGTAAAGCAGAAACACCGAGACGCGGGCGCCGCCATCATCACCTTCGCCGAAGTTGGCCGCTTCGCACCGACCCCCGTGAAGTTCGACAATGGTGCGGGCAATGGCCATCCCGAGTCCAGCCGACCCCGATCGATCGCCTCGACGGAACCGCTCGAAGACATGCTCGATGATGCCCGGATCGAATCCAGGCCCATCGTCGGTGATGTCGATGCGCGCTTCTCGGGCGTCGAGTGCTGTTACGAGCGTGACCGTGTTTGCTCGGGCGGCAGCGTTGCGCACGATGTTGTCGATGACTTGGCGGATGAGGTTGTAGTCGGCCTCGACAACGACCGCTTCAGCCAGCGACACCTCGACGGTGACATCATCAAGCCGGACCGACGCTGCAACCTCCTCCACCAGCAAGTCGAGCCGCAGCGGGGTCAGACGTGGCGTTGCCTGACCAGCCTCGAGTCGAGCGAACTCCAGAAGCTCACCCACGCTGGAACCGGCTCGCTCAGTCGCGGTGAGAATCTCGCCGAGCGACTCGCGATACTCCTCATCCGATCGTGGCCGGGCTAGCGCATGGCCGGCTGATGCCTGGATTATCGACAATGGCGTGCGGAGTTCATGAGCGGCGTCGGCAATGAAGTCACGATTCACCAGGTGAGCATGATCAACCGGGGCTTGGGCCTGGCCAACCGCCCACCAGGTGGCGAGACCAGCGACCATCGAAGTCGTACTCGCGCACTGCTTCTCCGCCTAGCGCCGGTTCGGCCAGGCTGAGCAGCGGCGGCTCGGTCCAGGTCTCACCAAGCGGATTCGACCAGCCGTCAACCACGTTGACCTACCAGGTGTTCTGTGGTGGCTCGACCTCGTCTGTGCGAGACGAAAGCATCCCCTGATCGAGACGTTCGTCGGCCCGATCGAGCGTCTCTTGTTGGGCCTGGTCGGCCGAACGGCTGAACGCGACCGGGGCCAGCGGGGCGATCAGCAGCAAGGCGAGCGCGGCGGCACCCAACCCAAAACCGAGTCGCTGTCGACCTCGGTCGTACGACTTCACTGGGAGCTCCTGCCGCTGGTGGCAACGCGGTAGCCAACCCCACGAACAGTTTCGACCGGATTCGGGTGTGCCTGCAGGTCAAGCTTCCGACCCAGGTTGGCAATGTGGACGTCGACCACATTCGACAAGCCGTCGTAGTTGGCATCCCAGACCTGCACCACGAGGTCGTAGTCGTTTACCGAAAAGGTCGCCTCGGCCCTGGCGACGGTGCTGACGTGGTCGACAGCATGACCCTCTTCGGCCAGCCCCCTCACCAGGACTTTTCCTAGCGACGCATCGTCTTCGACCAGCAGCAGGCGCATTTCGGCCAGTGTCTCATGAAGTCCATGAAGTTGCGATGAAGAAGACCTTCATCGTGGATTCACCATTGTTCGCTCAGAGTGCCAAACATGGCAACGACTTTGATCGAGCGAGATCCGAACCGGGCGGCGGTCGCCCACCTTTTGCGACGCACTGCGCTGTCGGTGCACAGCACTCGAGTTGATGAACTCGCCGATGGCTCGTGGGATGCTGCCGTCACCGCTGTCCTGAGCCACAACGACGGCGACAATGAGACCGCGCCTCGGACCAATGACGACTGGTCAGAGTCGGTGATCTGGTGGATCGACCGGATGTCGGCGAGCGACACCGGCCTGACCGACCGCATGGCGTGGTTTTGGCACGGACTGCTCACCACCAATGCATGGAAGGTCAACGAAGACTCCCTCATCAGCGGCCAACTCAACATCTTGCGAACGAACGCTCGGGGCAACTTCCGCACATTGCTGCATCAGTTCGTGGGTTCAGGAGCCCTTTTGCTGTACCTCAACGCAAGCGACTCCACGGCATCGAACCCGAACGAGAACCTGGCCTGCGAGCTGATGGAGTTGTTCACCATCGGTCGTGGCAACTACAGCCAAGACGATGTGCGCGCCGCGGCCCGAGCGTTGTCTGGCTGGGTCGTGGAGGACGGCAACGTGTTGTTCGAACGCGAGAACGCCTTCATCGCCCCCCTGGTCTTTCTGGGTGAGCAGGCCGACTGGGATACCGACAAGATCGTTGACCGCCTGTGCGACCATCCGGCCACGGCGGCCCGGATCAGCGCCCGCCTGTGGCAATCGATGGTGGGCGTTCCGCTTTCGGCCGATGGAGCAGCCGAGCTCGGTCGGTTTTGGCAAGACAACGACCTCGAGATCGAACCGTTGGTCACTCGCATTCTGTCCGATCAGCTGTTTCGTGACAGTCGGCTGAACAAGCCCCGTACCGGTATCGAGTGGTATCGCGCGACACGAGCAGCGGTCGGACTCGAGCAGGAGAGCATCTGGGAGATCGAGAACCTCGGCCAGACGCCGTTCCTTCCCCCCAATGTCGCTGGGTGGCCTGACGATCGACGCTGGCTGTCGCCTGGTTCGATCCTCGCTCGGGCATCCGTTGTGCACGGCATCGACATGTCCTCCCAGCCGGTTCTGGCCCTGGTTCTACCGCTGACATTCTGCGCCGTTGTGCGCTCCATGCCGTCTCCGACGCCACCCTCGCCGCGTTGGAAGCGGCAGCGGCCACCCCCGACCTCTCACCCGAGGGAATACATCACACCCAGTGGCGTCTCGCCCTCACCTGCCCGGAGTTCAACCTCTCGTAACCAAGCTGTCTCCCCCCACGGCTCAGGATGCCTGGCATCGGCCACCCCGACCACTTTCGCGTCGGCGCTTCCTCGAACAGCTCGCTGCCGCATTTCTCCATGGTCGAACGATGGGAACGGGGCGATGTCGATGGAAAAGGCAACATGCGAACGGGCTTCCTCGGGCGCCTCACTGATGCACTCGACGATGGCTCCTTTCTCGTCGGTGTCTCGTTGAACGGGCCAACCCCGCACCTCGTCAACGCTCAGGCAACGACGATGTCGCTTGGCTCAGCAAACGACCTGTGGTTTATGGAGCCACCCGACTGGGCCGACGCCGTTGCGTATCAACAAGGCCTCAGGCGGTTCGACGGCGGCGAAGATGGGCTTGCGAGCCTGGTCAGCGACTCGTACATGCAGCTGCTGGACCTGGCGGCCGACCTGGCAACATCGGGTGGCGGTTCCGAGGTCGACTGGGAGAACCCGATGATCAACGACGGCGGCTCACTCGGCCAGCAGCTGTACCTAGCGGCCGATCTCATCAACGCTGACGTTGGCACCCGCGTCCTCTACGCCAGTAGCGGCGACTATGACACTCATTCGGGTCATCAGCGGCGTCAGGAGCAGAACCTGGCCGAAGTCGACGCAGCCGTCGACGGCTTCCTCAATCGGGCCGAGGAAATGGGATTCGCCGACCAAGTGCTCGTGGCCACGGTTAGCGAGTTCGGGCGCCGAGTCGAAGAGAACGGGAACGGGAACGGGCTGGACCATGGCGCCGGCTCGACCATGTTGCTGGCCGGTCCGGTTGGCGACCATCGCCTTGGCGAGGCCCCCGCCCTCGACGATCTCGACGAGGACGGCAACCTCAGGGTGACCGCAGGCTTCGACCGCTATCTGGCCTCCCTGGCCGAGGAGTGGTTGGGAGTCGAGGCAACGTCGGTGCTGGCCAACAGCCCGGCTCCGCTGGGCATTCTCTAACCCAGGCGGGAACGCGGCCCCTAGACTGCGGCCTTGCTCGTACTGGTCCATCGGTTGTGCTCTCGGCTGCTCGTCATCTCGGGCACCCTCGCTCTCGTGCTGGTCGTCTCCGGACCTGCATCGGCTCAGTCGACGACCTCGATCACGGCGATCACTGATGAACTCGATCAGACCGGGCGCTATATCGAGCCCCGCGACAGCAGCGAGATCCAAGAAGCAGTCCTCGGGCTGAACGGGCAGGGCGTCGCCTTCGTTTGGCTCGAGGGTGCTGACGACGCGGAGGTACTGGCCGGTGACTTGATGCTCGAGCTCGACGAGCGGCGATCGCGCTACAACAGCGTGCTCGTACTCACCGACTCAGGCGTGTTCGGCGAGTCCTTCAGCGCAGACCTCCGGCCTGCCGCCGCGGCCGCGTTTGACGCGTTCAGCCGGGGGGCGGTCGCCGACGGAATCGATACCTTCGCCGCGACACTCTCGGGACGAACCAACGATCCCCCCACAACAACCACGAGCGAGCCGAATGCCTCGTCCGGCAGCACTGGTGGTGGTGGCGGTATCCCCGGTTGGATCTGGGGAGCCGTCGTGGCGCTCCTGGGCTTTCTGGGCTTCCGCTACTTCCGGTCGAAACGCAACACCAAGAAGGCGGAGTCCGAGCTGCTTGAGCTCGATCGGCACGAGGTCAAGGCGCAGCTGCGGGACAACGCCGATCGGGTCATGGAGTTGGGTGACAAAGTGATTGCCAAGAACGCCCCCGACCTCATCAGCACCTACGAAGAGGCGAGCCGCACGTACACCGAGGTCAGCTCCGAGGTCGAGGGCGCCACCTCCATCGAAGCCATGAATCGCCTCGATGACCGCCTCGACCATGCCGAGTGGCAGTTCGAAGTCATCGAGGCGAGCCTCGAGGGACGCACCCCGCCCACGGCACCGGCGCCCGAGCCCGAGCCCGACGACGTTCGTCCCGGTCCGACGACGCCGGCAACCCGCCAACAGCCCCCAGCACCAACCGGTCGAGGTGATGAGCCGGTCCTCGGACCCGACGACTCGATCTTCGGCGGGCAGCGTCGTACCTCCCGGCCTCGTTATCGAGCGCCTCAACGTCGCAGCGGGGCCGGTTTTGGCGGCGGGGGCCTCGGCAGCATCCTCGGCAGCATCGTCCTCGGTGGTGGTCTCGGTCGGCCCCGAACTTCCCGTCGCACCCAGCAACGGCGGGCCTCTACCGGCAGCTTCGGCGGTTCACGAGGTGGAGGTGGATTTGGCGGCCTCGGCGGCGGCGTCCTTCGTCGAGATGGCGGCGCCTCGAACCCTCGTCCCTCGCGTCGTGGCGCCGGTGGCGGAGGCGGAGGCGGAGGCGGAGGCGGAGGCAGTTTCGGCCGGCGATCCGGTCGTGGCGGCGGCGGTCGCTTCTGATGCCAATTCGTCTGGTACCAAGGCCCGACCACATCCTGCCCCGATCCGGCGACGTATCCGCGTGATTGTCACACCCTCGGGTCATGATTAGGCCATGGCCGATCAAACGAGCGCGGACGCCGTCCCTAGCTATCTGTCGCCATCCTCGGCTTCGGCATTCGATGGTTGCCCGCGTCGTTGGAAGTTCAAATACGTCGACCGCCGGCCCGAACCTTCGGGCCAACCCGCCATCGTCGGCAGTTTCGCCCACGAGGTACTCGAGCATCTGTGTGGCCTGCCATCGATCGAACGCACACTCGACAAAGCCAAAGAGTTGGCAAGAGCGTTCTGGCCCAACGTCGAGGGCGACGACGACTACCAGGCGCTAGATCTCAACGATGAAGACGCCCGCGCCTTTCGCTGGCAGTCGTGGTTGGCCATCGCCGGTCTTTGGGACCTCGAAGATCCGGCCGATGTCGAAGTGGTTGCCACCGAACAGAAAGTCACTGCTGTCCTCGCCGGTGTGCCCTTTCTCGGCATCATCGATCGTGTCGATCGCATCAACGGGAAACTGATCGTCAGCGACTACAAGTCGGGCACGTTGCCCGGTATTCGCTGGCGCGACGACAAGATGCAACAGGTGCTGCTGTACGCGGCGGCCATCGAGCAAGCCGAAGGCGAGCAGCCTGACCAAGCTCGGCTGCTCTATTTGGGGCAGAAAATTCTTCCCGTCACGGTCACCGACCGAAAAATCGAGGCTGCTGCCGAGCAGCTGTCCGAGACTTGGGTAGGTATCAACTCAGCATGCGAGTCGGAGACCTTCGAGGCCAAAACCGGCGTGCTCTGCGGATGGTGTCCATTCGTAAGCGAATGCCCCGAGGGTCACGCCGAACTCGTCCGCCGGCAGGCTGCGGGCAGCCTTCCGTCACATGCACCGGCGAGGGTTTTAGTAGCCTGAGAGAGCATCTCTCTAACCGCAACTGCCGAGATGTTCCGGGGTTGGCTGCGCTGTTCCGTTGTCGTCAACTACCCAGCCCGACGAAACACGGTTGATCTGAGCGAGGATGGATTCCCGCTGCTGTTCGCTTGGAAGACGTAGGACCCCGCCGTCGGCTCGCACCGGTTCGACTCTCAGCCGTACGCCCTCTTCTGAGACGTCGACCAGGAATATGGCACTGTTGCCGGTGATACCCCGCGTCGACGGGAAGGCGAAATTGCCGGTCGAGTGCACCACAAGGGTGTCACCCCCGCCGGCTGCGGGCAACGAGGTTATGCCTTGCACCACGTGGGGATGACCATCGATGACGACATCGACCCCAAGGTCGGCCCAGTGCTGCTCGAGCTCGACCATGAACGACGATGGACACAGCACGCCTTCCTCGCCACCATGCACCATCACCACGGTAATATCGGCCTCGGCCTGGGCGGCACGGACCATTTCATCGGCCAGAGGCAGAAATGGTGGACATGCCCAGGCAACCTGAGGCCGCACGTTCTCACCGCTGGCCGACCAGTCGCACGGCACTCGGCTGAGACTCACCAATCCCACTCTCCAATCGCCGACCACAAGCACCAGGGGTTGATAGGCAGCGTCCTGGTCGATGCCGGCCCCGACCCACGGGATTCCTGCAGCATCGAGCTCGGCCAGCGTCTGCGCCAATGCGTCGGCTCCAAAGTCGAGGGTGTGATTGTTCGCGAGCCCCACTGCGTCGATGCCAGCGTCGACCAGCAACTGAAGTGACTCCGGCGGTGACTTGAACAGAAATGGCTTGGCCACAGGCGGACGCCCGACGTCGGGATCGGCCACCGCTGTCTCGAGGTTCACCACCATGAGGTCGGGCGCTCGGAGCAAATCGACAATGGCACCGAAGGGATCTCGCTGGTCCAAGCCATTGGTGAATGAGGTATCGCCACCGAACCCGAGGGTGATCGCGGCACGCGCTGCCGGGGAGACGTCAGACAGCGTTGTCGCCAGCGACCGAGTGGTCGACGAGGTTGACATCGACGAGGTGGAATTCGAGTGAGTTGGGTCGGTCGAACTGGATAAGGGAGCCAATTCATCAACCGCGACATCGGCGCCTGGCGAGCCGGCGCACGCGGCAGCAACAAGCCCAACGGCCAACAAGAGCCGCCTCATCGACCACCGGACGTTCGTATGCCTCGCATGTGGGGGACTCTACGAAGCGGGTGCGAGCTGCTGGCGGACCTCGTCCATCACAACGGACAAGTCGACGATGGACCGTTCGATCACACCCTGCTCGGCCAAAAACAGAAAGCGGCAGTCGACGATTGGCTGGTTGGTGATCTCGGCCAACGCAACCGCGTACGAAGCCCCTTGGATCCGGTAGTTATCAAGCAATCGATCGACGTCCGCATCGGAGCGAACCGGGTCGGTCTTAAAGTCGACGACGATCAACCCATCGTCTGTCTCAACCAGAAGATCGACATAACCTTCGAGCACCCCGCCTGCTTCAGCTCCGGTGGGCACCGCAACGTGCAGCTCGCGCCAGAAGCGGTGTGTGCGGGTGAGGAGCACCGTTGGCGCAGAGAGGGCAGCCGTCGCCAGCTCGACCACCCGTTCGGCCAAGTGGCCAACGCCTTCTCGCTCGGCGTGAAGACGCGCGAGACCCTCCAGGCCAGCACCGGTTTCGAGGTCGACGTGCTGAAGAACCGCATGAACCGCCGATCCGATAGCAGTGCCGGCCCGCCCACGTCGCCACGGGCGGCGCTCGACATCGAAATCAACGTCACGAGCGTCAGACAAATCAACGGCATGAGAGTCGGCAACTTGTTTGGCCAAACCGGTGGCCGACACGGTGACCGCTTGGCGATTGTGTTGGAGCAGCCGCCGCCGTTCCTCCATCCAGACTGCTACCTCGTCGTAGTAGTCGGTGGCTCCAAGGCGCAGCTGGGTCGGTGGACGAGCGTCGTAGATCTCGTCGCCGGCAGTTTCGAATCGCTCCCAAAGATCGGGGCAGTCATCGAGCACGTCGTTCGTGCGGCGACCCATGCTGATGCTCCGCTCCTTGTGGTGGGCGCTGACAACCAACACGTCGCGGGCCCGGGTCGCGGCCACGTAGTGTAGTCGCACACGCTCGTGGCGGTCGAGCACCTCCTCGACCGACGCGTGCACGTCAAACCCTGCTGTTACCCGATCCTTTCCCAGCTTCACTTGCGGCTCACCATCGTCTGCGAACAGCACTGTCGGGCCGGTATTTCGTGATCGTTCCTCGGTGGATGCTCCAGCCAGCACCGTGATCGGGAACTCGAGACCCTTCGACCCATGCACGGTGAGGATTCGGACCGCGTCGTCATCAGTTTCGGCTGGAATTGGTTCGGTAATACGCGCCAGGTCGCTCGACTGGATCTCGACCCACCGCACGAAATCGTGCAGATCGCCGCCTTGAAGGGCGGTGAATTGCCTGGCTTGCTCGGCCAAGAACCGATAGCGGCGCCACCGGTCGCGGGGACGCGACGAAGCCAGCGCCTGTTCCCGTAAGCGTCGCGTCCGGACAATCTGCTCGACCAGTTGCGACGGCTCAGTCCACCAACGTTGCTCGTGCCACTCGTGCAGTTGCTGGTACGCCCGAGCGATTCGACGCTCGCCCAGGGGGTCGTCAATCAGAATCCGATAGTCCCAGGAACCGCCATCGAGGCGCCACGAAAGCAGCTCGTCGTCGTCAATCGAGAACAGGGCCGACCGCAGGGCAGCGACAACGTCAACCGAGCTTGCAGGGTCGACGACGGCCCGCACGCCAGCCAAGACGTCGCGCACTTCCTGGGTGGCGTAGACCAACGAACTTGTCTCGGGCCGGAAAGGCACATTCACGGCGGTGAACGCCGACTCGAGGGCCGGTAACGACAGTCGGGATGGGATGAGAATGGCGATGTCTTGAAGGCGCGCCGGCCGCCATTGATCCTCGCGAAAGACAAGGCGTTCTTCGGCTACCGCCCGGCAGACAAAGGCTGCGATATCAACGGCCTCGGCCTGACGCAGCTCGAGCGCGGTGAGGTCGCTGGGTCCGCCGAGAACAACAACGGCGGGAGCGTCGGGCACCTCGGGGTTGGGTTCGCGGTGAGCGTCGAGAGGCGTATATGCCGGCTGAGCATCCAGCTCACCATTACCAATGGCCGAGCCGAAGAG
>JBLINY010000073.1:0-22668 GCA_047638695.1 Acidimicrobiales bacterium | reverse complement strand
CGTGCAGTCGACGAAAGTGCTCGGCATCTGCGTGCGGCTCATCGCGAGTATTGATAATCGGCCGACTTCGCGTGGTGGCCGACGACACGCCTTCCCAAATGTGTTCGGCCCGCTGACTGACCGCGAACATCGCACCCCGGGCTGTCTGCAGCACCTTGCCAGCGCCAGCGTAAATCTGGCGGCTGACCAGGAATGGGATGAGTACCTCGGAGTAATGCGAAAGGTCGTCGTTGCGCCGGGTGAGGTAGTTCTCGTGGCAGCCATAACTGTTGCCGGCCGAGTCAGTGTTGTTCTTGAACAGGTGGATCGTGCCACGGATTCCTTCGTCCCGCAGTCGCTCCTCGGCCGAGTCGAGCAGTTGTTCGAGAATGCGCTCACCCGCCTTGTCATGGACAACAACTTCGCCAATGTTGTCGCACTCCGCAGTTGCATACTCCGGATGCGAACCGACGTCGAGATACAGCCGGGCGCCGTTCACCAAGAAAACGTTGGATGACCGACCCCACGAAACCACACGACGGAACAGGTAGCGAGCAACCTCGTCGGGGCTGAGGCGCCGCTGGCCGCGAAGTGTGCAGGTAACCCCATACTCGGTTTCGATCCCGTAGATGCGGGGTGGATACACGGCGGCCACGCTAAAGCAACGCCGCGATATCCGAGGCCTCCAGGCGACGGAAACACCGACCGTCGTCGAGACGATCGAGCACCGCAACCTCCAGTTCCTCAGCGCTGAGAACACGGTCGGGGCCAGCCAGAGCCGCCACGGCCGCGCTGAGGGCGCCACCGGCGTCCAGTTGATCCAGGTTTGCTGCGTCGAGGCGCTCGCGGATCGCCTCGGCATCGCCACCGAGGGCGGCGTAGCCATCTTCGTCGGTTACCGAACCGTCGTAACGGATGTGGAAAAGTCGGTTGCCGTCCTCTTCGTGCCCGATGGCTGCCACCAAGATCTCGACTTCGAGCGGCTTCATCTCGTGAGTGAAGATCTGACCGAGCATCTGGGCGTACTGATTGGCTAGCGCCTGGGAGTCGACATCGTCGCGACTATAGGTGTAGCCCTTCATGTCGGCGTGCCGAATCCCGGCGATTCGGAGCTGGTCGTACTCGTTGTACTTACCAGCGCCGGCGAAGGCGATGCGGTCGTAGATCTCAGAGATCTTTCGCAGGTTGCGAGACGGATTTTCGGCCGCCATAAGAATGCCCTCGTCGAATTCGATAGCCACCAGACTCCGACCGCGGGCAATACCCTTTTGGGCGTAGTCGGCCCGGTCTTTCATCACCTGTTCGGGTGCTACGTAGAATGGCATGTTCATGATCAGGCCCTCTCGGTGAAGTCGGCGATGACGGTCGCGAAGCGTTCGGAGACTTCGTCTTCTTCGACCTCGGTGAAGCCGTCGGCGTCGATGGTGGCAACGAGTGGATAGATGCCGCGCATGCTGTCGGGACCGCCAGTCGCCGAATCGTCATCAGCGGCGGTGAACAGTGCCTTGATCAGGAGATCGACGCCCTGCTCCCGACTCAGGTTGTCGCGATGCCCAAGTTTGATCACGGTACGAGCGTGGAGGCTGCCGGAGCCGGAGGCTACGTAGTCCTCCTCTTCGTAGCGGCCACCGGTGACGTCGTAGGCGAACAGGCGGCCGTACTCTCGGCGACGGTCGAAGCCGGCAAAGATCGGAACGACCACCATTCCCTGCATGGCAGCGGGCAAGTGGTTGCGCAACATCTGCGAGAGTTGGTTCGCCTTACCCTCGAGCGAGAGCGAATGGCCCTCGACCTTTTCGTAGTGCTCAAGCTGAAGTTGAAAAAGCTTGACCATCTCAATCGCTGGGCCGGCGGCGCCGGCAATGGCGACGCCCGACCAACGGTCGGCCCGGAATACCTTCTGCATGGTTCGGTGGCTGATGAGGTTGCCTGATGTAGCTCGACGGTCGCCTGCGATAATCACGCCATCCCCGTAGCGGGCGGCAACGACGGTTGTCCCGTGGGTGATCTTGAGGTGATCGGCGGCACCAGGGCCACTCGGCTGCGCCACGCTGTAGTCGGGTCGGAGTCCGTGGTCGCCGAGCAGGTTCGTGAAGCTCGGTCCCGGGTCATCCGATGGGGAGTACAGGGGTAGGTTCATTGACCTCACGTTAGCGGACACCGGCCTGTCCTAACCTTGATCCAGATGGCGACGATGCGCGAACTCATGCGGCTGGCTGGCTTCGCCATGCTCGGATTCATAGTGATTCTTGCCTTCGCCAGGTTCACCCTCATTGGCATTGTGAGGGATGTTGATGAAGGAATATTCGAAGCGCTCGTGCCCTGGCTGCAACCAATCCCGGGTCTGGCCTCCTTCTGTGAGGTCGCGACTGACCTCGGAGCCATTCCCCTCAACCGGGCGATGTTGATTGTTCTGGCCATACTTGCGGCCGGTCGCCACCGTCACTTGTCACCCGTTCTTCTGGTCGCCGGCGTCGGCGTCGGCGCCGACGCCCTTCAGAACATCACCAACCGCATCATCCAGGGCAGCGTGCCATCAGCCGACGTCATCGGTGCAGTTGGCCCGTATTTCTCGGGCGGCGTCATGCGCGTCGTCCTGCTCACAGGAATCGCGTTGACATTGTTCCTGCCGACCCGCTCGACACGGTGGGTGCTTACGTGGGCCCTGGTTTTCGGCTTGTTCGAGGCGATAACTCGCCTGACGCTCGGGCGGCACTGGCCGCTCGATCTCGTCGTGTCATTCCCGATCGGGTCGGGACTGATCTGGCTGTTCCGGCGGGCCCTCGCTACGTGCGGGTTTCTTCCCGAAGCAACGTCAGAACCAACAAACGTCGCCTACTAGCCAGCCAATATCGCCTAGCAATATCGACTGGTCGACCTCACCAACTAGATGGCGAGTGGGTTACTGGCCACCCTTTTGGATGTAGGACTTCACAAAGTCCTCGGCATTGGTTTCGAGCACGTCATCAATCTCGTCGAGGAGATCATCGAGCTCGGCCTTCAGTTTCTCCCCCGACTCGCTACCAGCAGCAGTTTCTTCAACGACCTGCTCGCTCTCTCGCGGGCTCGGTTTCTTGATTTGCTCACGCTCAGCCATCACGCACCCAGTTTCTCGAGAAGTTCGGACACCGTTGCGCTCTCGTCCAACAGCGTCCCCACGTGCTCCACCGTACCGCGGCAAGGCTCGAGCATGGGAACACGCCGTAAAGGTTCATCACCAACGTCGAAGACGATCGAGTCCCAGTTGGCAGCAACGACGTTGTCCGCGAACTTCTGCAGACACCTGCCGCGGAAGTACGCCCGGGTGTCAAGCGGCGGATCGTGTTTGGCCACAACGGCTGCCGCTTCATCGACGATGGTCTCGAGGCCCGCTCGCGCCGCCAGCGACTTCGTCGGTCGGAGATCGTGGTACTGCAAATCAAG
Organism: Acidimicrobiales bacterium; assembly: GCA_047638695.1. GTDB lineage: Bacteria > Actinomycetota > Acidimicrobiia > Acidimicrobiales > SZUA-35 > JAHECQ01. Next base: position 19,266 of record JBLINY010000073.1, on the reverse strand, counting down.
CGCCCGCAGACGAGGATCACCCCACTCACAGTCGTGGCGTTCACGGAAGCCGTCGAGCAACCGCTTCTTGGCTAGCCAGTCGACCTGTGGGGCGACCGAATCGGGATCACTCTCGAGGCCGGCGAGAATGTCAGCCCACCGATCGAGAATCATGGCGCCAACCTCGTCGCCGCCGACTGCTTCGAACCCGAACCGATCGGCCCAAACGCGGGCTTGACTCAGGAAGTCGACCTGGAGCTCCAGGGCCGTCGCTGTCGTGTGATCGGCCAACCGCAAGGGGCGAGCCAGGGTGAGGTCGTGGCTGACCTGATGCATTGCGGCGACCGGTTCGGCCAACGGGTGCATCCGCTCGAACGCGTCGTCTTCCAACATTGCGAACAGCACCGAGGTGGTGCCGACTTTCATGAACGTGGCAACCTGCGACATGTTGGCGTCGCCAACGATGACGTGCAGCCGGCGGTATCGCTGACTGTCGGCATGGGGCTCGTCGCGTGTGTTCACGATCGGACGCTTCAGCGTCGTCTCGAGCCCGACTTCCTCTTCGAAGTGCTCAGCCCGTTGCGTGAGTTGATAGGGGATCTCGTCGGAGCCGATCCCGGGCAGCTCGCTCCCGACCTTTCCCGAGCCGGTGTAGATCTGCCGGGTAACAAAGTGACCGGTCGCCGCCGTCACGATCTGGCCAAACGGAACGGCCCGATCGAGGAGGAAGTTCTCGTGGCACCCGTAGGCGTTGCCCTTGCGGTCGGAGTTGTCCTTGTAGAGAACGATCTCCTGCCCGTCGGGCAGCACGTCGTTGGCCAGTGCCATCGAGTCGACGGCGATCAGCTCAGCGGCACGGTCGAACACGACGGCCGACAAAGCGTCCCGACACTCGGGAGTCGAAATCTCAGGATGCGCATGGTCGACGTAGTACCTGGCACCGTTGGTGAGCACGGCATTGACCAGGTGGGTCTCGACCTCGGGCGGCATGGCAAACTCAGGCGGCAGATAGTCGCGAGCGTCTGCGCTCGGGCTCTCGTCGATGAAGTCCCATGCCACGGGCCGTGATCGCTCGTCGAGCGCACCAGGTTCAGCGCCCACATAGGCGTTGATCAGCAGCGACGAGGCCGATACTGGGTTCCACTCGTTGGTGCCACGCACCATAATGCCGAGTTCGGTTTCGATGCCGATGACTTTAGGAATGGCCACGAGGAGCACACTAGAGGTCGAGCAAGGACTACAGGTACTGGCCTGCTGCGACCTGCTCGATGGCCCTGCCGCCCTCGGCGTCGTCACCGTCCTTGGAGATCAAGGTCCGGACATAGACGATTCGTTCGCCCTTCTTACCCGAGATCTTGGCCCAGTCATCAGGGTTCGAGGTGTTCGGAAGGTCTTCCTGCTCTTTGAATTCCTGGGTAACCGACGCGAGAAGATCCTCGGTTTTGATGCCCTTTTCGCCAACGTCGAGGAAGCGCTTGATGGCCAGCTTCTTCGCCCGCCGAACAATGTTCTCGATCATGGCTCCGGAGGAGAAGTCACGGAAGTACAGAACTTCTTTGTCGCCGTTCTGGTAGGTGACCTCGAGGAACCGAGTCTCGTCGTCGGTGCGATACATGAACTCAACAGCGGCATCGACCATGGCGCTCAAGGCGTCGTCGCGATGGTCGTGATCAGTAAGTTCGGTGTCGTGAATCGGCAGGCTCGTCGTGAGATATCGGGCAAAGATCGACTTGGCTGCCACTTCGTTTGGTCGCTCGATCTTGATCTTCACATCGAGGCGGCCCGGTCGCAGGATGGCGGGATCAATGAGATCCTCGCGGTTCGAGGCACCGATCACGATGGTGTTCTTCAGCGCTTCGACGCCATCAATTTCGGCCAGCAGCTGCGGAACGATGGTGCTTTCGATGTCGGAGCTGATGCCACTGCCGCGAGTGCGGAACAACGACTCCATCTCATCGAAGAAGATGATGACGGGCATGCCTTCTTCGGCCTTCTCACGAGCCCGTTGGAAGATCAGTCGGATCTGACGCTCAGTTTCACCGACATACTTGTTGAGCAGCTCTGGGCCCTTGATGTTCAAGAAAAAGCTCGTGGCGTGTTCGTCACCGGAGATCTCGGCCACTTTTTTGGCCAACGAGTTGGCCACTGCCTTGGCTATGAGGGTTTTGCCGCAACCGGGTGGGCCGTAGAGCAGAATTCCCTTTGGCGCCGGCAACTCGTGCTCGGTGTAGAGATCGGCGTGGAGAAACGGCAATTCGACCGAATCCATGATGGTTTCGATCTGCTCGTCAAGACCGCCGATGTCTTCGTAGCTGACATCGGGCACCTCTTCGAGCACAAGATCTTCAACCTCGGCCTTCGGGAGCTTTTCAATCAGTATCGACGAGCGAGCGTCGAGGAGCATGGAATCTCCGGCGCGGACACCTGTGCCAACCAAGAAGTCGGCCAACTCGACAACGCGTTCCTCGTCGGCTCGGCCAACGATGACCGCACGGGTCTTGTCGTCGAGCATCTCTTTGATTGAGACGACCTCGCCGTTCTTCTCGGGACCGCGGACCTTGACGACGTTGAGGGATTCGTTCAGAACCACCTCGGCGCCGGTGACCAGGCGGTCGTCATCGATACCCGGGTGGAGCTCGACCCGCATCTTGCGGCCGCTCGTGAAGATGTCGACGGTGTCGTCATCGTCGTTGCGGCCGAGGAACGTGCCGTAGGCGCTTGGCGGGTGGGTCAGCTTCTCGACCTCTTCGCGAAGAGCGGCGATGTGTTCGCGCGCTTCGCGGAGGGTGTATGTGAGCTTTTCGTTCTGACTGACAGCTTGAGCCAGCTGGCCCTTGGTGTCGAGCAGACGCTCTTCGAGAGTGCGAACGCGTTTGGGCGCGTCCTGAAGTCGGCGCCGGAGGGTGACAACTTCTTCCTCCATTGCCTTCAGTTGCTCTTGCAACTCGGCCATGCCGCTCTCATAGGCGGCCAACCGACGGTCGTACTCAGACTTGTTGACGGCACTACCTCCTGGTGGGTCCGTACCCATCGGACATTACACGCCTGAGATGACGAAAGACGTACCGCTACTTCACGAGGGTAGAAATTAGGAAGGCCAGCGTCCGCGACTCTTCACGCCACGAGGCGTATCGCCCGGTCGGCCCGCCGTGTCCGGCGCCGAGATCGGTCCACAACAAAACCGGGTTCCCCGACGCAGTTTTCTCTCGCAGCGCAAGAACCCACTTGGCTGGCTCCCAGAACCCAACTCGCGGATCACTGAGCCCGCCGGTGGCGAAAATGGCAGGATAGTCGGCGGCGCTGATGTTCTCATATGGCCCGTACGACGCCATCAGGTGGTAGATGTCTTCGGACTCAGCCGGGTTGCCCCACTCCTCCCATTCCGTGACGGTGAGGGGCAGCGAGGCGTCAAGCATCGTGTTGACCGCATCGACGAATGGCACCTGGGCTACCGCAGCGCCAAACAACTCCGGCGACAGGTTGAGCGCTGCACCGACGAGCAGTCCGCCGGCTGATGCCCCGCGCAGACCGAGCTGTGCCGACGTAGTCCAACCCTCGGCAACGAGGTGTTTGGCGCAGGCGACGGTGTCGGTGAAGGTGTTGGCCTTGTTCTCGAACTTGCCGTCGAGATACCACTGCCGTCCCATCTCGCCTCCGCCGCGCACATGAGCAATAGCGAAGACAAACCCACGATCGAGCAGCGACAGTCGGGCCGACGAGAACGTCGGGTCGATCGATGCTTCGTAGGCGCCGTAGGCGTACAGCACACAGGGGCTGGGCGTCGAGGCATCTCGGTCCGAGCGGTACACCAAACTCATCGGCACACGAGTGCCGTCGTCGGCCGTCGCCCACACCCGTTCGGTTCGATAGTCGGCGCGATCAAAGCCGCCGAGAACTTCTGTCTCCTTGAGCAAGGTGCGTTCGTCGGTTCCCAAGTCGATCGTGAAAACCGACGGTGGTGTGACCATCGAGCTGTAGCCGTACCGAAAGAGGTTGGTGTCCGATGTCGGATTGGCACCCGGCCAAACGGTGTAGACCGGTTCGGGTTGGGCGATGGTCTTTATCGCGCCGTCACTCCATCGCCGAGTGCTCATCTGGGTCACGCCATTGGTGCGTTCGAACAGCACAAGGTAGTCGCCAGCGAGGTCGAACCCGGTGAGCATTACGTCGTCGCGGTGGGCAACGAGCTCGGTCCAGTTCTCTCGCTGTGGGGCGTCGATTGGAGCGGTCATGACCCGGAAGTTCTCGGCTTCGAAATTAGTGAGCACGAGGAAGTGGCGTGGCTGTCCACCCGGGCCGGCGGGCCGATGCGCCACCGCGTACTCGATGCCGTTTTCTCGTGGCTGAACACAAGCCGGGGCTGCGGTGGGATCGTCCGCCGGAATCAGCCACACCTCGTCAGTGATCGCCGATGACGACCCGACGTAGATGAACGAGTCGTCCTTGTCGCGGCCGACGCCACAGAAGAACCGCTCGTCCTTCTCTTCGAAGACCAACACATCCTCGTCGGGCAAGCTGCCGAGTCGGTGTCGCCAGATCTGGTAGGGGCGGTTGGCCTCGTCCGGCCTCACATAGAACAAGGTCTGGTTGTCAGTAGCCCAAGCCGAGCCGTACGAGACGTCCTCGATGACATCCTCGAGCTCCAGACCGGTATCGAGCTCGCGAATCACAAGGCGGAACCGCTCGTCGCCCGCCCTATCCACGGCCCACGCCAACAGAGCGTGATCAGGCGACACATCAAAGACGCCGATCTCGAAGTACCCGTCCTCAGCTGTGTCCGAGTCCGTGTCCGAGTCGGTGTCCGCATCGGTCTGTCCGCTGCTGCTCGAGCCGGGGCCAGCGGCAGCCTCGACGTTCTCGTCGAGCATCACAGACTCTTCGCCGAAGACCCCATCGATGACCGACCGACGACAATGGTGGGCGTACTGCTCGCCCTCTTCTGTGCGCACGTAGTAGGACCAGCTGTCTTTGATCACCGGGACCGACAGGTCGGTTTCCTGCACTCGAGCCTTGATCTCGTTGAACAGCTGTTCTTGCAGATCGGCCGTCGGGGCCAGCGCGTGCTCGGTGTGAGCATTTTCTGCCTCGAGGTGAGCAATGACGGCTGGGTCCTCTCGATCGCGCAGCCAACGGTAGGGATCGGTGACCGTGTGACCCCAGAGGGTTCGGTCAACTGGGCGCTTCTCGGGCTGAGGTGGCGTAGGGCCGGCAACTGGCATCCGGCCCAGGCTACGGGGACTAAGTTCTGCTCCGATGACCGCCAAAAGCTACCCCCAGACCTTCTTCGAGCCGCCGTCCGGCGCCTGCCAGGTGCTGCTCGTCCGCCACGGCCAGTCGGCACCCTTCGTCGAGGGACAACCTTTCCCGCTGGTTGATGGACAAGGCGATCCGCCGTTGTCGCCGCTCGGGCAGTACCAGGCCACACAAGTTGGTGAACGCCTAAAGACTCAACCCATCGATGCCATCTATGTCACGTCGTTGCAGCGCACCCATCAGACTGCGGCGCCATTGGCAAGCCACCTTGGTATCGAGCCGCGAGTCGAAGCCGACCTCCGCGAGATCCACCTCGGCATCGGCGAAGGCGGCAAGTTCCGTCAGATGGTGGCCGAAGAACATCCCGCTGCCATGGCGATGCGAGCCAATCGCGAATGGGGCGAGATTCCCGGCGCAGAGACCAACGCCTCCTTCACGGCTCGCACCGTCGCTGGCGTAGAACGCATTGCTGCTTCCCATCCTGACCAGTTCGTCATGGCGGTGTGCCACGGCGGCACCATCGGATCGCTGCTCGGCCACGCGATCGGAGCCAACCCGTTCACCTTCAATGGCAGCCGCAACGGGTCGTTCGCCCACCTGGTTGTTTCCGACGAGGGATGGGTTATCCGGTCGTTCAACGATGCTGCCCATTGTGGGCCGCTCACCGCCGATGCTGACCCTCCCACCTGAGGCAGAGACCCTTCTGAAGCGAAGCCCGGGAACCTTCGCTCCAGCATCTTTTCACGCACAACCCATCCCGAGCTTCGCATTCCATCCCCAGCTTCGCATTCCATCCCCAGCTTCGCATTCCATCCCCAGCTTCGCATTGTGCGTCACGTAGGGTACGGTCGCATGCACGGATTGTGGTCGGGCAGCGGCAGAGCCATAGGTTCTGTTGCCTTAAGAGCAAAAGGCGATGGCGGAGTTTTTCTGGCGTAGGCGGCAGGGAATAGCGGCAGCTGTTCTCCTCAGCGCGTCATCGCTGCTGGCGTTGCTGGACCTCGCGGCCCGAAACGGCACAGGTCTACCCCTCACGCCGCTCGCCGTTGCGGCGGTTGCCCTTGTCGTCGCTGGCGCCATCTTCTACTTGGTGCCATGGGACCGAATCGATGCGAACTGGCGATTGCTGCCTGCGGCCGTCGTATTGGGAACGATCGCTCTCGGCGTTTACCAAGCTGAACTCGCCGCCACCCCCTACGCCGCCGTCGGGTTGTCGCTGATTGCCGTGATGGTCACGGCCTACGTCGGCTTCACCATGTCGCCCGGCATGGCAATGGCTACTAGTCCGGCGATAATCCTCACGCTACTTCTCGCCTACTGGCAGGCTCCGGACCGACTTAGCCTCGCTCTACCACTGGTCGCCGTACCGATCGCAGCCGTGCTGGCGGAGCTCATCTCGGCCGTCACCAATCGATCCATTCGCTCGAGTGCTGAGAGTCACCAGCGACACCTACGCCTGAGTCGCCTGGAAGATGTGCTGCACGGCTTCCGACGACCGGGCTCGCTCGAACAAGCGGCCGAGCAGGTCGCCGAGGCGGCCCGGGAGATTTTCGACGTCGATCGATCTACCGTTGTTCTCCGCACAAACCAAGGCGAGCTGATTCCTGTCACTCGAGGGTCGGCGACGACCGCCGACCCCGGCGAACATGCAGCGCAGCTTCTCATCGAAACCATCGGCGGCGATCGTCCCCGGCTCGTGCCTACTCGTGACGACCACACCATGCTGGTTGTCCCCCTGCCCGCGCCCGATGCACCCGTTGGAGCCGTGGTCCTCTACCCCATCGACACCAGCGATCCCGACTTCACGATGGATCTCGCCCGCCTCTTCGGTCTTCAGGTCGGCATCGCCATCGAACACCTTTTCGTCATCGACGAGCTGAACCGAGCCACGACGCTCGACGAACTCACCGGTATTGGCAATCGGCGCCATGCCGATGCCCTCAAAGCAGCACTCCAGCCAGGAGATGCGCTCGTTGTCCTCGACCTCGACGGCTTCAAACAGGTGAACGACACCCGCGGCCACGCCGCTGGCGATCAGGTCCTGCAGGCGCTCAGCGCCCACCTGCAGCACTGCCTGCGTGACTCTGACACCTCGGCCCGACTCGGTGGGGATGAGTTCCTGATCGTCGCTCGCCGTGCCCATGCTGACCCCCTCGCGGTTGCAGACCGCATCCTCCAGGGTTGGGGGCTCGACCGCCGAGTCGAAGACGGACCCACCCCGACGCTTAGTGCTGGCGTGGCACTGCACGAGCACAACACGACGCCAGACGAGACGTTCGAACGCGCCGATCAGGCCCTCTATGAAGCAAAGCGGCGAGGCAAAAACCAAGCACAGTTGTGGTCGGCGACCCGGGAACGGATCTGAATCGTTGCCCCTCACGACCCTTCGGCCGTGAGCCAGCCCTCTGAAGGCGCCTAAGCTTCGGCAACCCGCGGTGCAGCAGGGCTGTCCACCGCAGCAGGGCTGTCCACCGCAGCAGGGCTGTGAAGCTCGACGATTGCGGCGTCAACCTGTTCCTTAACGCCCGCCATCGGCAAGATGTTCAGCACGCCCTGACCATTACGGAGCAGGTCAACCAGCTCCTCGCCGCTCCTCACCACCACCGAACTCGCGCCGTTCAGCACCAGGTTTGCCGACGCGATGTCCTCGCCCATCTGATCGCGCAAGTAGACGAAGGCTTCGCGAACTGACTCGAGTCGGATACCCGAATCAAGCAATGTCTTGACGACCTTCAGCTCGAGCAGGTCGCGATACGAATAACCCCGGCGACTTCCCGATCCCTGAGCATCGGCCACCGACGGCCGCACAAGGTCAGTTCGGGCCCAGTAGTCAAGCTGCCGATAGGTGATCCCAACGATTTCCGCTGTTCGTTTACCGGAAAAGCTGTCTTCAAGATTCATGAAAGCGACCTGCTGAGGGAAGAAGTGCGGGCAGAGCCGAAACCGCAGTAGCGGTCTCAGATGGAGCATCGGTCAATTGCACGAGAATGTAATTCCTACATTGAATGTAATTACGTCCATGCAACCAACCGCTGGCCAACCTATGCGATCGCTGTGAGGGCGTCAACACTATCCGCGCGAGTTTCGCGCGGACCGCGCGAGGACCCCCACCGGGGCGTTCCTGCTGGGATACTCACCCAGTGACCTCTCCTTCTCCTGAGATGCCTTCTTCTGCGATCGATCCTCGCATCAATGCGCTCGTCGAGCGCAACGGTTGGCGGGTACACAAAGTCTCCGACGCCGGCGGAGGTCGAGGCGTGTTCAGCGACGTGTGGCGAGTCGAACTCTCTGGGCCGGCAGCACCCCAATCAGTCGTGGCCAAACTGTCCACCACCGGTCCGAACGGCGAAGCAGCTCGGGCGTCCGGGGCCTACCGACGAGAGGCCTTGGCGTACCAGCGGATACTGACCAGCGGGGCCGTCCGCCACCCCGAACTTCTGGACACCCTCGACGAGGGCGACGATCGATGGTCGTTCCTCATCACCGACCTCGGTCAGCACCGTGCGGTCGCCCAGGCCACCGGTCTTGACCTCGACGATGCCCTCCATGTTGTGTCGGCACTGAGCAACTTGCACCGGGCATTCGCCGCTCCGGAACGAACCGATGGGCTAAATGTGCGGCGCTCAGCGCCAGCGACGTTCGACTCCGTAGCTCTCGAACGTGGACTGGATGCACTCCCCCATCATGTCGGGCCGGCAGAGGCGCAGATCTTCCGCACCCTTCTGGACCGCCGGTCCGTTCTCATCGAGGCCTTCAACGCCCAGTCGCCAACGCTCTGTCATGGCGATCCGCGAGCCGACAATCTCGTGTTCGACGAAACTACCGGCGAGGCCATCTTGTTCGATTGGCAACAGATCGCGGTGCAATTCGGAGAGGCCGACTTGTCATGGCTGGCCGCGACCAGCATGGCACCCCTCGACCGGGCCAAGTCCGACCAGACCCTCGTCGCACGGTACGCGTCTCTCACCGCGTCGGACCTCTCCGAGACATGGCGCCGCTACCGACTCGGCTTTCTACTGCCTGGTCTGGCGGTGCTGCTGCTGGTGCAACGCGAGGCGCCAGACGAGCGAACGGCGACCATGGTCTCCAACAGCATCAGGCGTATCGCGACAGCTGTTCGCGAACTCGACGTGGTTGGAGTCGCTGACGAAATCTGAGACCGCGAGCGCCGCCGCCGCCAGTGACGAGGCGGGTGCTACTCCTTGAAATCGTCGGGCTTCGCTTCGTCGAGGAACTTCCGAAGCTGCTCGACCATCTCTTCTTCCTCGATGCCGTCGACACGCTGGTCATCGTCTTCCTCTTCTTCAATACCGGCATCTTCGATCAACGCCTCTTCGGCGAAAATCGGAACATCGGCCCGAACCGCTATGGCCACGGCGTCGGACGGACGGGCAGAGAAGGTCTGCACATCACCAGCAGCGTCGCGTACGAAGAGGTCGGCGTAGAACGTCCCCTGTCGAAGCTCGGTGACCACCACCCGTTCGATAGTGGCGCCCAACTCGGCGATCATCGTTGTCAGAAGATCATGGGTCATCGGTCGTGCCGTCGGCGTGCCCGAGAGCGCCAGATCGATGGCGTGTGCTTCTGGGCCGCCGATATAGATCGGCACAGTGCGGCGCCGGCCATCGGCCTCGCGCAGGATCAGAATCGGTGCGTTCGTCGGCATCTGCACCCGCACGCCGACCAATTCCATCTCGACTGCCATGACTACAACCTAGCCCCCCGGGCTGCCGTCCACCCAGCGATGCGAGGGGTTGGGATCAACGATCGGGGAATTGCTCGGCCACCACATGGCGCACCATCGCGTTGCGCAGGCTGGTGGCGAGGGCCATCATCTCGTCGAGTATCGCCATCGTCTCCTGGCGAGCATCAGGCGAACGCCGGTGCATCATTGGTTGCACGATCTGGGCCACCAAACCAACCTCGCGCTCGGCACCGAGCCGAAAGGACCTGAGATGGCGCGGATCGAGACCGAACTCGCCGAAGCGCACGGCCAAGCGAGCAACCTCAAGCGCCGCTGCATCGAACATCAGGACCGAACCAACAGATCGACCTGCAATGAGGTTGAACCGCTCGAGCTCGTGGAGAAGCCGCTGGTCACAACCGGCCGCTTCGGCCAGCTCGTCCCTGCTCATCGCTACCAGCGCCAGCATTCCCGAGCCCTCTACCTGAAGTAGAGAATCAGTCTCGACGTCAGCTTGAGAGATGCCGGCCTCGGCGACCGCTGAACGTTCGGGTACCTCACCTGGAACAACCAATGTGACCTCCTCGATCTCCGATGTCGCTAACTCAAGATCACCAACCGGAACGACTGCGTCATCGGTCAGGTCGACCAGCGGATCGATGTCGGCCGCTTCGAAGGACTGCGAGTCCGACAAGACGGACAATTCGGCGTCGTCGGGAAGGACCTCGATGTCGTCGCCAGAATCCAAGCCGACCACATCGCCCGCCTCGAGACGATCCCGAATCACCTTGAGTGGAAGATAGTGGTCGCGCTGTTGAACCAAGATCCAGCGCAACCGCTCGAAATCTCGGTCGTAGAAACGGCGGTAGCCCGATGGGGTTCGTTCAGGGTCGATTAAGCCCTGGCTCTCGAGAAAACGAATCTTCGAGATCGTGACGTCAGGAAATTCGTCTTGGAGCAGCCCGAGCACTTCCCCGATCGACCAATGAGCCGTAGAACTCTCCATCATCCTGTGACCTGTGGTCTTGCCAGGTTCATTCCCCATCTCCTAGGGCCACAAATACCAACTTGAACTTGCCGACTTGCAATTCATCGCCATCTTGCAGCTGAGCTCGCTCGACCAGCGTCCTGTTGACATAGGTTCCGTTCAGGCTGCCAGCGTCGGACACGTCGAACCCGTTCACCGTCCGGTGAATCTCTGCATGTCGGCGCGACACCGTGATGTCGTCGAGAAAAATATCCGATTCGGGGTGACGACCGATCGTGACCCGATCGAGATCGAGCGAGATGCGACTGCCGCGCTTTGGCCCCTCCCGAACGACGAACATCCCCTGCGCTTCGCCGCTGGATGCAACGGTGATGGCGGGTGAGTCTGCGGTTGGTTCATCGCTCGCGAGAACGACCGCGCCGGTATCGAGAACGGCTCCGCCGAGTGTCATCTGCTTGCCACACGACATGCAGAACTTGGCTCCAAGAGGATTCTCGTATCCGCAGTGCCCACAAACAGAGTCCACAGATCAGCCTTCGGTGAGCTCGCGATACCCAGCGGCATTGAGCAGACTGTCGACCAACGCACCCTTGGCCAGCTCGATCACGCAGAGCCAACCCTCGCCGTAGGGATCTTCGTTGATACGTTCCGGCGCATCGATGAGATCAGAGTTGATCTCAACCACCACACCGTCGACCGGCGCGTAGACATCAGAGACCGACTTGGTCGACTCGACTTCACTCATCGGCCCGCCAGCGATGACGGCGGTTCCGATGACCGGAAGTTCGACAAACACAACGTCGCCAAGCGCGTCCTGGGCATAGTCGGTGATGCCGACGCGCACACGACCTTCCTCAACGAGTGTCACCCACTCGTGGTCCGACGAATAGCGGAGATCTTCCGGAGTCAACATGGATAGAGACCGTACCTGACCGGAGGGGCCAAGACCCGCTACGCGGATCGGCCGGAGCCAAATCTGCGACGAGCCTCGGGGAGGTAGTCGAACAATAAGGAGTACCAGCTATATCCAATGCCGGGAAGAGCGAACACCCAGGCCATCCAACCCAACAGCGGGGCGTAGGACAGCGTGCTCGCTGACCCCAGAAACATGGGAAAAGCGAACATCAGAAGAAAGGCACCCGTCTTCCCGTGCCTTGTGACCGTCATGGTGCCGAGCGAGCGAGCGAGCAGGGCAATTGCCATCACCGCGACGAGCAGCTCACGGCCGACCGCCAGAACTGCCACCCACAGCGGGACTGATCCATCAATGACGATGGCCGGGATGGCGGTGACAAACATCAGTCGGTCGACGGTTGGATCGAACATCCGCCCAAATTCACTGACCTGGTTGAACCGCCGGGCGACGAAACCATCGACCCAGTCGGTGGCTCCCAAAGCGCCGAGTAGCCACGCTGCCGCTGCACGGTTGTCTCGCCCAAAGAGCAGCCACAGAAACACAGGGATGCAGCACAGGCGGAGCAGCGTGATGAGGTTTGGCCACGTGAGCAGATCGCCCCGGTCGAGCTTCTTCATATCGAACGGACCGTAGCTGCCGGGTGAATCGCAACAATCAGAAAAAACATCAAGGGCGGTAGAAGAGCAGCACGCCGTTGGCGGTGTCTTCATAACGAAGCTCGAAGCCTTGTTGAGCCATACCTGCAGCGAACGCCTCACGCTGAAGCCGGCGTTCGTCGGGCGGCAGCATCGGCAGGTCGCGCTCGTCAATCAGCACCGCTCGGACTCGGAAGATGGCGAAGGCGACCTGAGGCTGCTGGGACCCGTCGAGGGTATAGAGCCAGGGCCGATCGGCCAGCTGCCCGATAGCCGAAGGTGATGCCCTCACCGCATCGTTGGTGTCGAGCAGTGACACGGCTTCGAGAACAGCCACATCGGCTGCGGTGCGCTCGTTCCATTCCCACGGCCGCTCATAGAAGGTCGTCGGAGAGCTCCCGATGAAGAGCAGCGCCGAAGCTGCCACAAGTGTGGCGAGCAAGCGCAGATCGATGAACACCCGATCGACGCCCATGGTTCCGAGGCGATTCAAGGCGTGGGCGGTTGCGATGAAAACGAAGGCAAGCAGCAAGGCGGTGCGCTCGGCGAAGGCACCGCTGTTGGAGACATCGGTAACCAAGTAGATGGCTCCGAGGGGCAAGGCCGGCAACAGGTGGCGCAGCGACAAAAGTGGCAGGAAGATCACCGGAGCCAAAAGGGCAACAACAAGGGCGACGTTCTGCAACGCAACCAGATCAGAAAGAAAGCTAAGTGGGCTCGTTGCGATGGTGAGAAACACTTCACCCAACGAATCCCCGTACTCCCCGTACTGCCCAACCGTCGCGTTGCTCACGAGGGGCTGGACGACGAGCAACAGGCCGAGCGACCAGACCGTCCCGAGTCCGAGCGTCCACAACCCGGCCCGGCGCTCGCCATCGCTGATATGGAGAAAACCCCAGAGGGCCACGGCCAGGCCGAGGTCAGCCCGACACAGCAGCACAAAGACGACGCAGACCCAGTACCAAACCCAACGCTTGGATGCCCCGAAGTACGCCAGGCCGATCAGCCCGGGGACGGCGAGCGCCTCAGGGTGAAAATCGTTGGTGCCCAGCTCATGTATCGAGGGGTGAAGAGCGTACGCCAGTGAGAGGGCGGTGGCCGCGCCGACTCGCAGGTTGGCGACCCGGCGCGCCAAGTGCCAAAGCGGGAAGACACCGAGACCAATAGCGACGGACTGAATCGCGACCAAGGCACTGACGGTCGGAACGACAAGTGCCAGCAACGCCAGGGGGTAGAGCACGAACGACCAATGAAGCTCGAGCATGTGAATGTTCTCGCCAAACAGCGAGGCTTCTGGTTGAAGATCCTGACCAAGCAACCACACGGCCTGGGCGTACCCAGCTAGATCGTTACCCGTGTCGAGCGAGTTGTACCGGGCAGTCGACAGCGACGCCAGGAAGAGCGATAAAGCGGTAGCGATAACTACGGGAACGATACGGTCGCCAGTTCCGGCCTCGAGCCGCGCCTGGAACCGGACGATCGTACGCCTCGCCCTGCGCCTGATCGGCAGCTCACTCATTCGGGACCGTCACTCAAGATGCCCCAATGAGCTGTTCGGGCGTGGCTTCGACGATTAGTTCTGGCCCTTTGTTCCGAACACTGTTCACCATCGTGGTGACCGGACGGAGCTGCAGTAGGCCGCTGGGCGCGGGGACGAGCAGGGAACGCAGCTCGAGAGCATCGGATTCGGGGTCGAGCCAATCGTCCCATCGTTGCGGGGGAATGAACACGGGCATGCGATCGTGAACGGGTGCCATTGTTTCGTTTGCGGTCGTCGTGAGAATGGTGCACGTGGTGAGGCGTCCATCCTCTTGGTCGTTGCCGTCGTCATCCTTCGGGACCCAATGCTCCCACAGGCCGCCGAAGACCAGGGGTTCGTCGTCGCGATGATGAATAAAGTACGGCTGCTTCTTCTTGTTTCCCTCCACCTTCGCCCACTCGTAGAATCCGTCCGCAGGGATCAGACAGCGCCGTTTCTGGTACGCCCGACGAAAGGCTGGCTTCTCGGGTGCCGTCTCGGAACGAGCGTTGATCATGCGCGATCCAATCTTGCGGTCCTTGGACCAAAACGGCACCAAGCCCCAGGTCAGCGTGGCTATTGCTCGTTGACCGGCCGCGGCTCGAACCACATACGCCTCGTTGGTGGGCGCCAAGTTGTAGTTGGGTTCGAGCTCCCCCTCCGGGGCGGTCGCCCCGAAGTATCGGGCCAACTCGTCGGGAGGAGCTGCTGAAACGAATCGCCCACACATGAATAAAACGGTACTGGATGGAATGGGATCTCTCGTCCACCCCACCGAGCGTGAGATACTTTCACCATGTGTGATTCTCGGCGCCCGAGGCGCTTCTTCGTTTCGCAGGCTCGTTTTACACTTGTCGTGGCGATCATGGCGCTTCTTCTTTTGGCAACGATCGTGGCACCAACTCCCCTCTCGCGACCGGTAGCGGCCCAGGCGCCCGGGCTCTCCATCGACTACACGTCAACCTGGGGAGTGCAGGGCCTTGCCCCGCGAAGTTCGGCATCACGTGGCGAGTCCGAGATCTTGAACACATCGGCGATCGACAATACGCAGCGGGTCGCTTCACAACCGTGGTCGCACCCGACGGTACAACCCACAGCCAGGCCTATCTGGCGGCCTTCGATCGAACGAGCGGCGTATGGGACCCATCGTTTAATCCCATCCTGAACGGTCCGGTACACGCGATCGAACCCTCGCCTGACGGCTCGATGCTCTACGTCGGAGGTGAGTTCACCACCATCAACGGTGTTGTCACCGGCCCCATGGCCGCCATCAACCCAAGCACGGGTCAGGTGATCCCTTCGTTCGTTGTCAGTGTCGGCGAGACCGCCGCCGAGCGGGCCATTGTGCTCGACATCGATGCCGTAGGCTCCCAGGTCTACGTCGGCGGCGACTTCGGCTCGGTCAACGACACGAACCAGCTGCACCTCGCTCGATTGAATGCGGCAACTGGTGCCGTCGACGCTGCCTTCACCCCAAACATCGCGGGAGGATCAGTTATGGCCGTTGAGGTCTCGCGCGACTCACGAGTCTTCGTCGGCGGGCAGTTCAACCAGGTCGATGGCGACCTCGGCCACGAGTTCTTCACCGGACTCAGCTCGGCCGGTCGCCTTTTGCCTCAGGAAGAGTTCGACCAGCGGATCCTTTCGGAAAATCCCATCGTGTTCGACATCCTCGAGGCCGGGGACATCGTGTACATCGCCAGTCAGTCGAATCTACTGACGCTCGTCGACCAGCAGACGCTGGCCAAGGAACGCACCTACGGACCCGATGTCGCCAATGCCGATACGCCCGAGTGGTACAAAAGCTCTGACTATCAAGCCCTCCTAGCAATTGGTTCAGAGGTCATCGCTGGTAACCACAGCCGTTGGATCGGCGAGCCGAAGGCCAACTTGCCTAACGGCCACATCGACTCGGCGACAGGGCAGGTCGCTCCCGTGAACCTCGTTGCGAAATTTCAGTCCAACGGCGATCACATCGCGAGCTACCTGCCCAGCGAACTCGACGGCGGCGTCTGGGCCCTGGACGATGCAGGAGGCGGCTGCATATGGATCGGCGGCAACCTGCGAGTCGACGGCCGTGAGGACTGGAACCTGGGCCGAGTCTGCGAAGTGCCACGCTATGGCCCCTTTGCAACGGCGGGCGACTTCGTCGAACAGCAGTACCTCGACTTCTTGGGCCGACCAGCGGATGCAGCAGGTCGACTCTTCTGGACCGGGCAAGGCGGAACCTCCACCGCCACTTCGGCGCCCATCATCAACCAGTTCCTCTCATCAACCGAGTTCGGTGTTCGCCGCGAGGTCATTCGCCTCTACCTCGGCTTGTTCCAACGCCTGCCTGATGAGGAGGGTCTGACCTTCTGGGCCGGCCGTCGCAACGCCGGGGTACCGCTAACCGTCGTTGCCCAGGGGTTCCTGGGCTCGGCCGAGTTCGCTGAACTCGTCGGGATCGTCGACAACCGGGCATTTGCCGCGCAGGTGTATCGCAACGTGCTCGGCCGCGAGCCCGACGCTGCCGGCCTCGATTTCTGGGCCGGCCGTCTCGATGCGGGTGTTTCTCGACCATCACTTGTCGTGTCGTTCACCGAGTCGCCAGAGTTCGTGACATCCACCGACGCAACGGTGACGGTCACCACGATCTACTCCGGCATGCTGGATCGCCAACCCGACCCGGGCGGGCTTGCCTTCTGGGTCGCTCGTCTTGAAGCCGGCGGATCACCGGTTCCGCTCATCGACGGCTTCTTCCGTAGTTCCGAGTACGCAGCCCGCGTTGCCGCGCTCCCTGCCAACAACTGAGACTGCCGACAACTGAGACTGCCGACAACTGAGACTGCCGATTGGCCAGCCGTATGAGCCAGCCAAAACGGCATCGAACCGGCCGCTAGGGCCGGTTCGATGCTTTTTGTTGTCGGGCTGGGGAGATTCGAACTCCCGACCTCTTCACCCCCAGTGAAGCGCGCTAACCAAGCTGCGCCACAGCCCGTGGCGGGTGGCAGGATACCGGGCGGACCACGTCGACCAACGCAAGCGACGGCCTCGTTGTCTCGGCCAATCTCAGAAACGGCCGGCGAGCCAGATTGCGGCCTGAAGGAGACGCCACCCAAGGTAGGCTACGAGGGCGAGAACCATCATCCAGAAGTGCCACGGAGCCTTGGTCGGCGCCGGATTCTTCAGATCGGTGATGTCGACACTCTGCTCACATATGTCACAGCAGCCGTCGGCGTTTAGCGCCGTGGGGGCGCGGTACTCGTCGCACGTGTCACACCAAGGCATCGCTTAGACCCGCCGAAGCACCAGAACAGCGACATCGTCGTCGATGGGCCCACCGGCAAAGTCACGGGCTGCCTCTACCAACACCTTGGTGAGGACATCGGGCGAGGCGGTGGGATTCCGGCGAATCATGCTGGCCACTCCGTCCTCGCCGAAAAGCACATCGCCCCGACGAGCTTCGGCTAGGCCATCGGTATAGAGCACGGCGACGTCGTCGTTATCCCACGAGATCTCGCGCGAGTGATACATCGCTGTGGGGTCAAGCATCAGCAGCGGCCCGGTGGCGCCGAGCGGTCGCACCTCGCTTCCGTGCCAAACGAAGGCCGCTGGATGACCGGCCGACGAGTACCGAAGCGTCTCTGCCTCGTTGTCAAACACCAGCACAACGAGCGAGATGAACTCCTCGCCCCGTTCCAGAACGGACATTTGGGCGTTGAGATTCTCGAGCGCCTGACCAGGATCCCGATACTGCAGCAGGAAGGCCCGAAGGAGGTATTTGGCCTGAAGAGCGGTAATCGAGGGCTCGATCCCGTGGCCGGTTACATCTCCGATAACGGCCGCAACGCGGTGATCATCGACCTTGAACACGTCATAGAAGTCGCCGGCCATCGCACCACTACCGGCGTGGTAGGCCTGACCGATCTCGAGACCGGGCAAGCTCGGCAAATCTGACGGGGCCAAGCGGGCCGCCCACTGCAGCGGGGCAAGTTCTTCCTGGGTGAGAACCTCTCGGGCTTTCTTCTCGACCTCGGCACGGCCAGCCGCAATGCGATTGATTTCAGCCAGCCGTTTGCGTCGGACGAGTGTGGCAATCGATGGCAAAGCCAGCGACGCCGACAGCAGCGCCGGCAACGTAGACACTCCAACGACGACAATGACAACGAGCACAAAGCCTGAAACGACGGCGGCGAGCGAAGACTGGAAGTCACGGCGGTAGTCGCCATCGGCGAGACGCCAAAGATCGGGATCAATCGACTCAGTGCTGAGTCGGCTGGACACCTTGTGCCGCTCGATTGTCGAACGGATCCACACCACTGCAGCAGCCACACAGATCACCGCAGCGATCGCCGGCATGAGCCGTTCCATGAAACAACCCTACTCGCTGCGCTTACGCACTCGTATCTTCACCGGCGTCGGGCCGAGATCGAAGGCCTCTCGCAACTTACGCTCGAGATACCGCAGGTAGTGATCGGGAAGGTCCCGGTTGGCGAACATCGTGAACGTCGGCGGATCGGTGGCACCCTGGGTCGCATACAGAACTCGACCGCCGGCGGGGGCCGGCTGAGCCTGCTGAGCCAAGCGGATGACGTCGTTCACTTTCCTGGTGGGAACCCGCTTCTGATAGGCGTCAATAGCGATGTTCATCGATGGCAACAGCTTGTCGACCCCGCTGCCGGTAAGAGCCGAAATACGATGATGAGGCACGTCGGGAAGGAAGCTGAGCTTGCGTTTCAGCTGGTCAGCCATATCAAGACGTAGGTCATGATCGGTCTGGTCCCATTTGTTGAGCACCACCACAATGGGACAACCGGCAGAATCGACTCGTTCGGCCAATCGCTGATCCTGCTGCGTGATGCCCTCACTGGCGTCGATGATGAGCAACGCGATATCTGCCGTGTCGACGGCCTTCAGCGCCCGGATCACCGAGTAGAACTCGGTGTCGTCGTCGATCCGGCTGCGTCGTCGCATTCCCGCCGTGTCGAGAAATCGGACCGGTCCGGTCGATGTCTGCACGACGGTGTCGATCGTGTCGCGAGTGGTTCCCGGCATGTCGTGAACGACCGATCGGTTCTCGCCGATCAATCGATTGAACAGCGTCGACTTGCCGACATTGGGTCGCCCGACGAGGGCGATACCGAAGATTCGTTCTTCTTCCGTCTCTTCGGTTGGTTCGTCGACCGAAGGAAGGATGTCGACCACGCTGTCGAGGAGATCGCCCACTCCCCTGCCGTGGAGCGCGCTCACCGGGTAAGGCGGTCCAAGCCCAAGACTGACCAGCGCCCACGCCTGATCTTCATGGACCGC